>CP076355.1:340000-670833 GCA_018798825.1 Ochrobactrum sp. BTU1 | reverse complement strand
TCACAGGACCGGGCACCGTCAATCTGATCTTTGCGCTTGGGGTTGCCATCATTCCGCGTTTCGCCCGCGTCGTGCGCGCGCAGACCTTCGTTATTGCGCAAAGCGGTTATGTCGAACAGGCGAAAACATTTGGGCTGAAGCGTCACATCCTCGTGCTGCGACACATATTGCCCCACGCCATTGCACAGGTTCCGATTTTGGCAACCATCGGGCTTGGCACAGCTATCATCAGTGCTGCGGGCTTGAGCTTTCTTGGCATGGGACCGCAACCACCAGCACCCGAATGGGGCGCGATGCTGTCAGAAGCGCGCAATTATCTGCGTGTTGCTTGGTGGATTGGTGTCTGGCCCGGCCTTGCGATCACGCTCACCGTTATATCGATCAGCATTCTCGGACGCCGCTGGCAGCTTGCCTTTGAAGGCCGGAGGCAGTCATGACAACGCCGCTTGTTGAAATCCGCAATCTGTCCATCAGCTTTCAGCGCGATGATCAGTTGGTGAAAGTTGTCGAAGGCATTGATCTGACCATTCATCCCGGCGAGACAGTGGCGCTGGTCGGGGAATCCGGTTCCGGCAAGTCAGTGACCGCACGAGCACTGATCGGACTTTCAGGCCCGAGCGCTATCGTCAAGGCTGACCTTTTCGAGATCGATGGTCTGAGTGTCCTTGATTACCGCGATAAGGAATGGCGGGGTTTGCGCGGCAACAAAATCGGTTTTGTCCTGCAGGACGCGCTGGTATCGCTCGATCCGCTACGTCGTATCTCGCAACAGCTTTCCGATGCCTTCGGCGTCAAGGGCTTCTTCCGAAGGCCGGATGTCACGGATCGCAGCAAGGCATTGCTGCGCTCGGTCGGCATTCCCGACCCTGATCGCAGATTGCTGCAATATCCACATCAGCTTTCCGGCGGTTTGCGGCAACGCGCACTGATCGCAACAGCGGTTGCACGCTCGCCGTCACTGCTCATTGCCGACGAACCGACCACAGCGCTTGACGCGACGGTTCAGAAGCAGATCCTCGATCTTTTTGCGGAGCGACGCCAAGCGGGACACACACTTCTGCTGATTAGCCATGACCTTGCTGTTGTCTCAAGGCTGGCCGATCGCGTTCTGGTCATGCACAATGGCCGCATCGTTGAGGAAGGCCCGACTAACCAGATCCTCAATGCGCCGAAGGAAGCCTATACGCGACATTTGCTCGAAGCCGTGCCATCGGCAGGTTCGCGCGGCTACCGGCTATCGCCAGCACAGCCGCACCAACCGCAAGTCAGGGTGGCCCTACCAGCAAAGCGCATCGATGAGAGCACTAATGTTCTGGAAGCCAAAGGGTTGTTCAAACATTATGGCAAAGCAAACACGCCTTTGGCCGTCAATGATGTCTCATTCTCGTTGAAAGCTGGCGAAGCGCTCGGCATTGTTGGGGAATCCGGCTCTGGCAAAACCACCGTCGCGAAGATCGTTCTGGGGTTAACTGAACCCGACCAGGGTACGGTACATATTGATGGCAGACTCTGGAGCAATCTGCGCGAGGAGCAACGCCGCGCACAGCGTGCGCATATGCAACTGATTGCGCAGGATGCGCTCAGTTCGTTCGATCCGCGTTACACGGTTGAAAAGATCGTCGGTGAAAGCCTTGATTCCGTTCATATCTATGGTGATGAACGCCGCAAGCGCGTGGTGGAAGTGCTGGATGCGGTGCGTCTGGGGGCGCAGTTTCTCAAGCGCTATCCCCGTGAATTGTCGGGCGGTCAGCGCCAGCGCGTCGCCATCGCGCGTGCCTTTGCACCGCGCCCGAAATTGCTAGTCGCCGATGAGCCTGTAAGCGCGCTTGATGTATCGGTGCAGGCACAGGTCCTCGACCTTCTGGCTGAGCTACAAGCAGCTTCAGGCACATCGCTTCTGTTCATTTCGCACGACCTTGGCGTCGTCCATCATCTGACAGACCGCGTTCTGGTGATGAAGGACGGTCGCATCGTTGAAAGCGGCGCTGTTGAACGCGTCTTTTCCCAACCACAGCACAATTACACACGCGCCCTGCTGGATGCCGTTCCAACGATAAGCGCGGCCTGAATTACTATTTAACGCGCATCTTGTCCGAAAACCGTTTCACACGTTTCGGCATGCGCTTCTTGAGGAGATCACTATGACAAGAACACGCACCCGCCGCTTGAAAACCCTGTTTGGTGCCAGCAACGTTGTTTCCGCGGACAATGACCAGGACAAGACCTTTGGGTTCAAACGCGCAATAGAGTTGGCAAAGAAGGCTGAAGCCGAGAAAATCACCGGTCTTTTTACTGCCGACCTTCTGCAACTTGATCCGGCGGGTCTAGCGGGCACGACCGGCACGCAAGACCCGGTTATCGCGCTCGCAGCGCTGGCACATGCCACATCGCATATCGGGCTTATTGCGACCGTCTCAACGACATTTCTGCATCCTTACAATCTCGCACGCCAGATCGGCACGCTAGATCATTTGAGCGGTGGCAGAACGGGCTGGAATGCCGTGACCTCTTCGGTCGGCGAAGAGAATTTCGGCGGCGATCTGCCAAGTCCGGAAGAGCGCTATGAACGGGCTGCGGAATTCATCGAGATCGTGAACGCGCTCTATGATGCAAATGAACGTGATGCGATCACCCGCAAAGCGTCGGGTAATATCTCTGTCCACCCGGAAAAATTTCACCCCATCAACTATCGTGGCAAGCATTTCAGCGTAGAAGGGCCACTGAATGTGCCACCTCTGCCGCAGGGTCGTCCGGTTCAGTTTCAGGCCGGCCAATCCGACGCCGGTGTCACCGTTGGCGCCCGCTATGCTGAAGTCGTCTATACATCGCAGCCGAAGCTCGAAGATGCTGTGGCCTTTGCCACCGAGCTGCGCCGCAGAGCGGCACAGTTTGGCCGTGGCAACAATCTGCCATTCATCATGAACTCGCTTCATTCGCTGATTGGCTCATCGGAAGCCGATGTTGCTCGCCGTCTGAAAGACAAGCATGAGGCAATCGATTATGATCAGGGACGTGTCAAACTTGCAGATATGCTCGGCGGCCATATTGATCTGAGCGATCTGCCGCTCGACAAGTCTCTACCGGAAAACCTGCTGCCGGAAATCACCAGCATTAACCGCCGCCGGGGCCGTGTCGAAGTCTTCCGCCGCTATGCGCGTGAAGGTCTGACCCTGCGTCAGTTGATTATTGAGGCACAGGAAACCGGCCATTGGTCGATTGCAGGTACGCCGAAGCAACTTGTTGATGCGATTGAAGAACGCTTCAATAAGGGTGCTGTTGACGTTCTCACACTGCACGGCATTGGTAATCCCGATCAGGAAGATTTACTTTTAAATGGTCTGATCCCGGAGCTTCGACGCCGGTCGTTGATTGATACGGATTATATCGGTTCTGACTTCCGCGCCAATCTGGAACTGCCAGCCTTATCCGTTGCAACACCATCTCAGGCCCGGAGCGCCTGAAATGGCAAAGCGTGAGGGTTTTCTGCGTTTTGGCTTGTTCGTCTATCCGGTCGGCCACCATATTGCGGCATGGCGGCACCCGGATGCTGTTGCAAATGCTGGCATCAATTTCGACTATTACCGCAACGTTGCCTCGCTGGCAGAAGCAGCCAAATTCGATCTGCTGTTTCTTGCCGATGGTGCAGGAACCCGCGGCGACAATCTCGAAATTCTGAGCCGCACAGCGCACAGCTATGTAGCACAGTTTGAGCCACTCACGCTTTTGTCAGCGCTCTCGGCTGTCACCAGCCATATCGGTCTTGTTGCAACGGCCTCATCAAGCTTCAATGAGCCTTTCCACATCGCACGAAAATTTGCCTCACTTGACCATTTAAGCGGTGGTCGCGCAGGCTATAACCTTGTGACTTCGGCCAGCGACTTTGAGGCGCGCAATTTCAATCTCGACCACCATTATGAACATGCCGACCGTTATGAACGGGCGGAAGAATTTGCCGATGTCGTCACGGGACTATGGAACAGCTGGGAAGATAATGCCTTTCTTTATGACAAGGAGCAGGCACGGTTTTTCGACCCTAACAAGCGGCATGTACTTGATCACAAGGGCAAGCACTTTTCCGTTCAGGGACCGTTGAATGTGCCGCGTTCCCCGCAAGGGCATCCGGTGACCGTGCAGGCTGGTTCATCGGCAGCAGGAAAGGAACTGGCAGCAAAAAGTGCAGATGTTGTTTTCACGGCACAGCAGACTATTGCGGAAGCTTCCGCTTTCTACAAAGATGTCAAACTGCGTGCAGCGCACTATGGCCGTGATGCCGACGATATCAAAATCATGCCGGGCATTTTTCCGGTTGTTGGTCGCACGAGGCAGGAGGCTCGGGATAAGTTCGATCAGCTCCAGAACCTCATTCACCCGTCTGTGGGGCTCAATATTCTGTCTTCTGGCTGGTCCGGCCCCGACCTTTCGCAGTTCGATCTCGACGGTCCCGTGCCGGAGTTGCCGGAAACTCAAGGCAGCAAAAGCAGACAAGAGCTTCTGTTTGAATTGGCGCGGCGCGAAAATCTAACCATTCGCGAACTTTATCTCCGGGTTGCGGGCGCGCGTGGTCATCTACAAATCGTTGGCACGGCGACGGACGTGGCTGATGCGCTCGAAGAGCGTTTTGAAACCTATGGCGCGGATGGCTTCAATGTGATGCCGCCTATCTTCCCGGCAGGTCTGGAAGACTTTGCCGAGCTGGTGTTGCCGGAGCTTCGTCGCCGCGGGCTTGCTCGCAGCGGTTATGATGGTCCGACATTGCGGGACAATCTCGGTTTGAAAATACCGATCCATCCCGCGACATCGGTTCAGAGTTCAGACAGCTTAGCTGCCATCAAAAAAGCGGTTTGAAGGGCGTGGGAGGCCGAGGTGTTCACGCAGTGTGCTGCCCTCGTAATCGGTGCGGAAGATACCACGGCGCTGTAGCTCAGGCACCAGTCTTTCCGCCACATCATCAAGGCCTTGCGGAAGGAAGGGGAATACAACTGTGAAGCCGTCACTGGCATCCTCTTCCAGCCATTTCTGCATTTCATCGGCAACGCTTTCGACAGTTCCGACGAAAGCAAGACCCGAATAGCCGCCGTAACGCTGGGCGAGCTGACGGACAGTCAGCTTTTCCTCTTCAGCCAATTTAAGCACCTGCGCCCTGCCCGACTTGCTTGCATTGGTTTCGGGAATTTCAGGCAAATAGTCGTCTGGATCAAAGCCTGATACATCGTGGCCCAGAGCAATCGATAGCGATGCGATACCGCTATCATAATGAACAAGACTATCGAGCTTCGCACGCTTCTGCTTGGCTTCCTCAAGGCTATCGCCAAGGACAATGAAGGCTGCAGGCAATATCTTCAACGACGATGGCGCGCGACCGGCAGCTGCCAAGCGCGACTTCAAATCAGCATAAAGCTTTTTTGATTCAACAATGTCTCGCGGCGCACAAAACACCACTTCTGCGGTTTCAGCCGCCAGCTGGCGGCCCGGTTCTGATTGACCAGCCTGAACAATTACCGGCCATCCTTGTACTGGACGCGCAATATTGAGTGGTCCACGCACATTAAAATCATCGCCATGATGATCCAGAACATGCATCTTGGATGGATCAAAGAAGATGCCGCTTTCCTGATCCCGGATGAATGCATCATCCGCAAAGCTGTCCCAAAGTCCGGTTACAACATCATAGAACTCGCGCGCACGCTTGTAGCGTTCGCCATGCTCGACATGCTCGTCCTTGCCGAAATTAAGCGCTGAATCGGGATTGGATGTCGTGACGATGTTCCACGCTGCGCGCCCCTGGCTAATATGGTCAAGCGAGGCAAAACGTCTGGCAATATGGTACGGCTCGTCAAATGTGGTGGAAGCAGTCGCCGCCAGTCCGATCTTGTCAGTCACAGCAGCCAGAGCTGACAGCAGCGTGAATGGTTCAAACGACGTAACCGTATGACTGCGCTTCAGTGCCTCGACCGGCATGTTGAGGACCGCAAGATGATCCGCCATGAAGAATGCGTCGAATTTCGCCGCTTCAAGTTTCTGGGCGAAAGCCTTCAGATGCTTGAAATTGAAGTTTGCGTCGGCATAGGCACCGGGATATCGCCAAGCGCCAGTATGCAGACTTACAGGGCGCATAAACGCCGTAAGATGAAGAGACTTGTTCAATTGATTGTTCCTGAGGCTATTGCGAAATGAGGTGGGCGCTTCTCGATGAGCGTTTTTCAGATCGGTGATTTTACGACTACGCACTCATTGAGCTAAGGAATATGATTGCGCAGCCTGCGCCACTCAAGGAATTTGCGCTTCATATTTCCGTGATTCATGGAACATAGTGCTAAGCGCCCGTCACAGAGCAATGTTAGACTCCATCCCAATATCTTGCGTTGGCATTATTGGGTTTTATCGAAAAACCCAACATGGCATATTTCCAAAGTGGAACCGGCTTCAGCATTTTAACGTTGAAGATATCGATCCGATCGGCCTTGGGATAATCAGATTATCCCTTTTGGCGCGGAGGAAAATAACCAAGGGAGGTCAGAAAGATGAAAGCACGCACGGCAAGTGTTGGTGATCTGGAAAGCGTTTTTCACGACCTTTCAGAGCGAATGGCAGCAGAATATATCGCGGCTGGGAAAGACGTAAGATCGGCCTATGATAACCTTACCATGAACTTGCGCGAAGGACGCGCACATGCACTGATTGAAGACGACAAGGTCGTGGCGATCATTGCCTGGCAAGAGGCGGATGATGGAACAGATACGCTGTTTGCAGCGAAGGAAGATTTCTTCAATGCGCGATCCGTCCGCTTTTGCCGGAAGCACATAAAGCAAATTCAGGCGCTTTCTGGCGACCGTCCGATACATTCCAGAAGTTGGCTCGATCGTCCTGACGTCGTTAAATGGTTTCGGATCATTGGTTATCGGGAGATCGATGGCGAGCAAGGTTCCAAGCTTTTTGAGCTTGGTGCCCCAGCTGGAAACAGCCTCTCCAGCCAGTAAAATTAAGCGGCGCCGCGCCTGTCAAGCGCGGCGCGAGCTACCGCAAGCCTTCAACAATTATATCAATCGTTGCTCTCACGCGTGACGCAAGAACACGCCCGCCCGGCCATATGACATGGATCGGCAACGAAGGCGTTCTGATATCCGGCAAAACCTGAACCAACGCGCCGGACAAGAGCTTGTCTTCGACCAGCCAACGGGGTACCTGAACAAACCCCAAGCCAGCAATACCCGCATCAACGATCATATCAAAAGCAGCAAAGCTATGGTTCGCGCGGATATCGCATCGAACCTTTTCCCCATGCTCGTTTAAAACGACCCATGGTTCATTTCGCCCACCACGAAACTGCATGACGCAGAAATGCTCTTGAACGTCACTCAGTTTCAAAGGCTTACCGTAGGCCGATATATAAGAGGGCGATGCACAAATGATGACGTCCTGCTGACCCACGCGTTTAGAAATCAGATCCATACTATCGGGCAGATCACCGATCCGCACCGCAAGGTCGTACCCCTCTTCAATGAGGTTCACGACGCGGTTTTCAAATGACACTTCAAAATGCAGCTGTGGATGGGCCTGGGCTAGTTGCATCAACAAAGGTGCAACGCATTTCCGGCCAAACAAATCCGGCAGATTAATCCGCACCCGTCCTGCCGGAACAGCTATGCGGGAAGAAAGTGCAGTTTCTGCATTCGCAAGCTCTTCAAGCGCCCGACGGCAACTTTCAAGATAAACGCGCCCCTCGTCGGTCAGGCTTAGACTGCGGGTCGTGCGATGAAACAACCGCACACCGAGACGATCTTCAAGCCGAGCAACAGATTTGCTGACCGCAGATTGCGACAGGCCCAACACGGTTGATGCAGCCGCGAAGCTGCCCGATTGCTCAGCCTGAACAAATGCTCTGATACCGTTTAACCGTTCGTTTGAAATCATCTGTCGATAATATTTGTCGTGATTGAATATAAATAATGTCAGAAGTGCGAAATTTTCTCCATGATAAATTGCCTTTCACACAATTTCAGCGCTGTGAAGGGTGAGCAATGTCAGAAGCACTGCGAGATAAGACAATCGTCGTGATTGGTGGAAGTACCGGGATCGGGTTTGCCGTTGCAAAGAAGGCGGTAGAAGCCGGCGGCAAGGTCGTTATAGGCGCACGCGATCCTGCAAGACTTGAACAGGCTGCTATAACTCTGGGAGAGAGATCAACCGCACTGGAAGTCGATACCTCCGACATTCAATCTCTCGCGACATTTTTCAGAGCAATCGGCGCTTTCGATCATCTGTTCGTCCCGGCGGCCACCTACACTGTGGTCGGCCTCGACAGCGACGACATAGAGGCAATTGAAAGCCCGTTTCGTTCAAAGTTCTGGGGCCAATACTGGGCTGTGAAACAAGCTGTTCCGCACCTCGACAAGGCTGGTTCGATCACCTTGATGGCCGGTGCAGCCAGCGCAAGGCCAATCAAGGGTGGCGCAGTTTATGCAGCTTGCAACAGTGCAATCGAAGGGCTCGGTCGCGGGTTGGCGATCGATCTGGCACCCATCCGGGTGAACACGATTTCACCCGGTACGATCGACGGCCATCTTTGGCAAAATCGTCCGCAGCAAATACGCGAAATAGCCTATGAACACTATCGTCAAAATTCGCTTGTCGGCAGACCAGGCACTGAATCCGAGATTGCCGATACCGTACTTTACCTCATGGGAAACAGGTTTGTGACCGGTTCTAACCTTTATCCTGATGGTGGATACGCGCTTCGCTGACAGCCGATATAACGACTGGCTGCATTATCTGAAGTTTCTAATGCAGCCATCTGATTTTAATAGGCTTCTCCGCGCAGATGACTCGCCAGAAAGCCGAGATTATCTTGTCCCCAATAAGTCTCAGTATCGTAAATATAGGTCGGAAAACCAAACACACCCTTGTCGACGGCACGTTCGCGATCCGATTTCCATTTGGCCTGAACGTCGTGATCATTCTCACGCCCAACCAGATATTGACCGTTGAAACCGGCTTCATCGGCGACCGCACTGCGGACTTCCGGCTTGCCAATATCCTTGGCCTCAGACCAAAACGCATGTTGAAGCACGCGTGTCAGCTGCAGCCAGTTTTGACCTTCAAGGTAAGCCGCAATCACACTGAATGAAGCAGGTGTGGGATCACTCAGAGCCGGGCGATCATCAATGAAAAGCGGTTTGCCGCGAAACTTGGCCCAACGCTTGAGATCCTGCGTGCCATAGGCGCGACGGGCTTCCGGACGATTGCGCGAAAAGATGCCGCCATTCTCCTCGATGACGGTCGCAAGATATGGCTTGATCTCGACCACATGCCGCTCTGCCAGTTCCTCGAGCGTATCAAGCCCGAGATATGACCAGGGCGAGCCGATGGAAAAGAAATAATCAATCGATTTTGGCACGTTTTATCCTTTTATATGTGAGTGCATTCCGACAAGTGTGAACTTGTTTTCGGATAAGATGCGCGTAGAAATGTTATTTGAACTTCGGCAATCCGGGCGGATTGGTCTCCGATTGTTTGAGGGCTTCTTCCTCCAGATGCCAGCGATCGAGAATGCGGGCATAGTATCCGCTCGCAATCAGGCTGTTGGTGGCAATGGTCAATGCATCGGCAAGTCCGCTGCCTTTACGCGTTGTAATCGCCACATCCGAGCGATCCGGCCAGCCCGCACTCAGCGTGCCGACGCGTTTGATATTCTTGTCGCGAGAGGCGATGAACACGAGCTGCGCGTGGGGCTGCACGATAACATCGGCCCGGCCCGATTGCAGAGCCAAAAGGCTGGCAGCTTCATCATCGTAATATTGCAATTCCAGCGGTTTCAGACCCGCCTTCTCATTCTCTTCGCTCCACTTGACCAGAATGCGCTCCTGATTGGTGCCCGCACCCACGATGATGCGGAGGCCTGCAGCATCCTTTGGTTCCTTGATGGAGGTAACACCACTATCGGCCTTTACGAAAAAGCCATGCAGGCCTTGCCGATAGGTCGAAAAGTCGAACTTTTCCTTGCGCTCTTCCGTTACGCCAACATTGGATATCACGGCATCATATTTGGCTGATGCGAGACCCAGCGGCCAATCGATCCATGCAACAGGAACGCTTTCAAGTTCAAGCCCCAGGCTTTCGGCAATGGCCGACGCATAGTCTGCATCCGCACCCACAACAGTCTTGGCATCTGTGGCATAGGCCGCCAGCGGCGGACCACCCGGCGCAACGGCCACAGTCAACTTGCCCGGCGTGACGAATTTGAAATCTGCGGGGATGGCGCCAATTGCCTTGGCATCTCTCTGCACATGAATGCGACCAGCTTGCTCGGGTGATAAATCAAAATCATCCTCCGAAAAGGCCGACAGGGAAGATGCGCCTACCAACGCCGATACAGCAACTAACAGAGCGACTGCTCTCATGAACCGTTCTCCATTTGTGTAAACTAAAGCGGGCTGGCATATGCGTCCCCTCATGTGCCAGCCCAGCCCCTCACGAACCGCTTTTCGGCAGGCCCTGTGGATTTGTCTTGGCTTCGGTGATGGCTTCCGGTCCAAGGTTCCAGGTCTCAAGAACTTTGGTATAGGCACCGCTTGCAATCAGATCGTTGAGAACATTGGTCAGTGGAGCTGCAAGCCCACTGCCCTTGCGCGTTGTGACCGCAATCTCGGCGGTGATCGGCCAGCCGCCACTCACCGTACCAACCAGCTTGGTCTTGCCATTGATGCCAGCGGAATAGGCCTGCGTCGCGTTCACGCTGAACACCGCATCGGCACGGCCACTTTGAATGGCGAGATCCTTGACCGCGTCATCGTCGTAATATTGCACCTCAATCGGTTTCAGACCGGCTGCAACATTCTGACGATCCCACTCCAGCAGCACCTTTTCCTGATTGGTGCCTGCATCGGTGATGATCTTGAGGCCTTCAATATCCTTGGGCTGTTTCAGCTCCTTGATCGCGCTGTCAGCCTTGACGTAAAAGCCAAGCTCATCCTTACGATAGGTGGAGAAATCAAACTTTTCTTTCCGCTCTTCCGTCACTGTGACATTGGAAATCACGGCATCGAATTTGCCAGAAGCAAGCCCAAGAGGCCAATCGGCCCAGGCAACCGAAACCAGTTCGAGATCGCGGCCGAGACTATCGGCAATGATCTGTGCCAGATCGACATCGTAGCCGATGACAGTCTTGGAATCTGACGCATAGTCGTGCAGCGGCAGATGCCCGCTGGTGCTGATGCCAATGGTCAGAACACCGTCTTTGACGAATTTGAAGTCCTTGACCTCATCGATACGCTTATCGATTTTTTCAACCCGCAAACGGTTTGGCTGTTCTGGACTGAGATCAAATCTGCCCTCACTCCATGCAGCATTGGTCATCAGCAAAGCCCCTGAAATCAGGCCCGCAGTGAAGTATCCCGCTTTTCTGATATAAGCCATATTCCCATCTCCTTGAGTGTAAAACTCTGTGTAATGACCTGATTTCTTTAGATTTTACCCCGTTACGAGCGGATCTCACGATCCGCTTTTCGGCAATCCGGCAGGGTTGGTTTTGGCCTCATCAACGGCTTCTGAACTCAGGCTCCAACGCTCAAGCACCTGATGATATTTGCCGTTCTTGATGAGTTCATTGAGCGAGAGCGTTAGCGTATCGGCCAGACCGCTGCCTTTGCGTGTGGTGATTGCCACCTCGGCCGTCTGCGGCCAGCCGCCGCTTACCGTTCCCACAAGCTTGGTTTTGCCGTGCTGCGATGCAGCATAGGCCTGCACTGCATTGACGCTGAAAACCGCATCCGCACGACCGGAATCAATCGCTAGGCTCTTGACGGCATCATCGTCGTAATACTGAATTTCTACAGGCTTCAGGCCCGCTTCGACATTCTGCTTGTCCCATTGCACAAGGATGTTTTCCTGATTGGTGCCTGGATCGGTGATGATTTTGAGCCCCGCAATGTCCTTCGGCTCTTTCAGCGACGTGATCTGACTGTCGGCCTTCACATAAAAGCCAAGCTCATCCTTGCGATACGTTGAAAAGTCGAACTTTTCCTTGCGCTCTTCAGTTACGGTCACATTTGAAATAACCGCATCGAACTTGCCAGATTGAAGCGAAAGCGGCCAATCCGCCCAGGCGATTGGCACCAGCACAAGCTCGCGACCCAATGTATCGGAAACCAGCTGAATAAGATCGGGATCGAAAGCCACGACAGTCTTTGCATCCGTTGCATAAGTGCTGATCGGAGGCACCCAGGGATTAATGCCGACGACGAACTTGCCGTCCTGCACAAACTTGAAATCCTTGGGAACGGCATTGACGACGGCTTCGCTCTTTTCCGTGCGCAAACGGTTTGGCTGCTCCGGGCTAAAATCAAGCTCTGCGGAAAAGCCTGGCGCGCTGAAAAGCGTTGCTGCTGCCAGAAAGCTGCCCAATATTGCGCTCTTGTAGTTGACTGATTTCATTGAATGACTCCTGAGAATAATCTGAATTTTGGACAAACAATCCCCGTCGACTGCCCCGTCAGGGCAATCGTAAGTGTCGGGAGTTGTGGTTTGGATCCTGAGCGCATCCCGAAAAGTGGGAACCCGTTTTCGGGATGCGCTTAAAAACAACGGGCGTTCTGGCGTCAGAGGACTTTTGCAAGAAACTCCCGGGTTCGGGGATGCGTTGCCGCATTGAAAAGCTGCTCTGGCCTGCCGGTTTCGAGGATACGGCCCTCTTCCATGAACACCACCGTATCCGCCACTTCACGGGCAAAGCCGATCTCATGGGTTACGATGACAAGCGTGGTGCCAGAGCGTGCAAGCTCCTTGATGACATCCAGCACTTCACCAACCAGTTCCGGGTCGAGGGCCGAGGTTGGCTCGTCGAACAGGATGACTTTTGGATTGAGTGCCAATGTGCGGGCGATGGCGACACGCTGTTGCTGACCGCCGGAAAGCTGGCGCGGATAGGCATTGATTTTTTCGCTGAGACCAACGCGGGCAAGCAGGCGTTTTGCAATCACGGTCGCAGCATCGCGGCTCAGTCCACGGACAATCATCGGTGCTTCAATGATGTTTTCCAGCACGGTCAGATGCGGGAAGAGATTGAAGTTCTGAAACACCATGCCGACATCGACGCGCTTTTTCAGAATGTCTTTTTCTTTTAACTCGTAGAGCGTGTTGCCGCTCTGGCGATAGCCCAACAGTTCGTCATCAATCGAGATAAAGCCATCATCCACACGCTCCAGATGATTGATGGATCGCAGCAATGTCGACTTGCCCGAACCCGATGGACCTAGGATTGCAGTCACACTACCGGGCTTGATGTGCAGACTGACATTGTCGAGAACGAGATTGTTGCCAAAGCTCTTCGATACCCCATGAATATCCACCGCACCGCGTCGCGTGCCGGTGAACCCGCTGACAGCAAGTGTTTCGGTAATCCGGGCATCCTGTTCGTTCGATGCAACATTCTCCGCTTTGCTCGATACGGGACTCTTTGCTGGAACGAAACGAGCGAAAAGTCGTGTCAGAATAGCTGGCGGCGGATTGCGTAATGCACCGCGCGAGAAATGGCGTTCGATGTAATATTGCGCGATCGACAGCACCGTCATGATGATCAGATACCAGACGGTTGCGACCATCAGCAGGGGAATGACTTCGAGGTTGCGGCGATAGATGACCTGCACAGTGTAGAAGAGTTCCGGCAGCGCAAGCACGTAGACCATCGATGTGCCTTTAGCGAGACCAATGATCTCGTTGAAGCCCGTTGGAAGGATCGTACGCATGGCCTGCGGAAGCACGATGCGGAAGGCTTGTCTGCGTCGTGGCAAGCCGAGAGCGGCGGCAGCTTCTAGCTGACCCTGATCGACAGACAGAATGCCGCCACGGATGATTTCGGAAGAGAACGCAGCCTGATTGAGACTCAGGCCCAAAAGGGCAGCAGCGAACGGACTGAGGATCTGGACGGTTGGATATTCGGCAAAAGTTAGATCAGTGTAAGGGACACCAAGTCTAACAGTTTCATATAGATATCCGAGATTGTTCAGAACCAGAAGCAGGACGATCAATGGAATGGATCGCAGCAGCCAGATATAGGCCCAGGAAAGACCGGACAGCAGCGGCGAGCGTGAAACGCGAGCAAGCGCGAGTGCGGTTCCCAATGCGAATCCCAGCACGGTTGCAAGCGCTGTCAGCCACAGCGTTCGCATCAAACCGACAAGAACAGGCTCTGATAAGAACCATTCTGCAAAGACCGGCCAACCCCATTTGGGGTTGGTCAGAACCGATTGCATCACGGCGACAATCAAGCCTGCGGCCAGGATCGTGCCAACGACGCGGGCCGGATAACGTGCCGGAACGATGCGATAATGTTTGAAATCGCCGGGACTTACGCGAGAACCTGCCTCCCTGTCCGTACCCGCAAAATCTGTAGCAATAGCCATGATCAACGCTGCTCCGAATTGCCATTTAACTTATGACTCACTGCAGACGTATCCGTAATGGAAGTCACTCGACCTGAGTTTCGGAGATGAGGCGTCCAGTTTCAAAACAAATAAGTCTATTTAAACAGGCTACAGTGGATGTTTTTTCCATAACACCCACCCTGACACCCAAGCATTTACTTAACCAAATGCCGCCTGCTTTGCAGTCGCATCGGAAGGATTAAAAACAACTTGTCTGATGTTTTCGATATTTTTCTCGAAAGGCAAAGTCCCGTAAACCTCCGGGTCCGCCGCGACATCAAAAAGTGCTGTGTATCCGTTTCTTAAGTACAGTTCTTTAGCTTCTGGCTGCCGGAAACCAGTGGTCAGATAAACGCGCTTGTAACCCTGACGGTGTGCCTGCGCTTCCAGCTCTTCAAGCACCTTTTTAGCAAGACCTTGCCTGCGCAGATCGCTATGCGTCCAGATGCGCTTGAATTCGGCCGTCACATCGTCATAGCGCATGAATGCACCACCACCGACTGTCTGGCCATCACGGAGCAACAGCAGGAAATTGCCGTGCGGAGGCGCAAAGGCTTCCGGCGGGTATTTGTTCATTTCGGCTGCTGCACCCTCTTCATTGAAATAGGTGCCGTAACGCGTGTCATACTCGATTGTCAGCGCCTCGATCAGCGGCACTGCACGAATATCGGTCGTTGAAGTATAGAGAAATTCATCCGCCATGATGGCCATCCATATTGAAGAAATCGTGCAATCTCAGATCAGCGAGGCTTCGGTCAACCGAACCCAAAACAGCGCGGCCGGAAGCAGGATTTCATCGTTGAAATTATAATTTGGGTTATGCAGGCCCGCGCTGTCGCCATTGCCGACAAAGAAATACGTTCCCGGCTTCTGTTCGAGCATGAAGGCAAAATCCTCGCTTGCCGTGCGCGGACGGAAATCTTCGATAACTGTGCCAGTGGGGAATGTGCCAAGCGCGACCTGTCGCGCAAATTCCGTCTCGGCTTTTGCGTTGATCAGGGCAGGAAATCCCCACTGATAATTGACATCAGCAACAGCACCAAAGCTTTCTGCCTGTGAACGCGCGACAGCTTCAATCCGCCGCCGCAACTCTTCACGCACAGTTTGCGAAAACGAGCGGATGGTAATGCCAAGGTCGACATGCGCCGGAATGACATTCAACGCATCGCCGCCATGAATGGAGGCCACCGTCACTACACCCATGTCAAGCGGATCAAGATTGCGCGCGACCACCGTTTGCAGGGCCAAGACAATGGATGAGGCAACCACAACCGGATCAACCGATTTGTGCGGTTCAGCACCATGACCGCCACGCCCATTCACGCGAATTCTTGCCCGGTCCACCGATGCCATTGCCGGGCCCGAGACAAAGCCGAACTTTCCTGCGGGGACACCAGGCCAGTTATGCAGCCCGTAAACGGCGTCGCACGGAAAGCGCTCAAAGAGGCCGTCTTCGATCATGCGTCGAGCGCCTGCGCCGATCTCCTCAGCTGGCTGGAAAATGAGATGCACCGTGCCGGAAAAGCGACCGGATTGGGCGAGATAGCGAGCCGCTGCCAGCAAAACGGTCGTATGTCCGTCATGACCACAGGCGTGCATCACACCGGAATTGCTGCTGGCGTAATCAAGGCCAGTCGCTTCAATTATCGGCAGGGCGTCCATGTCCGCCCTGATGCCAATGGTCTTGTTCGAGTTGCCACGCTTCAATGTGCCAACCACGCCAGAGCCACCAACGCTGATTGTAACGTCATAGCCCCATTGGTTGAGATAATCTGCCACCAGAGCAGACGTCCGGGTTTCCTTGAACGCAAGTTCCGGATGGGTATGAATGTCGCGACGCAAAGCGATAAACTCGTCGATAAACGAGGCAAGACCTGCCTCGATTTCAAGTTTTCGGTTTACGTCTGGCGACCGCTGAATATTCATGCCGCACCCCTTCGGCGAGTTCCCGTATCATTGTTTTCAACTGGCTTCGCATAACGGCTCTTCGGATGCTCAAGCCCCAAATTTCCGCGCAGCGTATCGTGTTTCAGGCTGCCTTCATGATATCCTCGCTCTTCCAGAATTGGCAGAACATGGGCAATGAAATCATCCAGCCCTTCGGCAATCACCGGGAAGCCAAGGATGAAACCGTCAGCAGCCTTCTGCTCTTTCCAGAGAACGATTTCGTCGGCAATCTTCTCTGCCGTGCCGATGAAGGACGTGCGTGGTGTCGCCACATTCAAAGCCACTTCACGCAGACTGAGCTTGTTTGCAGTCGCGTCGCGCTTGATGCGGTCGGTTGTCGAACGGAAGCTGTTCTTGCCGACGTCACCAAGATCAGGGAAAGGCGCATCGAGATCATAGGCGGTGAAATCATGATGGTCGAAGAAACGTCCAAGATAGGACAGCGCTTCGTTGATGCTTACGAGATTGCGGATCGCCTGATATTTCTCTTCGGCTTCAGCTTCGGTTCGTCCAACGATGGGGCCGATCCCCGGATAAATGCCGACATCGTCCTGCGAACGCCCATGGGCAACCGCACTAGCTTTGATCTGCGCATAAAATGTTTGGCTATCCTTGATGGTGTCCGCATTGGTGAAGACGGCGTCGGCATGTTTGCCCGCAAGTCCGACACCCGCTTCGGAAGCACCGGCCTGAAAGATAACAGGCTGGCCCTGAGGTGAGCGCTGGATATTGAGCGGCCCTTCAACCGAGAAGAAGCGCCCCTTGTGATCGAGCCTATGGAAACCTTCGGGTTTGTAAAACTGTCCGCTTTCACGATCGCGAACGAAGGCGTCTTCATCCCATGAATCCCAAAGACCTTTGGTCACGTCAAGATATTCATCGGCGATTTCATAACGCAGAGCGTGCTCGGGATGTGGCTTACCATAGTTACGGCCTGACCCTTCGAGCGGCGATGTCACCACGTTCCAGCCCGCACGCCCGCCTGAGATGAGATCAAGCGATGCGAACTGTCGTGCGACTGTAAACGGATCGCTATAGGACGTCGAAACCGTGCCTGCGAGGCCAATGCGCTTCGTGTTCGCTGCGAGCGCCGAAAGGACGGTCAAAGGCTCAAAGCGATTGAGAAAATGCGGAATGGAAATTTCGTTGATGTAGAGCCCGTCTGCGATGAAGGCGAAGCTGATGCCAGCTTCTTCGGACTTGCGTGCTGTATTAATGAAAAACTGAAGGTTCACGCTGGCATCTGCCGGCCCGGACGGATGTTTCCAGGCATTCATGTGTCCGCCTGCACCCTGCAGCATCACACCGAATCTAATCTGCTTGGAACTCATTTGATGTACTCCCTATAGCCAATGGCTTTGGATCAGGCGGCAATAGCCAGACGTTCGCCTGCGAGGCTTTCGATGGCAGCTAATCTTTGCTCATGTGAAACGGCCGGGAACTCGAGCACAAACTCCGTCACCCCATATTGCTCGTGCAGCTCATCGAGCTTTTGCTTCACCTGCTTTGCTGAGCCCGCGAGCACATTTGGGTGCTTTTCTTCAACCCGGTAATCAGTCTCTCCAGCCTGCCGCGCAAATTCGGCGGCTGCCTCCTGTGTACCAACTGAAACTGATTGTCCGGAGGCGAGATGTACCTTGAAGATTTTAATTTTCGAGACCGCAGCATCAACCGCGTCTTGGCTTTCGGCAACGACCGCACCAAGCGCCAGCACAGGCACTTTTCCAGTCACATTGCGATAGGCGTCGAACGTCTTCTGCAGATTGGCAGTATCGCCATTCAAATGACCGGCATAGACAAAGTCCCAGCCGGAATGTGCGGCGAGCAACGCGCTCTCTGGGCTTGCGCCAAGCACAAATTTTTCCGCAGATACCTGTGGTTTGGGAGTTGCGGCCAGTCCTTCAAACCGACCCGATGCGATTTTGTCACCGCCGAGAAATGCGCTGAGCAGTTCAAGCTTGCTGTTGAAATCGAGCCGCTTTTCGCTGCCTGTTTCCTGCTGCAAGGCCTTGGTTGATAATGGAAGCCCGCCCGGAGCCTTGCCCACACCGAGATCAACGCGCCCGCGCCCAAGTGCCGCCAGAAGGTTGAAGTTTTCGGCAACTTTGTAAGGGCTGTAATGCTGCAGCATCACTCCGCCAGAACCAATTCTGATCCGCTTTGTCGATGCCAGAAGATAAGAAACAAGCACCTCGGGCGAAGGTCCAGCCAGTTCATCTGCATGATGATGCTCTGCGACCCAGAACCGCTTGTAGCCCGCCTGTTCGGCAGCCTGAGCATAAGAAACGGTATTTCCAAGAGCGGTTTCCGCACTACCAGCCTGTGCTACCGGGCTCTTGTCGAGAAGGCTTAACTGATAGGGCATCGGCACATCCACTTTCGCTGAGCATCGCATTGGGGCGGCCCTTCCGCGCAACGCGCACGAATATGGACCGGCCCCGAATAGTTTCTCGGCTTCGGGACGAAATCTCAAAGATCAGGTAACTGAAATCTGCCGCATTGAGGCAAATTTATTCTGTGGTGGTGGAGTATGTTGAAACGGTCTGCTTCAAGTCTGCCCAACCCGTTAGATGCTATGAAAATGGTTTTGGAGCATTCGCAGCGGCTAAAATACATTGCCGCTGCAATCAGAGTTCAAAAGAATTTTAGATGTAACGACGTGGATTGGCTGCGAGATAGAACGTGTTGATCAGCGTGTTGATATCAAACACTGGCAAACCGGATTCCGCTGCAACATAAGATGAAAACGGGCACATATTGGTGCATTCAAACAGAATAGCGCCCGGATTTTCACAGCTCGCCATGAATTCCCGGGTCATCTCCAGCATCTCTTCCTTCAGCACTTCCGTGTCTAGATAATCGCGACCTTCAATATAGGTCTGCGGAAACTCGGCATTCTGCTTCATTCCCTGCACCTGCACGGGGATCACATCGGAAGACCAGCCAACGCCTTTGAAATGTGCATCATTCATGTGATGCGCTCGCTCAGTGAAGACACCTATGACTTTGCCAGGTGGCAGCATGGCGTGAATAATCGGCGCCTGCATCAGTGATGACGTGAACACCGGAATGTTGACCTCTGCGGCAATATCTTTCTGGAACGGCCCCAAAAAACCACAGCTTGTGGTAATGGCGCGTACGCCCTCCGCTTCAAGTTCGCGTGCCGCATCGATGAATGGTTCAATCAGTTTTGGATCAGGATTGTTGCCCATGATGCGTGTGGCATGCGCACCTTTTACTGTCTTGTAACGCACAGGAAAATCATAGGACAGCGCATTGCCGATATCCCCAGCAGGACGAGGGAAAATCGTGTCCAGCATCAGCACACCTATCTGCTGGCCATAATTGGTGTAGCCACCTTTGAGCATCATAGTTTCATTCCTTCAAGTTCGGGATAATTAACAGCCGAAGCGCGCGGGCGAGAAGGCGCGAACACTGTCTGACGGGGTTACGTTGTTGATTGCGTCGAGAACGATCTCGGCGGTTTTGGGGGCTGCAGCGATCCCTATATGACCGTGACCGAAGGCGGCAACGACTCCCCGATGCTGCGTGAGTTTCCCTATCACGGGAACGCCATCTGCGGGCGATGGGCGATGCCCCATCCAAAGCTTGAGATTCTGCAGATCCTGTTTTGCCAGATTGGGATAACTCGCCAATGCGTGTTTGAGCAGCACCTCCGAGCGTCGCCAGTCGGGCGCTTTCTCCACCGTTGCCAGCTCCACCTGACCGGATAGACGCAAACCCATATTGGTCGGTGTATTTCCCATACGCCCGGTACTCGGCATGATCGGGATGTCAAAGGGAAGTTCGGCCATCGGCAAGGTTACATGATAACCGCGCTCGCTTTGCATCGGCACATACAAGCCGAGATCACGCATGATGCGCCCGGAATGAATGCCTGCCGCAAGCACGATATGATCGGCGGCAATACTCTCATTGTTCTCGAAGACGACACGCGGCGAAACACCGGTAAGCACCCTGACGACATTCTTGCGGATCCGACGAACGCCCATTTTTTCCGCCTGTGTGGCGATACCCGCAACATAGGTTCCGGTGTCCAGACAATGGGCGCCTTCGCGCACATGAATGGCAAAGCGAAAATTGCCTCCAAGCGCCGGAATACGTTCACGCAGTTCTGCTTCCTGCCATTCGTCGAACTGAACGCCGTTATCACGGCGCAGCTGCCAGCTAAGCGCTTCAGCTTCAAAGGCTGCACGATCAGGGTAGACGTAAAGTAAGCCCTTCTGCACGATGAGGTGTTCCTGCCCAGTCTCGCTGGCCAGCTCGAGATGGCGTTTCGGTCCATCATTAAGCAGCCAGTTGAGCTTGGTCGCAATTTTTGTCACCCGCGATTTTGTGGCCCCTGCGAGCAGGAAACGCGTGAGCCATGGTGTCAGCCTTGGAACCGATTTCCAGTCAAGGGTTAGTGGCCCGTTGCGATCAAGCAGAAATCCAGGGACCTGTCGCCACAGGCCGGGCATGCTCATGGGAATGATCGAGGCGGGACTGATCCAACCACCGTTTCCGTAGCTTGCACTTTGCTCGCCGCCCGGTTCTGAGCCGTCGCACAGTGTTACTTTCAAACCGGCTTCAGCGAGCCGCAAAGCGGTGGTGGAGCCGATAATGCCAGCCCCGACGACAATAACTTTGCCTGTCATGACATTTATCCGTTCTGCGCTTGCATTTATGAGAGACCGCCGTGGAAATGGCTCAAAAACTCTCGGGTTGCGGCTTCATGCGGCTCATTGATCACCTGACGCGCATCGCCGGTTTCAACGACGTAACCGTCCTGCATGAAGATGACCTTATCAGCGACATCACGAGCAAAAGCCATTTCATGGGTCACAAGGATCATCGTCATGCCCTGCTCGGCCAGTTGTCGGATGACCGCGAGAACTTCACCGACCAGCGCCGGATCGAGAGCCGATGTTGCCTCATCAAACAGCATCACATCGGGGCGCATGGCGAGCGCCCTTGCAATCGCCACACGCTGTTTCTGACCGCCTGAGAGCTGTTCTGGTCTGGCGTCCGCACGGGCGGCAAGGCCGACCTTTTCCAAGAGTTCCATGGCCAGTTCGCGAGCAGCCTTTTTGTCTTGTTTGAGAACAGTGACTGGCCCGATCATGACGTTATCGAGAACGCTCATATGCGGAAACAGATTGAAGTTCTGGAACACCATCCCGGTATTGGCACGGAATGCCGCGAGGTATTTGTCTTTGAGTGACAGGTTCCCAGATGAGAAATCAATCTTCTGCTCACCAATTGCGATGTAACCCGCATCTGGCAGCGAAAGCAGATTGAGACTGCGCAGCAATGTCGATTTGCCGGACCCGCTCGGTCCGATGAGCGCAACCACCTGCCCGCGTTTGACCGTGAGGCTGATATTGCGCAGCACCTCGATGTCGCCGAAAGACTTTTTCAGCCCACGCACTTCGATCATCGGTTCAGCATTCATGGCTTATCTCCACAAGGCTTGCTTGCTTCACTCGGCTCATCATTTCAGCCTGCCTTCCAGCCCATGGGCGAGCCGTGTCAGAGGGAAGAGAACTGCGAGATAAAGCACTGCAATCAGGGTGTAGGTTTCAAGCGGCCGATAGGTAGCCGAAGTAACAAGCTGGCCCTGATAAAGAAGATCAGGCACAGCAAGCACCGACAAAAGCGATGTGTTCTTCAGCTGAAGCACGGACTGGTTGACCAGCGGCGGTACCATGCGGCGAAGTGCTTGCGGCAAGATGATCTTGCCCATGAGCTGGCCGCGGCGCATACCGATTGCACGCCCTGCATCCCATTGGCCCGCATCAATGGAAACAATGCCACCACGAATAATTTCCGCATAAAATGCAGCACCATAAAAGGTAAGCGTGATGAAAGCCGCCATGGCAGGTGAAATTTCAAAACCAATCAACATTGGAAGGGCGTAGTAGCACCAGACCAACTGCACAAGCACCGGCGTACAGCGAAATACCTCAACAACCGTCATAATGGGTACAGTGATGATTTTGTTGCCGGAAAGCCTGCCAAGAGCAAAGACTGTTCCAACGAATATGCCCGAGAGGACGGTTATAATTGTAAAGCCGACTGTATAGGCCAGGCCCTGGAGGAATAATCCCCAATACTGCCAAAGCCCGGAAAAGTCCCATTGATAGTCCATTAATTCACTCTTTCTGACATCCCAGCGAACGCACGGGAAGACGTTGAGCTGAACAGCCAATGCCCCAGCGACAGGACATCGAACACCGGTAAGCCACATGCTTTTGCGACTGATTGTGCAAATGGCGGCATGTTTGTGCACTCGAGAACAACGGCACCAAGATCAGGTTCGCGCAACTTCAGCTCTTGTGCGGCCTTTGTAATTTCAGTTTCGAGAGCCGAGCGATCATAAGTTCCGCTACCTTCAATCAACTCGCGAAAAGCACCACCGCCTGGCATGCCAATTCTTGGCGTGCCGATGCTGGCACCACAAGCGGCGAAGATTGCATCGTCAAGGCTCGCTTCATCATAGGTGATTACTCCCACCGTGCGCCGCGGGCCAACCAATGTGCTGACCATCGGCAACTGAAGCAGGCTGGAGGTCGCAATTGGCACCAACAGTTTTTCGCTTAAAGTGCTCTGGTGACGTGCCATGAAGCCGCAAGAGGTAACGAGCGCCTTGCATCCTTCAGCAACCAGAGCCTCTCCAGCAATGACAAAATATTCGATCAACCCCGCACCACCCTGACGAATGATCTTGTCGGGCGATGCTCCGCTTACCTTCTTGTACCTTACCGGCATCTCCCATGAAGCCGGGTTGCCGACATCTCCGGGCGGACGCGGAAAGCCGGTGTCAAGCATGATGACACCGAGTGATCCTTGCTGATGCTGCATGATGGTTGACGCGTCAGAACTTCAAAGTAGGCGGCAAGTCTGATGGCTGCACGCCGACTAGCGAAAGGCTGCTGACGATCCATTCATTGACCTTGCCCTCTTCACGACGCTTTTTAAGCCAGACATCGACGTAGTCGCGGAATTCGCCATTTGCATCCTTGCGCACGCCGATTGTGGTGGGCTGGCTATCTTGCGGCTCAGGAACGAAGACCTTGTATTTGCTGCCAAGCTTGTGCGTGGTAACAACCGACATAAGCGCAACCTGCACGATTGCGTCAGCTCGGCCCGACTGCAGCGCTATGATCGTTTCATCTGCACCTTTGAGCGCAACGAGTGTGCAATTCGGTAATGTCTTGCGCGCGAAGAGATCCTGTGTTGATCCAAGATCAACCGTTACACGGATTTCCGGTTTGTTCAGCTCTTCCCAGTTCTTGATCTCACGATCCTTGCTCGTGATGATGGTGAAGACGTTATCCATCATCGCTTCGGTGAAATCGACAGCCTTGGCACGCTCAGGATTGTTGCTCAATGCGAACATGATGTCGATCTTGCCGCCCTGAAGGTCCATGACGGAATTACCCCAGGTGGTTTCGACCATTTCCAGCGGCACGCCGATATATTCCGCAAGGTCTTTACCCATGGAAACGCAAAAGCCTGCCCATTCTCCCGTCGCAAGGTCCTTTTGATAATATGGAGCGGTGCCATTAAACACGCCGATGCGCAACGCACCACGATCCTTGATGGCTTTCAGCGTAGCACCGCCGTCAACAGCCCAGGAAAGTCCAGGCGCAAGCATGACCGCTGTGCCACCCAAAAGCGTTGTCTGGATAAACTCGCGTCTATTCATTGTTGTTTCCCTCTTTTTGAACCGAGCATTACTGCGCGCTGGAATGCGCCAGGCTGCTTTCTCTATTGAATTTATTGGAAAGTACCACCGAGTAGCTGACGTTTTCGATCCCTTCGATCTGCGCCAGCTCTTCAATCAAAGCCTCCAGATCCTCAAGAAAACCGACATGAACCCGGCATAATATGTTCGCGGGTCCGCTGATGGCATCAGCAGTCAAGATTTCCGGATAAGCGCGCAATGTTGCAAACAGACGCTGAACAATGCGCTGCGAGGCGGTGATGAACAGATAGGCGGAAATGCTGTTGTCGTTCTTTGTACGACGGACGATGGCGCGATAGCCCAATATAACGCCGCGTCGCTCAAGGCGACCGATGCGTTCCTGAACGCTCGACCGGGCAAGGCCTACCCGCCGTGCCAGCTCGCTTGCTGGCAGGCGCGCGTTTTCTTCCAGGATACTGACCAGATTTCGGTCGATACTATCACCGTAGTCCATCGTGTTCCCTTATGTTTATTTTTCAATGAGAATGCGGCGCTTTCTCATCAAATAAAAGCATTGAAAATTGGATTATGCATGACTTAAAATCATGATTAAATCTGAAGGAAACCCGATGCGCCGCTTTCTTCCCTCGCTTTCAGCACTCCATGCGTTTGATGCTTCCGTGCGTTATCTGAGCTTCACACGTGCATCCGAAAATCTCGGCATGACGCAAAGCGGTGTTAGCCGCCAGATTCAGAATCTTGAATCTTTTCTTGGGCTTAAACTGTTTGAGCGTGCGGGTCCGCGTCTGGTTCTGACAGAAGAAGGGCAGAGCTATTACGATGAAGTCTCGCGCATTCTTGCAAAGCTCGAAGAAGTGTCGATGGATGCGGTACGCGGCTATAAAACGCAAAGCCTGCTCAAGATCGGGCTGCCGCCAACACTGATGCGGAAATGGGCGCCGGGCATAATCAGCACCGTCGCCAGAACACATCCGCAAATATGGTTTGAAGTGTTTCCCTGCTCCCATGATCTTGACTGGAGCAAGTCTGATCTCGATCTGGCAGTACTGCGTGGCATCGGCAATTGGGCCAATGTCCGAAGCCATCTGCTTTTCCCGGAAGAACTTGTGGTGATAGGTTCACCGGATGTTGTACCCGAAAAAGGCCTGGCCGGAGATGTCGAGTTGCTCGATTTTCCGCTGATTCAGAATTCGAACAGGCCAAGCCTTTGGCTGCACTGGCTGCGCGGTGCGGGTATCCATTACA
Source organism: Ochrobactrum sp. BTU1 (assembly GCA_018798825.1). NCBI lineage: Bacteria > Pseudomonadati > Pseudomonadota > Alphaproteobacteria > Hyphomicrobiales > Brucellaceae > Ochrobactrum > Ochrobactrum sp. BTU1. The sequence continues at coordinate 645,513 of CP076355.1, read as the reverse complement.
ACAAGCGTATTTTTGGTCCGCGTCTACCGACGCATGACGTTATTATCGAGTGTGCCGTGGCAGGTATGGGGCTCGCCATCGCGCCCAGAATTTTCGTACTGGAGGAGTTGCGCTCAGGAAAACTCAAGCTTGCACTTGATCGCGTGCAAACATCGGGAGAAAGCTATTTTCTCTGTGCAGCGCAGGCGCGTCAGGGATCGAAAAATGTGCGCCTGTTCCGCGATGGGTTTATTGCAGAAGCAAAACGCCACAGACATTCTCTGTCTGCGGCGTCGCAGGTTCAGGCGTAAGAACGCTCAACAGGCTTGAGATTGAGCGGGTCTTCGCCGCGTTTTAAAAGCCACGAATAGACCGGCGGCACACGGTCGGCAATCGATTCAACATGGACATCGATAAAGCAGGGCCCGTCTTTCCAAGCAAACGCTTCCGCCATCGCAGCGTCGAGCTGATGAGCCGTCTTGGCAGTCCAGGCTTTCAGTCCATAAGCTTCAGCAATTGCCTGTCCTTTTGGCGCAAGAAAGTCCACGCCGAAACATTGATTGTGCCCTTTGAGACGGTGCAGACCTTTGATCCAGCCGAAAGTCCCATTGTTGAAAAGAACAAGAATTGCAGGAACTTGCAGTCGGACCAATGTTTCAAGCTCTCCAACTGTCATGCCGAATGAACCATCTCCGAACAATCCAATCGGTCGCTTGTTGGGGTCGGCGCGCCACGCACCGACGGTCGCAGGTAGAGCTGAACCCAAGCCCCCGAAAGCGCGGGGAATGGCGAAGCGGGTTTCGCTATCGTTGATCTTGAGAAAACGGGTCATATAGGGTGTCGGCGTACCAGCATCTGAATAAATCAGTGCCGGTTTTCCCGACTGACGCAGTGCTTCGTTAAACGAACGCACGGCACGTTCCGGGCGCAAGGGAACACGCTCATCGCTGAGAGCTTCTTCGGCATGTTCCCAGAATTCGCGGCGATGCGCATTCAACTCCTCAATCCAGCCTTCACGTTTCTCAGGCTCAATTGCCAGCTCGATCTGCAACAATTCATCCAGAACCAGCAACGCATCGCCTTGAATGGAGAGCAGGTTTTCATAGTTATTGGCCATGATTTCGGGCGAGATATCAATCTGCGCGAGGCGTCTGTTGAGTGTGATCTTCGGGAAGGTCCAGCCGATTGTAACCACAGAACCGATGCGGGAGCCGACAAACAATGTGAAATCAGAATGTTCCAGCGCCCAATTTGCATGAGGATGATAACCGTTGTCCCCGATCACACCAATGGCCAGACGATGATCGTCATCTATCGCGCCCTGCCCTGTCATCGTCGTGCACATGGGAATGCCGTAACGTTCGGCAAGCTGGGTGATGAGTCCACCGGCATGGGCGCGGTTGACGCCACCGCCTGCTACAATCAATGGACGCTCGGCCTTGGCAATCAGCTCCAGCAACTCATGAAGTTTTTGCCTGGGCGGAAGCGTTGGGAAAGCCGGGAAGGTTTTGCACTCTTCTTCGACATGCAGCGATATCCGTGACGGATCGACTTCGGCAAGCAACATATCCTCGGGTATCTGGAGATGCACCGCACCCGGTTTGCCAGAGCAGGCAACGCGAAACGCGCGACGAATGATTTCGGGCAGCTTTTCGGCTGATTTTACCTGTACGGAAAGTTTCGTCACTGGCTCAAAGAGTTTGGCACAATCAAGCTCGGTCAAAACACCTCGCCCTTCGCCCGGCAGCGGAATGTCGATAGTCAGCAAGATGACAGGGATGGACGAGCCGTTTGATTCAGCAACGGGTGGCAGCGAATACATGGCGCCTGCGCCCGACGGACATTCAAAAATCCCCGGCTTATTGGAAAAGCGACCATAAGCATCGGCCATATAACCAGCCGAGCGTTCGTCGCGGGCCATGACATGGCGGATTTCACCTTCTCGCTGCTGCAGTGCTTCATAGAATGGCACATTGGTATCGCCCGGCACCCCGAAAATCGTCTCAACGCCGTAGCCAATCAGCATTTGTACCAAAATATCCGCGCCGCGCATTCTCTACTCCTTCAGAATCTGATGCGAGCAGAATAGGGGTGATCTGTTTCGGTCTGGACCGGCGGATCGGCGGGCAGACTGTATCAACACCGACGAAATGCAGGTGTAAAGCGGCGTAGTCACATTAAAAAAACCAGCTCCAATGGGAGCTGGCTAAGCTTGTAGGTTAAATTCCAGCACCGCGTAAAAGATGTAGACGCGACTTACGCTTCTTCGGCTGCTCCGGCTCCTGGAACCGCAACGAACGGGCCAATGCGCTCAGCAAATCCGTCTGTGAAATAAGTCCCTGGACAACATTATCCTGATCGGTGACGATGACAGCATGGGAACGGCCATCTGTCAGCAACGGCACCAGCTTTACGACCGGCTCGTCCTTTTGTGCCGTTATCGCTTCAATCATCAGCTCGCCGACCTCGGCAGCCAAGTTGTTCAGCTCCCGAAGCCCGACAGTGCCGAGCAGCGTTCCTTGTTCACCAATGACGGGCAGAGTGCGGATATTGTGCTCCAGCAGCAAGTGCCGTGCCTCATCCGGGCTATCATGTTCTTTAATGCTGATAACATCGCGCGACATGATATCTTTCGCAACCACTATCCCGTGCGTGCGAATGAGTGCCTGTAGCTCCACCTGCCTAAGCAATCGATCAAGATCCCCCGGATCGATATCAAAAGTCTCATCCACTTCTTTCAACGCCGTGGCGATATCGTCAGACGTAAAGCCGACCCGCAACGGAGCAGGAAGGTCACTGGTCTTATGTATATTGGCAGGCGCTGCCGCTGGCACATGCGGGTATTTTCGCCCAGCCAATTTATGGAAAGCAATGCCAAGAGCAACCAGCAATACGGAATTCAAACCGACCGGTATAAAAGCAAAGTGATAACCGATATCGGTAACGCTTGATCCGCCAATAATAGCTGTCAGGGCTGCCGCACCGCCGGGCGGGTGCAGGCAACGCGAAACCGACATGGCTGCAATAGCAAGAGCAACGCCGAGACCAATGGCAATCAACGGATTGCCGACGAAGCGCGCGACCGTTATCCCAACAAGAGCAGAGATCACGTTGCCACCGATGATCGACCATGGTTGCGCCAAGGGGCTTGCAGGGACAGCAAATATCAGCACGGCCGACGCGCCAATCGGTGCAACGATCAGCGGAAGCTCGATGCTCCTGCCCATTACGAGTCCGGTTATCAGCCCTGTCAGGCATATACCGATTAATGCGCCCAGACTGCCGATAAGGCGATCTCGAAGATTGGCACCCGCCAATATGGGCACAAAAAGCCGAAAACCGTTGAACATCATCGGTTCCTGTTTCTAACTGCAAGCTGTAGGATCAGTTTCACCAATATCACCAAAAAGGCTCTGGCAAAGATTGAGTTGTCTTAATCGCTCTGACTTTGGTTGTTTCGCATTCCGGGACGTAAACGGCAGTTCACGCTTTCGCTCGAAATGCTTAGCTGAAGTTGGGTGTGGTGTCGCGTAGGCTTATATCAACTTGTCTTTGATTACGAGGACGCATTTTCGTGATCAGCACAAACCTTGGGTCAATCATCCTGAGTAACAGGAGAACGGCATATCCTGCTCCGTGGTTTGTCTATGACTCCAGGCGTTAAATTGCAGGAAAACAAAGAGATAGCTTCAGTTCCTCCTCTTCGCTAAAAGCAGGCTTGCTCACTTGTAAGTATCAAGGACGACTCGCATGAAATCCAGCATCATCACCTCTCAAGGCCGAGTAGCAGATCGCACATCCGGCGCCATTCCCGGCGCTTTAGCGGTCGCGAATGCTTTGGCAGCGCGCTACCACCTTTCCGTCAAAACCGTGGGCACGCCTGAAGCTGCTGTTTCTGATGACTGGAGTGAAGCATTGCCGCAGGCTCATGACACACTCAAAGGCCTTGCTGCTGCGGTTGCTGATGAACTGAATGCGGGTCGGCGACCGCTTTTGGCTACTAATACCTGCTCGGCAAGCCTTGCAACCATTCCGCAAGCAGCCAGCCTGATTGATGGACTGACCGTTCTTTGGGTCGATGCCCATGGCGATTTCAACACGCCCGACACAACAGGCTCAGGTTATATGGGCGGCATGGCGCTAGCTGGTATCTGCGGCCTTTGGGATAGCGGACATGGCGGCAATGTCGCCCCTGAAAATGTCGTCATTTTCGGCGCCCGCGACATTGACCCAGAAGAAATGGAAACGCTCGAACGCAAGGGCGTTACGATTATCAAGCCAGAAGCTGCCAATGCAAAAACGCTGCTGGCAGCCATCGGCACCGGCCCTGTCTGGGTGCATATCGATTGGGACGTGATGGAACCGGGCTTAATTCCAGCCGCCTATGCAATCGATTCCGGATTGCTTGCGCCACAATTGCGCGATGCACTGGCCGCAATTCCTGGGTCGCAAATCGCCGCTATCGAGCTTGCAGAATTTGAGCTGCCTGAAGACAAGCAGGCTAGGGAGCGTGCTCTTGAATTGATCCTCGACATCACTACACCGCTTTATAAAAGTATTGGCGCTTGATGTAGATATCTAGTGGATTTTTCGAATTTGACGTTTGAAACAGCATAAGTGTCAGCCGGGATTCAAACGTCAAATTCAATCCACTAGAGCGTGTCGCACATTTTTACGCTTGTCGTTATCGGAAAACCGACATCCACTTTTCCGCAACGTGCTTTAAGCCGGAGCTGATCTCAAAGCGGCTCCGGTTAAAAATGAATCGTTGGAACCACTATAACTGTTTGCTTTTACGCACTATCCGACGCATCACATCAGAAGAGGAAATCACTCCAGCGAGCTGATTTCCCTGCGGGGGCGCTTCGCACTTTTGCTGGGAATGCTATAATTCAGCTTTGGTCTCTCTAGGCGAGATCAAAAAATCGATGCAACACGTGCCGGCTTTGATGATGACGACATGCTCGTCACGACGATCATCCTGTTTACTTCACCGCGTTTGAATGCACGCAGGAAGCGGGCATAATCCTTAAACACCACACAACCGTTTGAATCCCCTGCCCGGCGCAGCATGTATGTGTGCGCCAACAGCCCGTCGCGGTTGTACGGATTGCGACCATCGGCTGGGAGCAGACGCACTGCTTCGACCCCGTGGAATAAGCTTTCACGCATCTGAAGCTTATAAGTGCTCGGTGGTGTAGCGCCGCGCATCTTCTGGTCAACATAACGCGGATTGTCGCGCATGTGGCCCATGCCCGAATGCGCTTCCAGTTTTTCGCCACTTGGCAGATAAACCGTAGCAGCAGAGATATCATAGATTGCTGTCTTGTTGTGTGCGGCCTGACCAAACAGTCGCCCAAAAAGGCCTCGCTGAATGTTCTCTGTTTGCCCATTTGGAGGCGCATAAGCGAGTTGCGTCTTTTCCTGCTTTTGTGGCTTCGTAACAGTTGGCCTGTCGATTACAGGCTTCTGGCCGGGAAACGGCACATCATCAGGCAGAAAGCTATCTGTATCATCTTCAATGGGCGCACGCGCGATCTGAGCATCGGGTGCCACCATCGGAACAGGGATAGTGTCACCGGATGGCAAAGCTGCTATTGCGCTCGTGCTAAAGTCTTGAGCTGCAGTTTGCGCAGCACTTGTCGCTGAGGCGACAACTGCTGACGACACCACATCCTGAGCGGGCGCAGGGGGTGCAACGCGCTCCGCACGCGGCTCAATTACGGCAGCCATTGCCACAGGCTCATCTTCAATAACGGCTTCCGGACCCACATCGGCAATGATGGGAGCATCTTCAGCAACCTTGTTGCGCCGCCAATCAAGATTGGAATATGGCGCATCAGCGGTATAGGCTTGAATAAACCGTTGGCGGATGACATGCCCCATGCCGATTTTTTGATCGACAACAGCCAATTGATGTGGGGTTGCGGCGGGAAGACGTCGCATTGCGGGTGCCAAAGGCACAAAAGCAGGCAGAACAGCTTCCACAGTGCTCAGGGTCGTCAACAGGCAACTTCCGGCCAGAAGACCTGCGCCCAGCAGAGCTGCGACACGTAAAATTCCTTTAAAGACAAAAGGGTTGGGAATATTAATTCCGCGTGGCAATGCAAAATCATACGTGTCTGTGACGAACGCCATACTACTCGTCCTGAATAATAACTGGTTTTCTCGCTGTCGCTTTGCATGAAAGTTCGGCAGAAAAGCGAAGCAAACATGGCGAAAGTGCTAACTTGAAAGTCGCACTAAGCATGAAGAATTATGGTAACTAAATTCTTTACGATCACCCGTCTTCAGAAAAGAAAGTATGGCTGTGGCAGCTGAAAGGCTCACTATGCCGTGAGCAGATAGTCGAAATCGCCTGCAGATTTGAACTCGACACCTTCCGCCGCAACACGATTACGACCGCGCCGTTTTACCCTTAGAAGAGCAAGATCTGCGCGCGCTGCGGCATCCCAGACCGTTTCGTGATCCCTTATGATCGCAAGACCAAAACTGCTGGTTACGCTTCGTCCGTTCGGCAGCATCGAAAAACCATAACGAGCGACGTGGCTGCACAGGCGATTGGCGAATATCACGCATTGCTCGGCACCACCCTTCACAATCAAAACAAATTCCTCACCTCCAACATGACCGACAATGGCTCCTTTTTCCGATGCCGAACGCAGGAGCGATGAAAATTCAACAAGCACTTGGTCACCGATGGAATGACCAAATTCATCATTGATCGCTTTGAAATGATCAATATCAGCAATGATAACGGCAAGCCTGTGCTTCTCAGCGGCCATAAGGCTTCGCTTCGCAGCTCGCTCCAGACCTCGACGATTAAGAGCCCCGGTGAGAGGGTCTGAATCCCGCTCGGCTTGCAGTTCGTTAATCACATCCGCAGTTGCAACTACCAAAATAGCCAGACCCAGCAACACGCCTATGAAAGAGACCGAGATTGTAACCAGTGTCCAATATTGGGAACTTATCAGCTGTTCTGTCGTGCTAATTCCACTAAGCATTCTGACGGTCAGAATGCTTCTAAGGAAGAAATGCGCGGCAAGGATCGTGACAAAACCATGCAATGTGCGCTCGATCCATTTGCCTTGCATTAGCCCCCGCGACTGAAGACAAAGCGTGGCAATCATTGCGCCAAGCCCCAAATTGGATGCAACGGCCATATATTTATAATCCGCCCCCAATTGAGCCAGATAACCTATTACCGCCAGTGTTAGCACGCTAATCGATGCGCCCGCAAAAGGTGAAAACTGCTTGTCCAGCCGAAGCATGACGGCTTCACAGAAGAAAAGACCAGCCAAGAGATAAAGCGCTGTTGCTGTAAATACTGCCGCATTCAAACTCGGTAAGAGCTGTAAGACCTGCAGCAACAAACCAGCAGCAAAGGTTGCGAAACCAAGCCCGAAGAACAATATATGCCTGCGTCTGGTGTCTAGCATCCAAACACCAGACATTGTCGTCGCAAACAATATAATCAGGAGTGGCGGTAAAAATTTCACGAGCTATGATACCGTTTAATTAAAAATTTTATGGAACATCAAATTGCTTTTCTTTCAAACGACAATAAAGGATTCAAATCAAGAATAAATTCGATATAGAAATTTAAATATTATTTTCATTTACTACGTTATAATATAATTATTTTCTGATAAATAAATACAATCAATGCATTCCCAGCAAATGTTACCGTGTAAAGAATTTCGAAGGAACAACTTATCCCCAAATATCGATTTCAAAAAATTACTTAAATACGAGAGCAGCAAGCTGAAACACCAACATTACCTGTTACTAAATTTATTGAGGGCTTGGTCAGCAAGCTGCGAAATGCCATTTTATCGCTAGGCACAGCCCCAATGCGGAGAAAACATATGCGCCACCAGTTCGACCTCTTTGTCCCTTCTGCCGAAGGCGACTTTAAGCAGGCAGAACTGCGCCCTGCCCGCACCAAACTCGCAAAGGCGACCGGCCCTGACGAAGCGGAAATGGTTCAACGCCTGAAAGACAGCGGGCGCTATCGTATCTTGCAGCGGCTTGACCCATCGCCGACAGTACCCGATGCGGACACGGTTGCGTTTCCTCGGCTCGGGGTTGTGGTTGACACCGAAACGACGGGATTGAGTGCTGCGCAGGAAGAAATCATCGAGATTGGTGCTGTGGCTTTCCGCTATGCGGATGATGGCTCAATCGGTGATGTTTGTGCAACTTTTGGCGCTTTGCAAGAACCTTCAAAGCCAATTCCAGCCGATATTACGCGTATCACCGGCATTACCGATGAGATGGTCGCCGGGCAGATCATTCCGCGTGCGAAGCTTGAAGCGCTGATAGGTAATGCGGATCTCATCATTGCGCATAATGCAGGTTTTGATCGACCCTTTCTGGAACGTTTTTCACCAGTCTTTGGAAACAAGCCCTGGGCTTGTTCGGTCAAGGAGATTGACTGGACGGCACGCGGCTTTGAAGGCACCAAACTTGGTTATCTGATCGGCCAGAGCGGCTATTTCCATAATGGCCATCGTGCAGAAGACGACTGTCAGGCGTTGCTCGCCGTGCTGAAGGAACAATCCGGCAAGACGACACCATTTGCAGAATTGCTGAAGGCCAGCCAGAAATCGCGCCTGCGCATTTATGCAGAAAACAGCCCTTTTGAAATGAAGGACAAGCTGAAAGAACGCCGCTACCGCTGGTCTGATGGCAGCGACGGGCGCCCGAAATCCTGGTGGACGGAAATCGACGAAGATGAACTTGAAGCCGAACTCGAATATCTGCGCACAGAGATTTATCCTTGGCGTGATGCGGAGCCGCTGATTCAGAAACTCACTGCCGTCGATCGCTATAAAGAGCGAGCGCCATTCGGATCAAAATAAATAAAAGGCCGCATTAAGCGGCCTTTCATTTGAGACGCGTGTGATTTTGTCTATCGGTAGCCGAAAATGGTAGCGTTCGAGAACCGGAGCGGAATGTACTTAAGGTTCGTGAGCACCGAAAGCGCAGAACGACGCCATTTTCAGTCAGCCAGAGGCGAAATCTAGAGAACTGGCCAAGGGCGCTGCGTTGGTCGCATATCTTCATATGCTTGGGCGAGACGCAGCACGCCCAGATCATCAAAGCGTTGGCCAAAAATCTGCAAGCCAATAGGCAGCCCGTTGAACGTATAGCCACAATTGAGCGAGATTGCAGGCTGTTCCGACATATTCATCGCAACGGTAAACGCGATGTGCTCGAATGGACGCTGCGGATCATTGACCGGAGAAGCCCATTCCGCCGGATAGGTCGGCATTGGAGCAGTCGGGGAAATGATGAAATCGAAATCCTTCGACGCCGCAAGGGCTGCATGGCGCATCGCATCTATTTGGGAAAAGCCGGAATAGACTTCCTCGCCAGTCAAACCTTCAGCGGTTTCAGTCCATTGATAGATATAAGGCAAGATTTTCGCACGGTTTTCCGGCGTCATCTTAGAGACGTCGGCCCACGAGCGTGCGCGCCAAAAGCGATCAAGCCCATCGATCATGGCGCGATTGAGGAATGGAGCAACCGGCTCAATAATTGCGCCCGCTTCCGCGAACAGCTTCGCTGCCGCTTCCACAGCCGCGCGTGTTTCATCGCCCGTCGGCTCGCCAAAACCCGCATCGAGCCAAAGGCCGATTTTGAGACCTCTTACATTGATATCGAGGCTCATCCAGTCGATATCCTGATATGGCAGGCTCATTGCGTCACGGCGATCAGGACGCGAAAGCACCGACATATAAAGCGCGCTGTCTGCAACCGTACGCGTCATCGGACCGGCAACGCGACCAAGAAACGCCGGATCGATTGGAATACGCCCGAAAGAGGGCTTCAGACCAACCAGACCGCACCAGCCAGCAGGCAGGCGGATGGAGCCACCAATATCGGTACCGATATGCAGTGGCCCGTAACCAGCAGCACCAGCGCTGCCTGCACCAGCACTTGAACCGCCCGGATTGTTGTCCAAGTCCCACGGGTTGCGTGCCAGCTTATGGAAGCTCGAAAGCCCGGAGGACAACATACCGAGATCAGGCATGGTTGTTTTAGCCAAAAGCACGCCACCAGCCTCGCGGGTGCGGGCTGCGGGCGGCGCATCGACGGCTGCAGGATTGAGAGGCAGTGCTGCACAGCCGAGCGGAACAGCAGTACCTTGCGTGGCAATATTTTCCTTGATCGTCAGCGGCACACCGTCAATGGGGCCAGCAGGCTCACCCTTTGCCCAACGTTCTTCCGATGCCTTCGCAGATGCTCTCGCGTTTTCCGGATCATAAGCCCAAAGCGCATTGAGTTTCGGCTCATAGGCCTCGATGCGCTCAATTACAGCTTCCGTAACTTCGACCGGCGAAAGCGATTTCGCCTTATAGGCAGAAACAAGATCGACAGCTGACAAATCGGCAAGTGAAGACATGGCGTTCCCTTATTTCATTCTCGTAATTTGATTGTAGAATTGAGCTTGCGGGCACGTTTGCGCCGTCCCGAAAATGGCTTCGGCACAGCATCAACCAATGCGAGCGTATATTCATGTTGCGGATTATCGAAGACCGCGTTGGTTTCTCCCTGTTCGACGATATTGCCGTGATAAATCACCGCTACACGATCGGTAATTGAGCGCACGACACCGAGATCATGACTAATGAAAAGATAGGAAAGGCCGAACTTTTCCTGCAGATCCATCATCAGATTGAGAACTTGCGCCTGAATTGAGACATCAAGAGCTGAAACGGGTTCGTCAGCAACGATGAGCGCTGGTTTGGTAATCAGGGCGCGAGCTATAGCGATACGCTGGCGTTGCCCCCCGGAAAACTCATGCGGATATTTTTCTGCACACGCTTTTGGGAGACCGACAGCTTCCAGGACTTCTGTCACGCGCTCATCCCGTTCTTTGCTGTTTGTTCCGCGCTCCAGAGAAACAATCGGCTCCGAAATGATCCGCTTGACCGTGTGGCGCGGATCGAGCGAACCATAAGGATCCTGAAAGATCGCCTGAAAACCTTTACGCGCTTCACGCAGGCCTGAACGGCTAAGCGCGTAGATATCCTGGCCATTGACAAGGATTTGGCCAGATTGTGGCCGTTCCAGCCCCATCACAGCACGCGCAAGTGTTGATTTGCCCGAACCGCTTTCGCCCACGATACCAAGGCTTTGCCCTGCTTCGATCTCGACATTGACACCGTGGAGAACGCGCAATGATCCCGGCTTTGAAAGGAATGATGGACGCGGCAGCTGATATTCACGGACAACATCACGAACCTGCAAAATCATCTTGCTCATGCCAGCACCTCGCCATCGCGCGGATGCAGACAGGCAGCGCGATGGGCGATGCCTTCGCTTTCACCGATTAGATCGAGCGGCGGAATGAGTTTTCGACAATCGCCTTCAACGAATGCGCAACGCTCAGCAAAGCTGCAATATGACGGGCGTGCGAGCGGATCCGGCACAACACCGGGAATAGCAGCGAGGCGCTGACGCGGCTTTGTATGATCGCGAACAAGATTAGCGCCATGTGGAGAAGCCTGAAACAGTCCCCGCGCATAAGGATGCGCCATACGATTGAACACGGCTTCGGTTCGCCCCGTTTCCACGATCCGCCCGGCATACATCACTGCGATACGATCGGTCATTTCCGAAACAACGCCGAGATCATGGGTAATTAGCATCAACGCTGTTGCTGTTTCGTCGATCAGCTCATCCATGAGGTCAAGAATCTGTGCCTGAACAGTGACATCAAGCGCCGTGGTAGCTTCATCTGCAATCAGCAGATCAGGTTCGCAGGCAATCGCCATGGCGATCATCACGCGCTGGCGTTGCCCGCCGGAAAGCTGGTGAGGATACAGATCGAGATTGAAGCGCGGTGCAGGCAGTCCCACGCGATCCAGCAACTCACGCGCTTTGCGTTCGGCATCAGCGCGGCTTTCGCCAAGATGCAGACGACGGCCTTCGGCAATTTGGGCACCAATGTTTTTAACCGGATTGAGCGCCGTCATTGGCTCCTGAAAGATCATAGCCATGCGACGACCGCGCATTTTGCAAAGTTCGGCTTCTGGCCTGTTTGCCAGATCCTGCCCATCAAAACGCAAGGTTCCGCGCACGCGCATCCGGTCAGGCAGCAAGCCCATGGCAGCAAGTGCTGTAATCGACTTGCCACTGCCAGATTCACCCACAACGCCCAGACGTTCACCACGGTTGAGGGTTAACTTAATGCCAGACACGATATCTGCAGTGCACGTGCCAAATGGCAGCTCGACAGACATATTGTCCATTTCAAGAAGAGGTGTTTTTGGCAAAGCTTTCATCATCTCTGCCTCCTTACGCGCGGATCAAGTATGTCGCGCAGACCGTCACCCAGCATGTTGAGGCCAAGGACTGCGAGTGTAATGGCAAGACCGGGGAAGATCGCCAGCCATGGTGCATCATAGATAAAGGTCTGTGCATCGTTGAGCATCTTGCCCCAGCTCGGCATTGGCGGCTGTGTGCCCAGCCCCACATAGGAAAGGCCTGCTTCCGCCACAATGGCGAGTGCAAACTGGATCGTCGCCTGAACGATCAAAACATGATTGATGTTGGGCAGAACATGCAGCAGCGTGATCGAGATATCCCCACGCCCTGCGCAACGCGCCGCCTGCACATATTCGCGCTTCCAAAGCCCAAGCGACGCACCGCGTGTGACACGGGCGAAGACCGGAATATTGAAAATACCGATTGCAATCATGGCATTGACCGCACCAGGGCCAAAAATAGCGGTGATAATGACTGCGGTCAGCAGCGCCGGAAATGCAAAGGCCAGATCAGTCATACGCATGACAAAGCCATCGACCAATCCACCGCGCGCTGCAGCAAAGGCACCGAGAGGGATACCTATACCCGCGCCAACAAGCACTGCAATAATCGACACGGCAATGGAATTGCGCGCACCGACCATAATCATGGAAAACACATCACGACCGAAATTATCCGTTCCGAACAAATGACTGAAGCTCGGCCCCTGCAGTTTGTCGCGGAAGTTCATGGCGGTCGGTGAATAAGGCGTCCAGAAATAGGAGACGAGAGCCATAGCCACCAGGATAGCGGTAATTAGCGAGCCGATCACAAGGCTGCGGCTTAAAAACAGCGTCCGAAAGCGGCCTGGCTTTGCAATTGTCGGAACCTCACTCATCGGCTGCCTCCTGTCGAAAGGCGCGGATCAATGAAACCATAGACAAGATCGACAATGAAATTGACCGTAATCACGGAAGCCGCAAGCAGCGTCACCAGCGACTGCACCGTTATCAGATCGCGCTGAGCGATTGCCTGAAATACTAGCCTTCCCAGGCCGGGAAGATTGAAGACATTTTCGATGATGATGGTTCCAGCCAACAAAAATGAGAATTGCAGGCCAATAATCGTGACAACCGGGATCAGCGCATTTGGCACCGCATGGCGCCAAAGTGCAGCGTTGCGGGTAAGACCTTTTGCGCGCGCGGTCCGTACGAAATCCTCACCCAGCGTTTCGATGACGGCGGAACGCGTCACTCGAGCGAGAATAGCAGCAAGCGGCAGGGCAAGAGCCAGCGCGGGCAGAAACAGCGAGCGGATACCATTCCAGAATCCACCTTCCCAGCCAGCAAAGCCAGAAGCTGGAAACCAGCCTAGCTGCAAAGCGAACAACAGGATCAAGAGCAGGCCGAGCCAGAAATTTGGGATAGCAACACCCACCTGCGCCACCCCCATGGAAAGTACGTCACCAGTTTTGCCGCGTTTGGAGGCCGCATAAACGCCCACGGGAATAGCGACCGCGACCGATAGAACCATCGATAGCAGCGCCAGCGGCAGCGTGACCATAATGCGTGGTCCGATCAATTCACTGATCGGAACGGAATAGGTGTAACTGGTGCCGAAGTCCCCCTTCAGAAAGCCGCCAATCCACGAAAGATACCGCCACCAAAGCGGCTGATCAAGGCCGAGCTGTTTGTGAAGCGCTGCCAGCGTTTCAGGCTGAGCATTGATGCCTAGGATAACTGCGGCAGGGTCACCCGGCAGCACTTGCATCAAAAGGAAGACGATGACGGAGGCCGCAAGCGTCGTAAGCAAGAGCGAAACTATTCGCCCGGAAATATAAGCCAGCAAAGCGACCTCCTAAGCACAATCTCGAGAAGTTGCCCGAGACTTTCCGGACAAGACTGTGCGTCATAAAAATGCAGGAATGAGCGCTTCGCGCCATTCACTCCACATTCTATTTCTTGCCGTGCCGCAGCCCCTTGGTTGTTATCACTGCACGACTTTTCGCGTAAAACCGCCCCGCCGAAAAACGCCGGGGCGCTGATGGTATTATTCGGCCCAGTAAGCCTGTGTCAGATCATCAGCCGGGATCGGCATGTTCTTCCACAAACCTTTGACGTTCTTATTCCAGACACCGATTTTTGGCAGCGCATAGAGGAAAATATTCGGCTCGTCTGCAGCAAGCTTTTCCTGAAGCTTCTTCACCAGTTCGAGCTGTTCCTCGTCACTGCCAGCCTCGGCATAGGCTTTGTAAAGCGCTTTATATTCCGGGTTGTTGTAATTGAAGTAATATTTGTCGCGGGCATAAATATCGAGATCACGCGCTTCGGTATGTGCAATGATTGTGGCATCAAAATCGGAGCGCTTGAATACCTGATCGAGCCACTGTGCGAACTCGATTGGAACGAGATTGGCCTGAATGCCAACTTCCGCCAGCATCGCTGCAATGATTTCACCACCGCGACGCGCATAGGCCGGGGGTGGAAGCGTGATGGTGATCGACGTGCCAGCCGGAACGCCCGCCTCTTCCAGCAGTTGCTTCGCCTTTGCCGGGTCATACGGATAGGTTTCCGAAAGATCGACATAACCCGGATCGACCGGTGCATAATGCGAGCCGATTGGCGTACCAAAACCGGAATAAACACCTTCGATCAGCGCCTTGCTGTCGATGGCATGGGCCAGTGCCTGACGCACCTTCACATTGTCGAATGGAGCCTTGGCATTGTTAAGCGAAAGCAGAACTTTGCCTGCAGTATCACCGACTTCGACCTGCAACTTATCATCGCTCTTGAAGCGACTGATTAATTCCGGCGCCTGGAACATCGGGAAGACATCAATGTCACCGGCTAGGATTGCAGCCGCCGCTGCCGAAGGATCGCTCACAAAGCGGAAAGTAACCGCCGAAAGCTTTGCGGGCTCATCCCAATAGTCCGGATTGCGGTCGAGTTCTACACGATCGCCTTGCACCCAGCGCTTGAACTTGAACGGACCCGTACCGACAGGCTTGGTCTTGTTATCAGCTGCCGAATTCGGAGCGATCATAACCGCGTCGCCCCACCCCATATTGAACAGGAAGTTCGAGGAAGGCCGCTTCAGCGTGACAACGGCAGTCGCTGGATCTGGACATTCGGTGCTGGCGATGGGTTCAAACAGACCCTTTTGCGCATTGGTGGAATCTGGAGCCACCGCACGCTCATAGGAGAATTTTACAACGGAACAATCGAATGGCGTCCCATCGTGGTACTTCACGCCCTGACGCAGCTTGAAGGTGTAAGTTTTCTTGTCGTCAGAAATAGTCCAACTCTCGGCCAGCTGTGGCTTCACTGTACCGTCTTCGACAATACGAACAAGACCTTCATAGAGATTAGCATAAGTAACTTGCCGGATACCGGCAGCAGCATTTGCCGTCGGGTCAAGGCCCGGCGGTTCCAGCACTTCGCCGACCACCAGCGTATCCTTTGCGAAGGCACCGTTGATCGATGCAAGCATCGTGGCTGTAATCAGCCCGGCTTTTAGCAGTTTACTCATCGTTTCTCTTTGGCTCCCCTTATCAATTCTCAAATCGAACGCCCTCCATCTACATCGAGCGCAACCCCGGTGATCATAGAGGCTTGAGGTGAGCAAAGGAAAGCCGCAGCTTCAGCCAAATCACCAGGTTTCAACAGGCGGCCCATCGGAATGGAATCGCGGAACTTCTTACGGATTTCTTCGGTATCCTCGCCCATAAACGTGGTGAGAAGTGGTGTCTCTCCCGCAACCGGGTTCAAAGCAACTACACGAATCTTCGCTGGTGCGAGTTCGATAGCGAGCGCCTTGGTCACCGAAACCACCCAGCCCTTGGTCGCATTATACCAAGCGAGATTCGGGCGCGGACGACCTGCGCCAGTCGAAGCGACATTGAGAATGACGCATTCCTCTCCCCTGGCACCATTGCTCTTAAAATGTGGGATGAGCTTGCGCGTCATCAGATAAACGCCACGCACATTGACGCCAAGAATGCGGTCGAACTCTTCCGGTTCAACCAGCTCAGCATTTTGCGGCTTATGGCCGATGCCAGCATTGTTGATGAGAATATCGACCCGACCGAACCTCGACAATGCTACCTCTACCGCTTCATCAACATGTGCTTCCTTGGAAATATCGGCAGCGATAGCCAGTGCCGCATCACCGATCTCGCATGCGACGCGCTCTGCCCCTGCCTTGTCGCGGTCGACGATGACGACCTTAGCTCCACCGTCAGCAAAGCGCTTTGCCATGCCCTCGCCAAACCCCGAACCTGCTCCAGTGATGAGCGCGACCTTACCTTCAAGCGACACTGCAATTCTCCCGAATTCTAATTTCAACCGTGGCACACGGAAATCGTCTTCAGTGAGGCAAATCCGTAGAGCGCCTCAAAACCCTTTTTCACGGCCATGCCCGGATATTTTCACGCTTCATTTTCATTCTCCTGTAGCGGCATTTCCGCCTCCAGTCTTGCCGTGGTTACGCGGATATGTGACCGCGCCAGCCGCTCAGCCTCTTCCCCATCGCGCGAGGCGATGGCTTCAACAATTGCTCCATGTTCGCGGATTGCATCGCGTGCTCGATCAACCGAAAGAGAAAAAGACGGCGCGAAAACCTGTGATGTCATGCGTAGCAGCGGCACGAAGGCAATCAGCGAGGCATTACCTGCAGCGTCCATCACCGCCATGTGAAAATCGACATTCGTCTGTGTATACGCTTTCGGATCCCATTGATCGACAACCGTGGCCTGCCCGGCAACGTGGGCACGCAGCTTCGCAATGTCTTCATCTGTTGCGCGTTCAGCCGCAAAACGCGCAGCAACACCATCGAGAACTTCTCTCACAGCATAAGCATCAATCAGACGCGTCAGATCAGCGGAGGCTACACGAACGCCCCTGCCCGGCAGGTGGATAACCAGCCCATCACGTTCCAGAACACGTAAAGCTTCCCGTAATGGTGTGCGGCTAATGCCAAATTCGGCAGCGATATGTTCTTGCCGGAGAATGGCACCCGGCGCATAAACGCCCGCATAAATTCTCTCACGAAGTGCTTCCGCAACTTCGTCCAGCAAACGGGTCTGACTGCGCCATTCAAAAACCGCCAAAAGAAAAGCCTCCCAACTTTTCTGAGCACAATATCCTGGATACAAAATCAGTCAATTTAAAATTCGTCGCGCTTTCTGAAAGGATTTATGCGTGCTGACGAAGGACCATTTTGGATACCATCCATCAGCCGAAACAAGGCGAAAATGCAAAAACGCCGCGACGAGCGCGGCGTCTTCTTAAAGTGTCTGAGGCTGCATGATCTGAAGATATGTTGAGCCGAAAACGGTCGTATCCGAGATCAGGCGCGCAGCGTGCTTAAGGTAGGTGAGTACCGGGAACGCAGTCGCGAATGCCATTTATAGGCAGAGAGAGCCCAAATGCTCGCTGTATCTAGAGGAAGCTTTCCGGTATCGGCTTCCACTCGCCATCCTGATTATCGAACTGCGGAATATGCGCGAGGCTGTGAAGCAGCTTCACATCTTCGCCCAGCACATCCTGCCAATCCTTGGCTTCAGTAAGAATTACACCAATCCCCACGACTTCACCGCCAGCCTTGCGCACCAGCTCTGCCGAGCCCTTAATGCTCGATCCGGAAGCGACGACATCGTCCACCACGACAACGCGTTTTCCTTTAAGAAGCGGGATTGCCTGACGGTCAAGGAGCAGGCGTTGTTCACCTTTAGAGGTGATGGAAGAAATCGTCTGCACGAGTGCATCAGCAAGGTGAATCTTAGGCGATTTCTGCAAGATAACGTAGTCATCAAGGCCAAGAGCACGCGAGACTTCAATCGCAACAGGAATGCCAAGTGTCGCAGCGCCAACAATCACATCCGGCTTCAACGGCGCAAGCTTTTCCGCCAGTGCCTTGCCTGTATGTTCGCCAAAACGAACGCCAAGATCGATGACCATCATCAACGAAATGGCGAAATTCGGATTGATCGGCACAATCGGCAGATCGACCTTGCGGCCCGCTACATCGACGGTCCAGACCTGACCGTTTCCAGAGAGTTTCGCGCTGTCTTCAGTCATCGTTTTGCATCCTTGGGATTAAGTCTCGATTCCACCAGCAGGCCGACATTACGCCATGTCGTACGCTTGCGCTTGGTGTCAAAGCCATAAATGGCAAGGGACAGTGAAATTGCATGAGCCATGCGGATCGCCTGAACCAGCAATGGCACCCCGCGCGCCAGCGCAAAACGCAGACGCATTGGGAAGGAAACATCGTCAATTTCCATTCCGCGTGCGCGCTGAGCATCCGCAATACGCTCGAAATCCTCGCGCAGCATCGGAATAATGCCGAATGTGAGCGACAAAACGAGTGTCACCATGGGCGGCAGACGTGCAGCACTGGCAGCAGCCAAAATAGAGCCGGGCGTGCTGGTTTCCATCACGAAATAGAAAGCTGCAGTCGTGGTCACCAGACGCGCAGCCATACCGGCTGCAATCGGCAAAGTATCAACAAAAGCAACACCTTGCAGAACGAGATTAAGAATCCAGCTTGCCATGACAAGCAGTGTCAGAAGCATGGCACCTTTGAGATAGCCACGCAGGCCCGGCACCTTAACCAGCACCAGAAAGGCGACCGTGACCAGCGCCAGTGGCACACCGTATTTCCAACCCGGCACGAGCCAAGCCGCAAGCATAACCAGAAATGCCGCTGCGAGCTTTACGAAGAAGTTCAGATCATAAAAGATTTTCATGCTGCTTCTCCTGTTTCGACAACACGCGGCTTGGGCCAGCCCAGCGCACGATAGGCATCGGAATCCCAGGATGCATCCACATCACCGTCAAAGGTGACATGGCCGCGATCCAGGATCATGACGCGGGAAGAAACGTCATCCACGAGTTCCAGATCGTGAGAGATCAACATGACCGCACGGTTTTCGGAGAGCGCCGTTTCGAGGAACAGTTCCAGCATTCGACGACCATTGAGATCGCGTGCCAAAAGCGGCTCATCAAGAATGGCAACCGAAGCGCCTGCTGCTTCCGCACAGGCAAGGCCTAGCAGAGCCTGCTGACGAGACGAAAGTGCAAATGGGTTGGTTTCCTCATGGCCACCAAGTCCATACTTTTGCAGGCAGGCCGTTGCGCGAGCAGTCACTGCATCGTCCTTTGCTGCACGGGTCGCGGCGGTGATCGCAAAGACCACTTCTTCCAGCACAGTCATGTTGAACAGGATGCGGCGCATGTTCTGCGGCAGGTAGGCAACCGATCGGGCACGCTTTGCGGCCGTCCACTTATCGGCATTATCGCCGCCAATGATGATTGAGCCTGCTGCAATTTTCTGAAGCCCGAGGATCGACTGAAACAGCGTGGTTTTGCCCGCACCGTTTTTGCCGATCAGAGCGACGACTTCACCGGCGCGGATCTGGAAATTCACGTTTTCCAGAACCGGCTGGCCGTCCCGGCGCTGAAGCTGCGTCTTGATTCCAGAAACAGAAACAATAACTTCACCGCCGCTCTTCGCATCCGTCAGACGTTTGCGTGCAGCAATTGGTGGCAGAACGCCCGCATCTTCCCACGCAGCAGCATCGCTGATGATCGATGCAAGCGGCACGACGGGCGCTAACTTACCGTCTTTAACCAGACCGATATCGGTGACGACGGCCTGCAGTGATGCAGGGTCCTGCTCCGCAATCAGCAAAGCTGGAATTTCTGCACCAAGCTTTTTCAGAACCCGTACAAGACGCTGACGCGCTGCAGGATCAAGTCCGGTTGTCGGTTCATCAAGCACAAGCAGTTTCGGCTCGGCCGCAAGTGCCGCAGCCATCGCCACCATGCGCCGTTCACCGCCCGAAAGCGTCAATACGCGCCGCCCTCGCAATGCGTTCAGCTCAAGCTCACCGAGCAGCTCATCGATACGAGCACGAACAGCATCCTTAGCAAGTCCCCGATTTTCAAGTGGAAAGGCGACCAGATCTTCAACGCTCAGATCCCAGAGCTGATCTTCAACATTCTGCGAAACGACGCCGATTGTGCTAAAGAGCTCATCCTTCGGCATGGAAGACATGAGCTTGCCATTGAGCGAGATTTCGCCATCGAAGACTTGTGGGGTAATCAGGCGCGGAACGATGCCCGATGCAGCGTTGAGCAGCGTGGTTTTGCCACTGCCGCCCGCGCCACAAACCAGAAGCCGTTCGCCGTCGCGAATTTCGAGGTTGGCTTCGGCGATTGCCAGAACGGAATCGCCAAAGCCTACTTTTACATTCTGTAGTTTGAGCACTTTTACTGCTCTCTATCAGAAACGTGTGAAACCGGACGGGTGAGCGCCCTTGAGAATCTTGAGGGCTGGAACAACCAGCAGCGGCGTACCGATCAGCATCGGAACGATGTCCGAAAGGCCAAGATACATTACCGCCCACCAGTATGGGAAAATGCCGAGATAAGCCAAGCTGGCCGAAACGGCGGCAACCATCAAGAGGCCAACAACAAGGCAGGTTGCTGCAATTTTAATCAGCGTTATGCGATTAAACGTTGTCGTCTTAGGATCGAACAGCATGCCCGGGATCAGGCCTGTAAGACCGACCATGATGCCGTCAATGATCAGCGAATGCGCGGGAATGAACGTGCCTGCCAGGAGTGACCAGATGACTGTGCCGAGATAACCGCAGATAAATCCGCTCTTCCGGCCCAGAAGAATGCCGACCAGCGGTGGCAGAAATGCAAAAATTCGCCACTGGATCACGCCCGGAACGAGCTGGATCGGATTGGCATAGGCCCAGAGAACGCCGGTTGCAGCAGCTGCAACGATGGAAAGGACGATCGGAAACAGCGTATTTCCGTCGTTATGCGTGATCGTGGTGTTGGACATTGTCGTATTCCCGTAAAGTGCCTCCCGTCTGCAACAAGCAAAAACCGTGCCGTCTGGTGATTGCAGCAAACGAAGGGAACTTTGAGATGAAGGTGCTGGAGCTATCCTGTCGGCATTTCTGTAGCGCTATCAACAGGCAAAAACACCGCGTTTGCGATAGAGTCAAACAGATTCATTGCTTCTGACGCAATGAGTCACATCAAAACTGACGATTACAGCAACAATCGGTCATTCACTCACAATATCGGCTAGCATTTGCACGAGCTGCCGCATTTGATCCGGGCCGTTCTCCATATGTTGAATGACGATTTCCATCGGCTCTACAAATGGTAATGCGGCTTCTTTGGGAACGATGCGATGCGAGGGCAACGCGACTCGCGCAGGCAACAAGCTGACGCCCAGTCCTTCAGCAACCGCACTTTGAACACTGGCGAGACTGGAACTGGTGAAAACGACATGCCACGACCTGCCAATAAGGTCGAGCGCTTCCATCATGTCACTCCGATAAAGTCCATTGGGCGGAAATGCGACGAGGGGCAGTGGATCGGCGTCTGAAACTGGAAAATCAGCACTTTCCAACCAGGATAATGGTTCGGGCCAATGCATGGTGCCAAGCGTTTCACCGCGCTTTTGTTTGATCATGACCAGATCAAACTCGCCCGTTTCAAAACCTTTCTGCAATTCGCGGCTTAACCCGCTCGTCACTTCAAGTTTCATCTTAGGATGCGCGCGCAAAAATGCGGCAAGCGTCGGCGTCACCAATCTCGAAGCAAAATCCTCTGCCAGACCAAGGCGAAAGACTGCCGTGAGCGCACTGCCGGTCATGGCAGCAGCAGCCTCATCATGGAGGTGAAGCATCCGCCGCGCATAGCCGAGCAGCTTTTCACCCGCATCGGTTGGCCGAACATCATGCCTTGCCCGCTCCAGAAGCGATTGTCCGGCAGCTTCTTCAAGGCGCAGAATTTTCTGGCTGACCGTGGATTGCGTCGAATGCAGCTGCAGCGCTGCAGCCGTAAAGCTGCGGCTGTCGACGACAGCTACGAAAGCACGCAACAGATCAAGGTTGAATATTGTATTCATAATTCGAATGAATGCCAGTTGAACATTTAATTTCTAAATATGTCTTATTGCAACTATTTTAGCAACGAATAAGGAGCACCGCCGATGCGTCAAACAATATTCAGCTTGGGTGCCTTGGCATTGATTGCAGGGACAATAGTCATGACCGAACCAGTTTTACCGAGCAGCCATGCCGTCGCACGCGCTGAAACAGCGCTCATTCAATCCGCTTCAGCGGGAAATCTTGCTGCGGTTAAAGAAGCGATCAAGGTAGGCGTCGATCTTGAAACCAAAGGCACTGCTGGTGAAACAGCGCTTCTTGCGGCCACACACGCCAATCATGTCGATGTTGCCCGCGCATTGATCGAAGCTGGCGCCAATGTGAATGCAAAGGATGCGATCAAGGACAGTCCCTATCTTTACGCAGGCGCACGCGGACATCTGGAAATACTAAAACTCACCCTTACGCATGGTGCCGACCTTAAAAGCACAAATCGCTTTGGCGGCACGGCACTCATACCCGCTTCAGAACGGGGGCATGTTGAAACCGTGCGCACGCTGATTGAAGCAGGTGTGAAAGTTGATCACGTCAATAATCTGGGATGGACGGCTTTGCTTGAGGCTGTGATCCTGGGCGATGGCGGTCAGCGCCACGTTGATATCGTAAAACTGCTGATTGATGCAGGTGCTGACGTGAACCTCGCGGACAATGATGGCGTTACGCCATTGCAGCATGCGCGCCAGCGCGGCTTTGCGCCCATGGTTGCGATGCTCGAGAAAGCAGGCGGCAAATGAGCAACGACCAGGAGTTTTTGCAAAAGGCAATCGCGCTTGCATTCGACAATGTCGACCTTGGCGGCCGTCCCTTTGGAGCCGTTGTCGTCAAAGCTGACAAGATTATCGCCATCGGCGTCAATCGTATGCAGGCCGATTGCGATCCGACTGCCCATGCGGAACTTCTCGCATTGCGCGCCGCAGGCAAGGTTTTGCAGTCGCCTCGGCTGGATGATTGCAGCGTTTACGCGAGCGGCCAACCCTGCCCTATGTGTTTCGCTGCAATGCGGATGTCCGGCGTCAATAAAATCATGTTTGCCTATTCCAACGAGCAGGCTGAACCGTTCGGTCTTTCGACAGCAAAAGTCGCCTCGGAACTGGCCAAGCCTGTGACAGAACAGACTGGCGTTCACTTTGAACATTGTTCGCCAGACGATGATGCAGCACTTTATCGGCGCTGGCAGGAAAAGAAGAAATAAAAGACTGAACTTATCATGCAGACCCAGCAAGCCAATGGCGGCACACAAGCCGCACCCGTAGCCCTTATCGCTCTCGTTGTTCTGATTGGCCTTAATCTAAGGCCATTCCTGACCGCACCGGGACCAGTGCTTTCCGATATTGTCACAGATACCGGAATGGGCTTTGGCATGTTGTCTCTGCTAACATTCCTTCCCATGATGCTGATGGGCCTTGGCGCATTCATTGCACCACACATTCAGTCGATAATTGGCACGCGCCGCAGCATGTTCACAGCACTTATCATTCTTGCATTGGGTTCTGTTTTGCGGGGCTTCGTGCCAGATGGTTTTTCTCTCGCGCTTACCGCTGTTCTGTGCGGCGCAGGCGTTGCGATGATACAGGCGCTGATGCCGGGCCTGATCAAAGCAAATTTCCCAGCAAGTATTGCAGCTATTACCGGCCTTTATTCCGCAATGATTATGGGGGGTGGCGCACTTGGTGCACGTCTCACACCTTGGCTTGCGGGCACTGAACACAACTGGCGTCTCGCCCTATCTGTTCTTGCAATTCCTGCAGTGCTTGCGTTGCTTACTGCTATTCCAATTCTTAAAGAAACGGCGTCTTCTGGTTCAAAATCCGGCATCACCGGAAAGTTGCTCCGTCGCCCACGAACATGGATACTGATGGTGGCTTTCGGCCTTGTCAACGCAGGATACTCATCTATGGTGGCCTGGCTTGCGCCCTACTATCAATCATTGGGTTTGGAAGCTGCAGAAACCGGCAATCTGGTCGCCGTCATGGCAATCGCGCAGGCTTTGTCGGCCTTTGGCCTGCCGCTGCTTGCAAGACATAGCCTTGATCGTCGCCCTTGGCTTTTCTTAACACTGGCGATGCAAGCGACAGGTTTTGCTGGTCTGGCTTTTGCACCGCAGCTCTCACCTTATTTCTGGTCCGCGATCTGCGGCGCAGGTCTTGGTGGCAGCTTTGCGCTCGCCATGATTACCTCGCTTGATCATCTGCCCAAGCCTCACGAAGCAGGCGCTCTGGCCGCGATGATGCAAGGTGGCGGCTTTCTGATCGCAGCTCTAGGTCCAGTGGCAACGGCATTGCTACACAATTTAACCGGAAACTTTGCCTCGGGCTGGATCATGCATCTGGTTCTGGTTGCAAGCATCTGTCCGCTCTATCTGAGCTTTAATCCGCGCCATTACGCGCATGTGATGAATCTGGCGTTTCCTGCCGAAAGCGGCACACAATAGCGTTACCTGACGCAATAATGCGGGTTCGATCTATGTTCTGCGGGCAATTCTGAGCTAGATGACTTACTGCCCTTCCCATGAGGGTTAAGGTTGCTTAAAATTCCGCATTACTGGTCAATTGAATGAAGCACGAAGCAGTTATAGAGCCGAACAAGTCCACAATTCAGGACGGTTTGCCCAAGCCAAGAATTTACTGGTCGTGGGCGACCCTGATGGTCGGTCTCACACTCGCAGTTATCGACGGTAGTATTGCCAATGTCGCGCTTCCCACCATTGCGGCTGATTTTTCGGCAGGACCAGCTGCTTCCATCTGGATCGTGAACGGATATCAGCTCGCCATCGTTATCACTTTGCTGCCATTTGCAGCTTTGGGCGAGATCTATAGCTACCGTCGCGTCTATTTGCTCGGCGTGTCGCTCTTCACACTTGCATCAATTGCCTGCGTTTTTGCGCGGTCACTTGAAGCACTCACGGTAGCCCGCATCATACAAGGCTTTGGTGCAGCAGGTCTGATGAGCGTTAATGCAGCATTGCTTCGTTATACGGTGCCGCAAGCAAAGCTAGGTACGGCAATTGGCTTGAATGCGCTTTTCGTGGCTCTCTCCTCGACCATAGGTCCGACACTGGCAGGTATCATCCTGCATTCGCTCACATGGCCTTGGCTCTTTGTTATCAATATTCCGCTCGGTGTTCTGGCTGTCGTTATGGGACTGAAAAGCCTGCCCTATAACGAACTCTCATCACGTCGGTTTGATTATCTGAGTGCTATCCTCACTGCCTTCACGCTCGGCCTGCTCATTACAGTCATTGATAGTGCAGGCAATGGCGTCAGCTCGACATTTCTGGCCTTACAGGCAATCGGCTGCGCGGTCGCAGCAACATGGCTGATACGGCGCTCAATGCAGACAAGCAACCCGTTGCTGCCGCTCGATCTTCTGCGTATCCCAGTGTTCAGCCTGTCGCTCTGCACCTCAATCATGTCCTTTCTCGCACAGATGATGGCATTCATATCGCTGCCATTCCTGTTTCAGAACGTTTATGGCTTCCAACCCATCGAGGTTGGCTTTTTGATGATGCCTTGGCCTATTGCCCTGGCCATCGTTGCACCGCTATCGGGCAAGTTCTCGGACAAATATTCGCCTGCCACGCTCGGTCTGGTTGGGCTTGTGTTCTTCGCTGCCGGGCTTGCACTGGTCGGAACGCTGCCAGAACAACCTTCCGTGGTGGATATTTGCTGGCGCATGGCGATTTGCGGCATCGGGTTTGGTTTCTTTCAAGCTCCAAACAATCGCATGATTATAACGTCGGCCCCACGCTCAAGAAGTGGCGCTGCAAGCGGTATGCTTGGAACGGCGCGCTTGCTTGGTCAGTCACTTGGTGCTGCATTCGTAGCATTCCTGCTCTCGCATTGGGGCATCAACAACATACCTCGCATCCTGCTTGTTGCTGCCGGATTCGCGGCTTTTGCATCAATCATCAGCATTTCGCGCCGCAAGCGCTAAACACCCTGGCAAGATTGTGGTGATATGAAACTCGAAAATGAACAAGCCTGTGAATCTTTTGAAATATCTTAGTCGACACATGAAATTCCCTATTGCAATCCGGATTCCGTTGGTTCATATACCGCCTGCCTAACGGAAACGACTTCTCTCAGAGAAGACTGGCGCGAGCGGGTGTAGCTCAGGGGTAGAGCACAACCTTGCCAAGGTTGGGGTCGAGGGTTCGAATCCCTTCGCCCGCTCCAGTTTTTCCGAGGTATTTTCCAGAAGCGTCATAATATTGAGCCGCAAAGGCTATAGCTGTGTCTCTCTACCGCAATACGCATAATCAGACTGAGACTGCCTCATGATCCGTAGTGTACTTTTGTTGATCGTTGGTGTTGGCGCCCTCGTGCAGGGGATTTTACGTCTGGGAAAACCAGCTCAAACCGTTGAGCGAACCGGCTGGCTATATCAACAGTTCGGTGATCAGGGCGTCGCTTTTGGCATGATGGCTATTGGCTTGGTCGCGCTGATTGTCGGTGTGATCATGTTCAACAACACTTGGGTGAGAGCCATTCGCGAACGCAGAAAAAGCTGAAAATCTATTCATTAAGTAAAAGAACAACGATAGAATTCAGCTTTTAATTACTAGGCTCAGACCATTAATCGCATGCCAGCTATGCTTTATTATTTATTGTCCTTTGCTGTTTTTCGCCCCATATGCGAGATCAACGTCACAGGACGATTAATTCCATGAAACCGGATACTGTTGTCACCGCCGTTCTGGCGATGTGCCTGTTATTTTTGACATGGGCCATTGCGCAACGTGCTTTCGATGAAATGACACATTTGCGTGGTGGTGCCAGCGGACTTGCCTCGCCCGCTGTCTCCAATCAGCATCCTGCGGTAGATTGAAGCTGGATAAACTGATAACGCCTGTCAGACCGAGACCTCAAGGCTTGAGTGTTCTTTGAAGACTCAATGAAATTAAATTCGATAATTCGGCGTGGATATCTTTCCGCGATCTGCTGGTTTCCTCGCAAATCGGATCGATTTCCCCCACCGACTTGAGGAAAGCGCGCGCGTCTTCCTTGCACTCGGGCAGAAAACTGAAGTGATCCGCTCCTCGAACAGTGAGATAAGAGCTACCCGGTACCAACGCTGCCACATCATCGGCTTTGACTGACAATGGCACCTCACCTTCACTACCCAAGTTGATAAAACTCAAAGGAATTTTGATATTCTTGAGGCTATCTTCGTCATAGGCTTGAGCCATCCCTGGATCGACAAGCACCGCGGCTTTGACGCGCTCATCAAGGTTGGACTGCTCAAAGGCCGTTTGATCAACAGTGCGTAAATCGAGCTTTGGCACTGATATCGGCTCCATATTGGCAAAGCCGCGACCGCCGGCATACCATGCACAATCCCACTGCGTGTAAGTGTCGCAATATTTGGCATAAGCATCGAGATTTATGCGAGCGCCAGCAAGTTTCATTGACGCGGCACCACCAAGCGAAAATCCGACAACCCCGATCCGTTCTGCATCGATGTGAGACTTCCAGTCTGCGCGCTCAGTGAGATAACTGATAACGGTCGAAAGATCGTTAGTTCGCTTCCACAGTTTAGGCGTTTCAGCGGGGAGCGAGTCGCCTGATGTCGTGCCCGGATGGTTAGGTCCGGCAACGATAAAGCCCGCCTTGGCCAGATCCGTTGCAAGCCAGTTTATAGCTTCAGCACGCCCTCCCGAACCATGCGAGAGAATAACGAGAGGAAAACGATTAACTCCAAATGATGCATCTTTCGACGCAGTTGTCCCCTTAAAAATCCTATCGGCACCAAAGAGTTCAGGATTGCCTCCCCCTGAGGTGGGGTACCAGATCGTTACTGCCAGTTCTTGCCCCCGCATTACAGAAGGCACTTCAATGGTGCGAACGCCCACCTCTGCAGCCATCACAGCAGAACTTAAAAGGGCCGCACAGAGCGCGATGCCGGACCAAATGAAACGAATGTTACTCATCTTGTATCTCCGTGTTTGCAAGATGAGCCAGGTTTTTCAAATCTCCTCAGTTCTGGCGTTCTCAATCACGATTTAGGTCGTCCAGAATCGCGATATAGATCATTAATTGGCGATAGCCCGCCCTTTGATAGCGAGAACGCTTTTGCTCTTCGTACCATTGCCCTTTGTCGTTGCTCTACTGCAGTTTATTCTTCTGGTTACCATGTGGCGCTACCAGGGCAGAGCGACTGCAGGAAATCCGTTTCAGCTATTGGTCGCTTTGTGTGCGGTGCAATCAGCCGCGGTTGGCGTGCGCTGGGGGTACGGCGTCGAGGAAGTCCGCTATCTCATGCCGGTTGTTGCAAGCTGTCTGCCTCCGCTCATTTACGTTAGCTTTCGAAGCCTCGTTCACAATGATAGCAAATGTTTGAGCGATCGAAATCTCTGGAAAGTTGCAGTTTTCCCGGTAACAACAATATTCATATTGCTCATTGCACCTATATTTTTAGATGTCGCCTTGATCATTCTCTTCGTTGGTTTCTCTATTGCCCTGCTTACTCTTGCATGGGCCGGGCCTGATGCTCTGGATGAAGCACGATTTGACAGTGCGATTTCCGCTCATCGAGCGTTGATAATTGCGGCTGTCTCACTATGCATTTCCGCTTTATTCGACTTTGCAATTCTGATGGATTTCGGATGGGCAAACGGCAGAAATTCGGCGCTAATTGTGAGTAACGCCAATGTGCTCGGACTTTTGTTCGTAGGAATAACCGCATTGGTTGCAAGTCGATCCAAGCCAAATATTTTCAGTTGCAATGAACGCATCATCGATAAGAATGAGATTGAGCAGGACCGAGATACTTTGGCTCGCGTCGAAAACATGCTCACCCAGAACAAGCTCTACCTGGATGAAAACCTGACACTTGTTCGGTTGGCGCGAAAGGTCGGTTTACCCGCGCGACAAATATCGGGCAGTATCAACCGGCTAACAGGCAAGAATGTCTCGCAATATATCAATGATTTTCGTATTGCCGAGGCCTGTCGACTTCTACGGGAAACCGAGATGTCAGTAACGATGATTATGTTGGAGTCGGGCTTTCAAACGAAATCGAATTTCAATCGCGAGTTTCGCCGCGTGACATCGTTAAATCCCGCTTCGTGGCGGAGTCAGATCGGCGCAGAAGAAAGAAAACTCAAGCTCCCAGCTTAAAGTCTAATTCACGCTCACTTTAACATTCAACACAAAATATTTGCTCACTGGGTAATCGCCGTGCGGGAAGCTGTTTAAACCTTGTTTCCCGTCGGTTGCATCATGCCGATTCTCCCGCGCGTCTGTATGCACGTCGAAGCTTTATCGGTCGAATAAATCTGTCAGAGAATTTGTAGAACGAGTTTAAGGCTGGCATATGTGCGGTTACCCCGCCACAGACTTGGGTGTGTGTTCATACCACAACAGGCGTATGGTGTAAGGACGGGAGGCTCCTCAGAAATATCTAGGAGATCATCATGAATGCCCAGTCACTGCTCATTGCTATTTGTCTGTCGTTAATACACGCAGCTACGGCCTCTACAGGTTCAAACATCACATTTGAGAGCACTGCCACATTTCCAGCTGTTCATCCGGCTAAAACTATCATCCCTATGAGAACACCAGCAAAGCCAGCAGACGCAAAGCAGCCAAACTGTCAGTATCAGACTATGTCACAATGCTTGTCAGCCTGCGGGACTGGTCTGTGCATGTGGTGCTCAGGCAATGGAAAATATGCATGCGTTCCGAAGGCATGACCTTTGAAGCGAGAAATCGGTGGATGGAAGAAACGGTGGATGCGGTTTAATCGTGGTTGGGCTCCACACCCGACCGCATCGCGCGGCGGGGGTGATGCCTGAAAACGCGATGCAGCGGCACCTACTGCGAACAGAAGGCCCAACTTATAGATGGGGATAGTTGGGCATGACTACAATGAGAATTGCAACTGGCGGCACGATAGAGCAACTAGACACCAGCCTCACCAATAAGCGGCAGTGACCAATTTTAAATTGGGTATACGAGCGGCCCCAAGCGTGCTTGGCAATTGGGCAAGGCATCGATCAAAGATCGCGGTATTGCCGGCTCCATTCAAAATCTATCCGATTTTTTGGGGAGGAGCCTTACAGTGGCCGTGGAAATTATCCAGCACTTCACCACCATCAGATGGTTTAAGTTGAGGCGTTCGTCCGCGAAAGAGGATCGCCGATTGCGTCCGAGAGGAAAACTGATCATTTCCTATTCTAAAAGCGGTTCATCGCCAGGGAGCGCCTAGGTGGGACGTGGCAAAGCCGAAGAATCGGATGCCAGTGAAGTTTTACACTACGTTTGGCAATAATTACCAAACCGGGCGTCACGCTACCGGCAGCCAACAGAAGAAGCTCGTTCGAGACGATGAGTTTAACGACTTCTCGTCACGTTAATCTTTTTATGCGCTTGAAAAAGAAAATGGCGGAGGGGGTGTCCTAAGAATTATTCTTATAAACAATTGATAAATATTCTCTTATTTTTTGGCAATGCATTTTCGTATCCGCTTCTGTATCCGACTATTTCGGCGACCATCAACGGCTTATAAAATTGTGGAGATTAGAAATAACTTGGTTGGGTTGGGTGCAGTCGGCGTGCAACCGCACTATTCCGTAGGTCATTTAATTCAATTAGATAGGGGTATGCTCGCAAATCATTGTATCACAATTAGTAACTCTATATGCGACCCTTACGATGCTCCATTAGTTCCACCTTACTACTCGATTTGATCTAGATCCTCAACAAAACGATCACAAATCCACAGGCCCTGCCAAAAAAAATCGGCAAATTTGATCATTTTAACTATGCAGGCACAATTGCGCCCGACCTAGGGCACGCGTTACTAATCGGTCGAAATAAATCTCATAGCCCAAACTTCCAATTGACATTCAGACAGTTGGCATAAATCAATCGGTTCTGTGGGCACATATGGGGGCGGGAAAATGGAACTCGAATTTTATAGATCGTACAAGGCTATCAAGGCATTTCCCAAGGTAGTAGTACCACCTTTTTGCGTAGTTATTGGAATAAACGGCAGCGGCAAGACCCAATTATTGCAGGCTATTAGCAACGGATCCGTTCGCAATAGTATTGCGACTGAACCCCGCCAATCACACCAACATACTATCCCGCATGTTCGCTATTTGCATTCAACTGCTTTGCATTCCAGTTTTTCGGTGCCGACTAACAACAGGCAATCTCAAAATAGCGAAGTGATACATTTTCAACCGTTCGTCGAAGCGCGACGTGCGCGATTGGAGCCATTTCTAAGCCAGTTGGAGGGGATAGTTGGCCAGCCAGTTCCAGAGCTCATCAACGGAGTTTCGGTTTGGGAAACAGCCCCCTCCAACCTCGCAAAACATTATCAGATAGGGGAACTAATCGGCGAAATCGAAGCGGTATTCAATGAAGCCGAGTCCAGCTTGCTACAGAAACCTACTATTCCCCCAACTCAGTGGCGCGCTCCCTCTGCCCCTGATCCACTTGCAGGCGCTCAGAAGCTTTGTGACCGTGTCGGTCTCTCTATATTAACACTAAATCAACAGCAAACCGAATTATATCAACACTGGGGCGATGATGATCTGTTTTCCATCAATCTTGCTGATGTGTTCCACAAATACCGAGATGTGCAGCTTCGAAATTGGATGCTGTTGAAGGCGGACGAAATTAATGCGACGACGACAGGTATAGGACAGGAAGAATTTCTGGAGCGATTTGGACAGGCGCCGTGGGACCTAATTAATCAAAACCTGAGAGCATTTTCTCTTCCTTATGAGTTGACCAGTCCATACCTCGCCGATTTCAAGCAGAGCCCAATCACATTTCGCCGTAAGGATGACGGCACGGATATTTCATTCGCGGATCTATCATCAGGCGAAAGAATGCTTGCTCAGTTTGCTATTTCGTCTTTCCAGTTTGATGAAACATTTATGACCATCACGCGACCTAAGGTTCTGCTTCTAGACGAGATGGACTCGTCGTTGCATCCTGAAATGACCCACCGATGGTTGAAAGTGATAGAGAACATTTTTGTTGAAGAACAAGAGATGCATTGCATAGTAACGACGCATTCTCCAACAACCGTTGCACTTACGCCAGAGAACGCTTTGTATGAAATGCGTGGAGCAAATGAAGGGCTAGTTAAAATTAGCAAGCAGGAAGCCTTGAATAAGCTAACCTTCGGTGTGCCTACCCTTTCAATAGATTATCAGAGTAGACGCCAGGTTTTTGCAGAAAGCGATACTGACGCTGAGATCTATGAACGATTGTACAGCATAATCAAGTCTCACATTAACTGCCCTATGGAATTGAATTTTATTTCGACTGGTATCAGAAATAAACATGGCGTCGAGACGAACAGCGGGTGCACAATTGTCCGAAAACTAGTAAATGATATGACTTCCTCAGGAAATCGCAGCGTTTTTGGCATCGTTGACTGGGACGGAGAAACCGTATCGACTGACAGAGTGAAAGTCATAGCAGAAGGAATTAGAGACGGAGTTGAAAATGTTCTTCTCGATCCGCTTCTAATTTGCTTGTTACTGATGAAATACACGAAGGCTCCCAGTGATATACTGGATATCAGTAAATTCGTAGCCGTCGCACAGCTAAGTTCTTCAAACATCCAACGCCTAGTTGATTCAATACAGCGTTCGTTATTTTGCTTGATACCAACAGAGTTGATTACAGTTAAGTATGCTGGTGGAATGACTGCTCAAGTTTCCAAAGAATATCTATCCATCGACGACCATGAATTAGAGAGAAGGTTGTGCGAAAATTTCCCATTTCTGAACAAATGGGCAGCAGGAGGCCGTGGAAAATTGAGCAAAGCTATAGTCGATGAGGTCCTTGTCGAGTACACGGAGTTCTGTCCTCAAGAAATCGTTAGTGTTTTTGAAAGCATCTCACAGACGTCCGTTTAGGATTTACCATAAATTATGACCTGACCTATTTTGCGAAACTATATCTCAGTCGCACAGAGAAAATTAGCACGACGCAGCTGATATGATTTGATTGTCCTATTTATTTGTCAGTTTCATTCTGGCAGATCAAACCAATCAATTGTCGCGGCTACACCGGCACATAACCAGACGAATGAGTTGTAAGGGGCGGGGTCCCGGAGGTTCTACACAAAGCGAGGCAATTCAATCGCTTGCGGAAAAGTAGGACAGGAACGGGCCGTATGATTTGATTATGTTTTTCAAATCGCTTGCCCCACCGCACAAACAAAAAACCCCGCCAAAGCGGGGTTGTAGACATTCATAATCAACTCAACGATAAAAGCGCCGAAATATGACTAAGAGCTTTTGTTTTCTTTATTGCGAAAACTGCGAATACAAGTGGCGGGCCAACGTCAACCAACAAAAACGAGATTGTCTTTAATGATCTGAACGCAACATCAAGCTTAAAACGGGTGGATGAAATAAATCTTTTGTAATCCCTAAACTCAACCCCAGGCGGAACCATTCGATCATCGCTGACCGAATGAAAATCCCCGGAATCCAGCCGCTCTTTAATGTCATCAAGTTTAGCTTTATAGCCTTCAATTCTGCTTTCAATAGCTTCGAGCAGCCAGCAACGGCTGACAGAGATCAACGACACGGCACGTGAGGCAACCGGCTCAATCATCCAAGGTATGCTAAATGGCGAAAACGCTGCTGAATCGCTCGCTAACGCTCTTAGCAATGTTGCGGATCGTCTTTTGAATGATGTTCTCGACGCTATTTTCAAAGTCAACAATGCAGGCGGCGGCGGTATCCTTGGCGGCATCCTGAGCATGTTTGGTGGCGGTGGCGGAGTAAATCTCGATCCTTGGTCTGGTCTACGTGGCTTCAATGACGGCGGATACACAGGCCCGGGAGGCGTTAAACAGCCAGCCGGTGTTGTTCACAAGGGCGAAGTTGTTTGGTCGCAAAACGATGTGCGCAAGGCTGGCGGTATTGCCACTGTGGAAGCGATGCGTCGTGGCGTTCGTGGCTATGACGTGGGTGGAGCGCCGGGGTTTCAATCCTTTAGAGTGCCTTCCATGCCTGTGCTGCAAGCTGCACAACAGCCGAAGGAAGTTCGCGTCCAGCCTCAAATTAACATTAGCATTGCCGCCAATGGTGACGAGACCATCCGCGCCATTGTCAGTGATGCCGTTAATCAGGGACTACGCCAATACGATAAATCAGGTCCAATGCGCTTCGCGCGGGATAGCAAGCAGGCATCGAGGCGGGGGTTAGTGCGCTAACCATTCGGCACCCTTCGGGGTGCCTTTTCTAATTTCAGGAGGCAATATGGCTTTTCACAATTTCTTTCCAGGCGCAGCAACGCTTTAGGAGGAGCGGCCTTCGGGCCGTTCATATACCGGTTATGAATAGTCTTAAGAATGAACGTCGAGCGTCTATTGCATTCTTGAGCTTTTCGGCGGCAAATCTCTTATTTGCATCTTCTGGAGTTTCCAATGGTCCAAATGATGCGGCTAGACTTTGAGCTATATTAACAAATGTGCCACCCGTAGGCTTCGGAATGGTCTTTCCTGCTATCGCGTCACCCAACAATCTGAGAGCGTAAGCAGATGTCGGATCAAGAGCTAAAGCCAGTGCATCTATTTCAGCTTGTGTGGGTTCCGGTTGCTTTCCCATGTATGATTGCAAAATCTTTGTGGCCCATCCCGACTCTACATAACGTAAGGCAATAGCTTGCGCATGGTTCATAGCAGATAATTCCGAGAGAAATGGTAATCTTGCACTCTGTTCGTGTTGTCGTCGTGTTTCTTTTAATTGCTCAATAGCAAACGCTACGGGCACCAACACAAACAAACTGCCTATCAGAGTTTGGTAACGATACACTCAGTAATCAATTGCACCGTGCGGAACTTGAACGTCATTACTAGGTTTCAATCCCCATATAGAACCTAGAACTAACCCGAACAGAAGCGCATAAATAATAAAAGCTATAATCAGAACGATGCCCGAGTATTCACGATTTGTAGAAAATTTCTTTAACACGCTGCCCCCAGCACACAGTAATTTAAAGACAAGAAACTTCATCCACAGTCATCATACACGTCCGACACGGTTTATCTTGTCAGTTTAAATTGGTCGGTGCACAATGACAGCGTGCCCCAACGGGAAATGGCGCCAACCATTTCCCGCCTGCGGGTACAGCTCCAACTAGCATTTGGTTCGCGGGATATGTCACTTTCCAGGGCGACCCCGCGAGCCGCTAGTGAAATCAATATCTCACAAAACATATTTGTGCGCCCTTCCCAGCCAAGCTAAAGGCATGGACTTCCACAGAAGTTATGTTCTTGTTTTGTTCGATTACGAGATATGACAACGCGAGCGTCGGCGTTCGGGGCGCTCTGCAATTTTCCCGTTAAAAACCCAGCACGCAACACCCGCGATGCTTGCCGTTGGTGTCCGCGTCGGCCATCATTCTAAGTGGCGGTATCGAGGCGGTAAATAATCAAAATCTATCAGAAAGGTTCAATTACATGACCACAGTCGAATACACAGCTTCTCTCTCTTGCGGCAAATGTGGCACCAAGGGAGTAAATATTGAAGACAAGGAAAACGACGAATCCCTTGTCTTTTGCAAAAATCCGGATTGCGAAACGACCTTTGGAACGTGGGGCGAAGTGAAAGCACGGGCGAGGTCAGCGGCGGCCATGCAAGCGAAAGATGATGTGCGCGCCGCATTCCGTAAGGCGTTTAAAAAGCCCTAAGCAACATGGGGCAGCTTCAGCTGCCCTTTATTTTGTTAGATTTACGATCAGATCACCTGCTCCGATCAAGACAAGAGCGAACGTCAGTACAGCCAAGATTATTTGCTGGATTACATTGTCGCGATGACGACGAAAATCTGTTTCATATTTTGAGAGGGTACTCAGCCCTTGACCAGTTATACGGTAGTTTTGCATTCCATCCTTCTCGAGATCACCGCTTTTGTGCAGAGAGTCGAATACTAAACTGTAATAGTTCATAAGCTTTTTATTGTCTGGGTGGTGAACCCACCTTGATGTGTAAATTTGCTCAATTAGAGTAAAGGAATTTTGATACGATCTAATGTCGTCAATATTGTTATTTAAGATCATTTGCAAAACTTTATATCTATCAATGTTTGCAAGTTTCATTTTATTGTATTTGCGCTGCTTAAGATTATCGATAACAACGTAAAATAAATAGAATCTAGTATAATGATGAAATAGAGCTTTAAACGCGTGATCGTATTTAAATCTAAACCCCTTATAATAATGAACGAAATAAACTTTAAATCGCGCTAGTTGAGAGTTCTGAATTTGATCTTGAATTCCCCCACGATCAAATCTCTCTTCATCAAAACGAAGACCTTCAAGTGCTTGCTGCTTCCTGCCTTCAATCACGTATTCAGATGAGTTATCTGGCTCAATCAGTTTTAAAGAATAGCAATTATTCTTCAGACTTTCTGGAGGAGATAGGTATATTCTTCCCCCCTTGATTGGGCGCTTAAGAGTTAT
Organism: Ochrobactrum sp. BTU1; assembly: GCA_018798825.1. Taxonomy (NCBI): domain Bacteria; kingdom Pseudomonadati; phylum Pseudomonadota; class Alphaproteobacteria; order Hyphomicrobiales; family Brucellaceae; genus Ochrobactrum; species Ochrobactrum sp. BTU1. The sequence continues at coordinate 608,855 of CP076355.1, read as the reverse complement.
CCGTGCAAGCCATCGAATACAGATTCGGCGAGTAAAAGACATTTTCGTGGGCCGCTATTTGACAGACTTATAGCATTCGAGCTCGATTTTATTGCGGAACGCGTCGACCGCCTCTTGCTTGGCGCCATCAGACCCATACGCAGGTTCGTTATATGCAGCCATGACGACATTGCGCTCTCTCGTATCATCAGCACTTCCGGCAGCAATTTCCATCACTCGACTCATTGGCGCCTCGTCCTGACGAAGCTCCATAATCTTGGCAGCCAACCCGCCCCAGCCTGCACATAGCTTATCGGTGCTGGCCTTATCATCAGCCCATGCGCTGGTTGCTGTCAGTAATGCCGAGATGAGAATGAGACGTTTCATGATGCCCTCTGATTTGAGGGCAATGTAGATCGGGATCGGAAATCGGGCAAGTTACCCCAGAAAGACCTTTCAATATTTCCAGTGTAAAGCTCTACTCCTGTGTAAATCGGCTTCTAGATGTAATGGCTACGGCCGACTGTATGTGGACCTTCCCAATAGCACGACACTCGTCTAGAAGTCAGTTCAAGGAAATAAGCCCGGGGGCGAGAGTTGGTATTCTTTCTTAAAAATCTCTTGAAGGGGATGTCAACGAGAGCGAAGTGGTCAACATTAACCAGGGTTGGTAATTCATACATTGTTCGCTTGACAATCGTGGCGCCGTTCGTAGGTGGGCTACTGATATTTAACCAAAACGTTATCGATGTTCTCGATTTTTCAACTGTTTTTCTGGATGCTGTAGGCATTGCTAATGGCACCAGTGGCATCAGTTCATATGCGCTTGCTAAACTATACTACATATATTTTGGATTATTTTTCTTAGGTGTAGGGTCAATCCTATATTCTCTTTATTGCCCGGAAAAAATCGCAAAGTTCCCTTTTTCAGACGATTATAACAGGTCTCGTCTCGGTCTAAATTCGCCAACTCTTTGCATTTCTTCGTTTGAGACAATTGCAGAAGCATACGCCCGAGATGCAGACGTCCTTGAGTGGCGTTCAAAAACCTTTCGAGATGGATTAGCATACAGTGATGAGCTTGGCCAATTAACTTACTCACTTCTGATGCGTATTTATGGCGATCATGAATGGGAGCAGAATGAGCCTGAAGCTCATGATTTTGTTGCACCTAGAACGGACGACATCGAAGACGACGGGGTGTATAGACTTGGCACCGTATCTACTCATTATGTTATGCCGAACGGTTACATAAGTGTAGACAACATGGCCAAAGATATCGTTTCGGCGCCGAGAATTATGTGGCGAATCACAATCCCCCTAAAAGAAGGATCTTTTAAATTTCAGAGCGATGTATACCATCTAAGTTACATGGTCGATGACTTATCTTTGCCAACACAACGACTTCTGTGTATTTTCGCCTATTTATTTGGTTTCATAATATTGCTAATTCCATCTATAGAGACCTTTTTAAGAATTTCAGTAAATTTATTCAATTGAAATCATCGTTAATATTATAATTATCCAATCTTAATTATACGAGGACTTCACACCACCCCTCACCTTAATATATTACTCTTTGTTATGAAATAATACTATTCCAGTGCGATAAGATTCATTAATAAATTCCATCCCAGCGGCCGTAAAGGCCTGTTCTATTGCTTTTAGGGTACTAACACGGGTGTCGGTTTGACCCTTTTCTACGTTTTTCACGCTCATCTCTGAGATGTTCGCAGCCGCCGCTAAGTCGGTCTGCTTCCAGTTGAGAAACGCTCTCGCAGCGCGGATTTGATCTGATGTAATCATAAACCAAGCATAGGCTTTTACGGCTTTTAGAGCAATAAAAATAACCCTGCCGGTTATTTTTATAGACGAGAAAGACACAACCGAAAGCCGCTGCACTATGCCGACCGACATCACGAAGATCAACATTTCGAAGCGCTTCGACCGAAACTGCAAGGTGTACGCGTTTGACGTGAAGATTGACGGTGTGACGGTGAAGTCTACCACGAAGTTTCTAAGCACACCGCATTCAAGCTGATCATGCAAGCCGAAGACGTTGCTAGCGAACTCGATATGGTCGTTACGGTTCATGGCCAGAATTATCTGACTGCGGCTTAAGCAGAGCGCGCCGCCTTCACACCCTAAAATCACCGAGGAGACCAACATGCCACGCACAACCGCGCCGGTAAACGGCAAAGCTACGTCTAATGACCCGCTAGAAGTTGCCAGAGAGGCGTTCTTCGAGCTCGACGACGCATTCGGCCGTTTAGATGCCGCCATCCGCGTTATGGACATGTTGACTGAAGATCTGCCTCAAAACCTTGGCACCGTGGCACTTCACGATAAACACCGTGAAATTGCTAACATTCTGCGGGCAGCTTGGCCTGTCGTGGTGGGGAGGCCTGCATGACCAACAATCAAACGACCTTCTACGACATAAGCAATAACGTGTCAGAGTTAAAAGCCCTGGCCGATACTCTGGTCTATCTGGACATGGGTGACCGCGAATTGTGTGAGCGCGCCTATCCTTATCTAATTCGTATCCTTGCCGATAAAGTCGACGCTCTAGACAACGCGCATGACCAGCTTGAAACCGAGCTAATCGCGTTGAGGTGTGGGGGGGCCGGAGCATGACGGAGCAATACGAGGCCATAATAGATCATCTCATAGCGACCAACGAAGACGGTGAACGCGGGGCTATCAGGTCGCTTCTTTCAATACATGAAGTGCTTGTCAAAGACGTGGCCAACAAGGTGGATAACACTCAAGCCGAGCTTTTCACCTTAACACTGCTAGTCCGTGACGGCATTCAGAACGGCTTTAACACGAAAGCGCTAGAACTGGCCTGTGGTCGTGCTGAGGATGCCCTGTCAGCCATGAGTGAGCAACAGTGATGGCCTTGGCATCATTCATCATCGGCTGCGTCTGTGGCATTGTAGGCTCGTGGGCTGCAATAGCTGTCGTTATCTATACCGATCCGCGCCGACGCTAAAAGTTTCGGTCCCGTAGCTCAGCTGGATAAAGCACCGGCCTTCTAAGCCGGTTGTCGTAGGTTCGAACCCTACCGGGATCGCCACAAACCCGGCCTTACCAGCCGGACCAGTAATGTGCACTTTTTGCACATTACAACCGAACAAGATGAATCGGCGGCGACCAACCGCTTGTTGACTAACCACGACGATAACAAAACTCAATCAGATGCCGCTATAAGCAAATTTGAATAATCGCTCGAGACACGAATCACGGCAAATGTCAGTCTTCTGAGGCGGTTGTTATTTAATCTAAAGGGGGGAGTGAATTGTTGAAAAGAATATTTACCGCATTTTTTGTATTCGCCACTACCGGCATTGCTCATTCGGAGTTGCAATTAAGTTCTGCCGAAGAACGGATGAAGCTTCACAACTCATATGCTGTACTTTGTTTCGATAAGCCAGGCTACGTAAGAGAACACAGCAAAGGATATATGAAAACCTATAACGCCATTGCAGAAGAAAAAGGCTTGGACGTCGCGATAATCTCTATGAAAAAATCACAAATCCAAGGCGATGCGTTAGCGAAAGGCGTCACCGCGAACGGGAACGTTATGGAGTTCTGCAAAAAGGGGAATGAACTGTTCAATATTTTGCGGTGAAACCGAGAGAAATAATTCACCAAGAAAAATCTATTCTTTCGCGGTTATGGCAACCGATGAAAACCGTCGAAAAATTCAATGAAATCAATGGTAATGGCGGAGGGGGTGGGATTCGAACCCACGGTACGATCTCTCGCACGCCGGTTTTCAAGACCGGTGCCTTAAACCGCTCGGCCACCCCTCCGCATCTGCACGAAGCAGATGTGAACGTCTCTTTATCGTTATCAAACAGCAGCGTCAATCTGCCACTTGATGTCATCCTCGATTAAATGACTGATAGTCTTGCTCTTCATATTGATGAAGCATAAACTTGAGCATAACAGTCATAAAGAAAAGGGAACGTATGAGCCTGGAATCGGTCAAGGCGTTTTTCGCAGACAAGGCACCCGAAATCGCGGTGATTGAACTGCCAACCAGTACGGCGACAGTCGCCCTAGCCGCCGAGGCACATGGTGTGGAACCGGGACAGATCGCAAAGACACTGTCATTTGCAGCGAAAAATCAGACCATACTTATTGTAACGCGGGGAGATGCGCGTATCGATAATCGCAAGTTCAAGGATCAGTTCGGAAGCAAGCCGCGCATGTTGGATGCAGAAAGCGTCTTGAATGAAACAAGTCACCCGGTCGGCGGTGTTTGCCCGTTTGGATTGCCCAGTGCCCTACCCGTTTACTGCGATTTGTCGCTCAAGGATTTCGACGAAGTTGTTCCGGCGGCCGGGGCTACAAACAGTGCAGTGCGGATCGCTCCCCAGAAAATGGCCGAGCTTGTTTCGGCCGAATGGATTGATGTTTGCCAGTAAGGCAAGTGTTGACCTTATTATCTAATCGCGATGACGTGATGAAATGATGTGATTTTTTGCCCTTTAAAGGTGAGAAAACACTTCATATATTTTAAGAATAGTTCTAAAGTGGATTCGAAGTGAATGCACTCGCTTGGCACATATCCCTGAAATCTCTGGGCTCCGGAGGTGCCTGATGGGGTTGTGACGTAACCAACAGCAGAGTTTTCCGTGGGTAGGCCCATCAGGAAGGCTTGAGGATGTGCTGAAAGGAATAATCAATGCGTCTTACTCGTCAGACGAATTATGCCATTCGCATGCTTATGTATTGTGCCGCCAATGACGGCAAACTGAGCCGCGTTCCGGAAATTGCCCGCGCTTATGGCGTTTCGGAGCTTTTCCTCTTCAAGATTTTGCAGCCGCTTGTGGAAAACGGACTGGTTGAGACTGTTCGCGGCCGTAACGGCGGTGTGCGTCTCGGACGCGCCGCTAAGGATATCTCGCTTTTCGATGTCGTGCGCGTGACCGAAGAAAACTTCGCCATGGCAGAATGCTTCGAAAACGAGGCAACAGAATGTCCACTTGTCGATAGCTGTGGTCTCAACTCAGCCCTGCGTGAAGCACTCAATGCGTTCTTCGGCGTATTGATGAAATACAGCATCTCGGATCTGGTTAAGGCGCGTCCGAATGTTCGCGTGCTTCTCGGACTTGATGAAGATCTCGAAGTGGAACGCGTTGCCAGCTGAATTGCAGGTTGGTTGAATAGAAAAAGGCTGAGAACCGGGCAGGTTCTCAGCCTTTTTGTTTGTGTCAAACATTTTAGATTGCCGAGGCATAGGCCGATTGTGGCAACACGAATGGCACGCCTTGCGCTGGCGGCACACCGACCCTGAGAGAACATTCATAGACCCGCTCCAACCGATCATCAGTCAGCGCATGTTGTGGCGTGCCTATAGTATCAAGTTTGCCGTTGTGCATGACAGCGATACTGTCAGCGAACATCGCAGTCAGATTGAGATCGTGAAGGATAGCAATAACGCCGCCGCCAGCCGCTGCGAAATCGCGTGCTATTTCCATAACTGTGATCTGATGCTTTATATCGAGGCTCGAAATAGGCTCATCCAGGAACAGATAACGCGGTCTTCCATCCACGACTGGCTTCCAGACCTGACAGAGGACGCGTGCAAGCTGCACTCGTTGCTGTTCACCACCCGAAAGCTCCTGATAAAGCCTGCCGCTGAAGCCTGCGAGATCAACCTTCTGCAAAGCAAGATCGGGCAACTTTTCCTGCTCTGCACCAGTTACGCCGCTGAAACCACCCGTCAAACCGATATGGACGATCTCGCGAACAGTAAATGGAAAAGACAAAGCGCTGGCTTGGGGCAGCACAGCCCGACGCGCGGCCATGCGCCAAGGCTTTATCCCTGCAAAATCCTCGCCATCCAGATATGCAGAACCCGTATGAGAAATATCACCAGAAAGCGCGCGCAGCAGCGTCGTCTTGCCCGAGCCGTTAGGCCCAACAATTGCTGTCACCTCGCCAGGACGCGCAACAAAATTTATATTCTCTATGATCAGCTTATTGCCGATAGATACACTTAGGTTTTTGGTTTCGATCATTCCGCGCCTCACAGATCAAGAACGCCGCGCTGGCGCAGTAATATCCAGAGGAAAAATGGGGCTCCGCACACTGCCGTAATGATGCCAATCGGCAATTCGGCAGGTGCAACAATGGTGCGGCTTACCGCATCTGCAAGCAAAAGCATGATTGCTCCGAGCAGTGCTGCGGAAGGCAACAAGTAGCGGTGATCCGGACCAATGCTCAAGCGCAGCATATGCGGCACGACAATGCCGATAAAGCCGATACCGCCGGATATTGCAACCGTAGCACCAGTCGCCGCAGCAACAGTAACGATTGCAACGTTTTTAATTCGCTGCACAGGAATACCAAGATGGCCGGCTGCTGCCTCGCCCAACGCGAGCGCATTGAGACCCCGCGAAAGAAACGGTGTCGCAAAAAGTATGACCATGATAATCGGGCCAGCCGTGCCGATCTTGCCCCATGTCGCACCCGCGAGCGAGCCAAGCCCCCAGAAGGTAAGATCACGCAACTGTCGATCATCAGAAATATAGACGAGAGCGCCAGTGGCAGCACCTGTTAGAGCGCCAAGCGCGATCCCGGCCAGAAGCATCGTTGCGACAGACGTGCGCCCGCGACGCGTCGCCACGCGATAAAGGATAAGCGTGGTTATCAGGCCACCAAAAAATGCAGCAAGTGGCAGGGCGTAAAGACCGAGCAAAAGATAAAGCGGAGAAAGAGCTGTTCCACCCAAGACTATCATTGAAACCGCGCCAAGGCTGGCACCTGCGGAAACGCCGACAAGGCCAGGATCAGCAAGTGGATTGCGGAACAAGCCCTGCATAACAGCACCGGACACGGCAAGCGAAGCGCCAACCAGTATTCCCATGATGATGCGCGGCAAACGAATTTCCATAATAATCAAATGATCACGCCGGAATGCGTCTGCACTTTCTTGTGTTCCAAAGACGAGTTCGCGCAAAACGCTGATAACAGAGGCATCGGAAGCGCCCGCAGTCAGGCTGAACAGTGCAGTAATGCAAAGCGCAACAGCAAGAATTGCAATAGCCAAGCGAGCGCGTGCAGACCGATCTCCAGCATGACTGTCGTCGGCTTGATCACGCGCCGCAAAGCCCCCGGGTCTTGCCACGCGATCTTGGCTGGTCATTTCGATATTTCCTTATTGCGGGTTTCCGCGATATGCCTGCCTGCAATGACGCTCGACAGGCATATGTTTTAGTTAGCAGCCTGCTTGCCATAGAGCTTTTCAGACAATTCACGACTGGCAGCGCCTGTACGTGGACCAAAGCCGAGCAGATAGAGTGAATCCATCTGCACGATGTTACCGCTGCGTCCGGCAGGCGAATTAGCAAGAGCTGGGTTCTTCAGCAGGTCCTCTTTCTGAACGCTGTCCTTGCCAATATTCATGGTGAGTATCAGATCAGGGGCAGCCTTCTCAACGGCTTCATCGGTGAGCTGCTTATAACCCTGATAAGAGTCGATTGCGTTCACTCCACCCGCAAGCGTGATGATACCATTGGCACCTGTGCCAGTGCCGGAGGCCAAAATACGGCCTTCCTGAGCCGACATGATGAACAGCACGCGCTTGCGCGGATTCTGGTTTGCTGAAATTTTCTGCGCGGCTTCCAGGTCCCGCGATACATCAGCTGCGAGCGCTTTGGCTTTATCTTCCAGACTAAGCGCCTTGCCGACCGCCTCAATCTTGGCAATCACGCTTTCGCCGGTATGCTCTTCGGGAATGACAACCATCGGAACAGAAGCCTTTTTAAGAACTTCAATCGCCTCTGGTGGGCCACTACCCTCAAGCATCAAAATACCAGTTGGATTGACCGAAAGTACACCTTCTGGCGAAAGACGGCGCATATAACCGACATCAACGAGCTTCGCGGCTTCTTCGGGATAGGTGCTGGTTTGATCACGGGCGACGAGCTTATCGCCCGCACCAAGTGCATAGACGATTTCGGTGACAGCTCCGCCAATGGATACAAGACGCGAAGTCTCGGTGATTTTCTCGACCGTAGCGGCTTTCGCAACTCCGCCAAAAGCAACCGAAGCGACAATAACCGCCAGCGCCGCGCAACGACCGATGCTAGATGAAATGATTGACATGTTCCGCTTCCCTAAAGCACGCCCGGGAAACGAGTTTTCTCGCAATCCAATGATGACGTGCATATAAATGTGGGCATAGAGTGTATTCCGAAGGGCGAAAACATCCGGAATACACATCAAAACTAGGTGTTAGCTGCGTGTTCGTTAAGCAGCGTTCGACTGCGGCAAGCGCGGCAGATTTTCCGCGATCATGCGCCAGTCAGCCAGCTCCGCTTCGCCCTCGTGACGCTCGCCGAAGAATTGGATAATCATCTCACCATTGGCATCATAAGCCTCAAGCGAAGTGACATGACCGTCCTTGGTTGGCTTACGAACAACCCAGGCATTGGCGATACGATCGGCGCGAAGGTGCAGATGGAAAGTCGGATCAAGCACATTGAGCCATGGACCCATTGTCTTGATTTCTGCAATCTTGCCGGTGTGAATCTGGATACAGCCACGGCTTCCAACGAAGCACATGATTGGGATCTGCTCCTGAACGACATGGTTCATCATCGCTTCGACAGCAGACAGGTCAACGCGCCATGCGAAATCCTGCCCAGCAAGATGCACGGCCTGATGACGGTCAACCCCGAAATCTTTCAGAAGACCGATAAACTGATGAACATCGGTGAGTGCGCCCCAGCGTTCACGGAACGCATCGGTATCGATAGCCGAAACATCCGCTTTCTCTGTCTTGGCAGCAACAGGCTTTGTTTCGATCGAAGGCGTCTGATCATCGAGCAACAGCAGAGAGACGAGCTGCTCATAGGCCTCCAGATTAGAAGCTGGGCGCAGATGAATTTTATGGACGGCTTCGCCCGATGCATCAAAGAACTGAAGGCTGCGGCGAACGTGTTCGCCATCAAGCTTGGCAACCGCAAAACCATGCACCCAGTGCTTTGGGAAGATGCGGAGATCGATTTCCTTGCCAAGCGTGAGCGACGCGTGCGGCCCCCAGATCGTCTTTTCGAAAGGACCGATCTTCTCGTGCACAGCACTTTCATTGCGTGTCAGTGCCATGACTTCGCCAAGCGAAGGAGCGTGTTTGAGCAAGGTTTCCACATCTGCGCGAATGCGGCGAGTGGAGATCGAGCTGTCAGCATCGGCACCGGTATAAGCCGCAATAAAATCGGCCTCTGATATCCCGAGACTCTGCGCAAAATCACGTTCACGCATTTTCGGGTTATCTGCCCGTGCCTTGAGTATCTGCTCTGGGGAGGGCTTGGTCTGGGTCGTCATCAGTTGTTTGCCTATTTGTTCAGGATGAGCTTGCCTTGACGGGTGATCTTCAAACGATAGAGAGAGCCGCCGTGCTCTATCGCCACTTCACGAGAGCCGTTGAAGAGTTCGCGGCTGCCATAAGTTTTGAGTTGCGGCTCGTAGGACTGTTCAGAAACGTGCGACTTAGCTTGTCCACCCGTTTCAAGACGGGATTGAATTTCGGGCATGCGGCTGGAGACGCGTTCACGCGGCAACCGCACCTGCATGTCGATATGGATTCGCCTATTCATTTTTTTGCCTCTGCACCAGTAATGGAGCCGTCTTGTGAACTGACCGAATGGCAACCAAGTCCTTAGTTGACATTGAAAGTCATGTTTTATAATCACTGCCTTACTGGATTAATCGAGTCAAGTTTAATTCTTGTTTTATCCAGCGCAAGCCCGAAGGTCGCTCCTTCCAGCCAGCACAAATGCTCCTCTTGGGATGAGGAGACCATAACCATTTGTAACAATTATCTTTTTGCTGCTTTTTGGAGCGCAAGAGATTTTATTTGGCCTCAGGAGAGTGCAAGCCAATGCGGGCAATAAACGGGGAACAGAAGCGGTCATTTCTGACGAGCACAGGTCTCGCAATCGTATTTTTGGCGATGACATCGACTGCTTACGCGCAGGAACAAACTGTCGCGACTGACAGTGACGGCGTTGAGCTGAAACCTATTGTAATTAAGAACACACGCGGGACCAAGGGTTCGGTTTCCGATACACCTTTGGCGAACGTCACAACGGCTGACGACATCCGCAAGAAGGACATTGATTCCGTCCGGGATCTGTCCAATACGCTGGAACCTGGCCTTGCCGTCAGCTCAACGACCGGTAGCGTGAACATTCGCGGCCTTCAGGATGACCGCGTACTCACGACAATCGACGGCATTCCTATACCTTATCTCGACGCAGCCATCCGTACCGATGTGAACGGCGGCAGCAGCGATGCATATGACATTTCCGCCCTATCCGCATTTGACGTGCTTTACGGTGCCGATGCAAGCCGTCTTGGCTCAGGCGCAATGGGTGGCGCCGTAGCTCTCAAAACCCTGGAGCCTGAAGACTTGCTTGCTCCAGGTAAGGCGTTCGGCGGCATTGCGAAGCTCACATATGATGGCTCCGACAAATCGTTCATCGGTTCAGGCGCTGTTGCTCAAAAAATTCAGAACACCTCAGTTTTGTTTCAGGGTTCATATAAGCGTGGCCACGAAATCCAGGGGACTGGGGACGTAGGCGGATATGGCGCGGCACGCACCGAGTCCGACCCCAAAGATTATGATCGCAGCAACCTGATGTTCAAGCTGCGTCAGGAGCTAGAAGGCGGCCATACAATCGGCATCACTGCTGAGCGCAATCGTTATGATTCAGACACCAATCTAAGTTCGGACGTCGGAACGACATACGACAACAAGAACTACAATCAAAACCGCAAAAATGATCGTGACCGTGTGTCGTTGGATTATCGCTACCAAAGCCAAAACGATGGCCTTGTTAACAACGCCTGGGCGACGGTTTATTGGCAAAAAATGAAGCGCTTATACGAGACAGATACAGTACGCAAAGGAACGGTGGTTGGTCCTTATAGCCGTAGCTATACTCTCGAGGACGAACGTTACGGCGCGAATGGTTATGCAAATCTTGGATTTGATACCGGAATTTTGTCGCACTCTTTGACAATCGGCGGCGATTTTAGTGTGGGTAAGAACACGCAATCTATGACAGGTGACGACGCGTGCATTCGCGGAACGGCAACTTTCGTCGACAAGAATTTCGTCTGCCCGTTCCTGCACATCAATCAAGCTGACACCCCAGATGTCGATTCCTACCGTTTTGGCATTTTCGCGGAAGATCGCATTGAAATCGGTGATACACCGTTTGCCATCACTCCAGGCCTACGTTTCGATTGGTTCAAATATGAACCGGATTCGATCAGTGGATACGAAAACAATTCGGATAGCCGCATTTCGCCAAAGATTCGTTTCTCCTGGCAGGCCACACCTGGCCTTGAACTGTTTGCACAGGTGTCAACGACCTACAAGGCGCCAGAAATCGACCAGCTTTACGTTACTTACCTCTCGGCTGGGTACGGCACGATCGGCAATCCGGATCTCAACCCAGAAAAAGGATATGGTATCGATATTGGTGCAAATTTCGGTGACCAGGATTCAGGCGGCAAGATTACCGCTTTCGTAAACCGTTACAGCGACTTTATTGATACCGTCACGACGCGCACTGTAGAATATCCGCAAGGACTTACAGAGTACCGCAATCTCGACAAGGCACGAATTGCTGGCATTGAAGTCAAGGCGCATCACAACTTCGTAAATGGCTTTAATGTTCATGGCGCTTTGGCTTATTCGAAGGCTATGAACCTTGATGACAATATTCCATTGGCGTCCTCACAGCCGTTCAAGGGCGTTTTCGGCGTGGGCTATAATACCGAAACCTGGGGCGTAGATACCAGTGTCGTTGCCGCCGCCTACATCAACCAGACTGTTTCAACGCGCGCAGGCACCGAAACGCGACGCCTGCCAGGCTACGGGCTTGTTAATCTTACAGGTTGGTGGGAGCCAAAGCAGTTGAATGGAACCCGCCTTCAGGCGGGCGTTTATAACGTGTTCGACAAGACCTATTATGACGCAATGAACGTCAATAGCGTGTCAAACGTGACCGAACGCTACTCGGAAGCTGGTCGCTACTTCAAACTGTCGTTGACGCAAAAATTCTAATCACATTCGGGAGGTTGCGACCTCCCGGAAACCAACCGTCGTGTCGATGAAGTCCGCTCATCTCTGACCGCTGTGGTGGCCTTCATATCCCAAGATACGACGCGGCGAGTGCGGGCCCTACCACCGCACTCGCCGGAAAACCAGCAGGACACGACAGACCATCTGTGCGATTGTCCTGGAGATTTTTTGTAGCCAGTCCATCTTTGAAAAGAAAAGGATCAGCAATGTTCATCGCAATGAATCGATTCAAGGTTATCATCGGCAATGAAGCCGAGTTCGAAACCGTCTGGAGGAACCGCGATTCCCAGCTCGCCGAGCTTCCAGGCTTCGTAAGCTTCAACCTTCTTCGCGGCGCGACCAACGAGGAAGATGGCTACACGCTTTATTCTTCGCATACTGTCTGGAAAACGCGCGAAGATTTTGTCTTCTGGACCAAATCAGAGCAGTTCCGCAACGCACATCGCAATGCAGGCGACCGGAAGCCACTTTATGCCGGCCCACCTCAATTTGAGGGATTCGAGGCCGTTGAAGGCATCTGATCGCTCTTTTGAGTGTGTTTTCCACACGGTGCGGCGAAATGGCACATAAAGTTGAAACGGGGTCAAAATGGCCTCGTTTTCAATAGGTAAAAATGCTAATTAATGTTTAAAGATGGGCTGTTAACTCATATTTAGAATTATTCTAACTTATTGATTTTTAGAACGTTTCAAAAACATAAAATTTGACAGAACCACCCCACAAAAGCCATAACCTGACTTAATTCGGTGGGTTTTAAAAAGACTTATCGAAGTTTACCTTTGATGTTCGGGCCTTTAACCCCTGCAATTGGAGGAACCATTGTTCGGTTCAGAGTTGCGCCAAGCGCGCGTAGAAATAAATTTAACAGCTAATGGCTGTATTTCTGAGGCCTTCACAGGCAACGAACGGGTTTATTCCAACCGTATTGTGAATAATATACTTTCACATCGCATTGCAGATGCCGGAGTTTACTACTCATGCTAGTCTGCAGCTGCAATGTTATTACTGATAAAGATATCGAAGCCGTCGTCATACAACTTCTCGATGAAGATTGCTGGCGATTGATTGTCCCTGGCACCGTTTATAACGCCATGTCCAAGAGCGGCCGTTGCTGTGGCTGCTTCCCAAACGTCGTAGAAACCATCATAAGGGTTACCGAAGAATACCATCTTCGTCGCAACCATATGGACGAAAACGTCATCCAGTTCATGGATCGTGTACGTTCTCTACGAGAAAAATTCGGGAGTTCTTGGAATGAAAGGCGAACCAAAGGTCATCGAGCGGCTTAACGAGGCACTGTTTCTCGAGCTCGGCGCCGTCAACCAATACTGGCTGCACTATCGTTTGCTGAACGACTGGGGCTTCACGCGTCTTGCAAAGAAGGAACGCGAAGAATCCATCGAAGAAATGCAGCATGCTGACAAGCTGATCGACCGCATCATCTTCCTCGAAGGTCATCCGAACCTTCAGACGGTTGCTCCGCTGCGCATCGGCGAGAACGTCAAGGAAGTTCTGGAAGCCGATCTGGCTGGCGAATATGATGCACGTGCATCCTACAAGAAGTCGCGCGAAATTTGCGACGAACTCGGCGATTACGTTTCCAAGCAGCTTTTTGACGAACTGCTTGCTGACGAAGAAGGTCACATCGACTTCCTCGAAACGCAGCTCGATCTGCTCGCCAAGATTGGCGAAGAACGCTACGGTATGCTCAATGCAGCACCTGCCGACGCTGCTGAATAAAGTCGCCTGAATGAACGACCTTAAGCCGGGGCTATGCTCCGGCTTTTTGTTTAGGAAGGGGTTTTAGGACAGCTCGTGAGCGAATAGGCTTATCCCTACAAATTGAAGTCCATGGACGCTGCCAATGACCAATACAGCAATATCCATCCGTAAAGCCAAACAGGCTGATCTGTCGGCGATTGTTGCCTTGCTTGCAGACGATGCACTTGGAGCAAAACGCGAAGATGCAAGCCGCCCATTGAACGCATGTTACATCGATGCCTTCCACGCCATAGAAAGCGATCCAAACCAGCTGCTTGCTGTGGTTGAACAAGATGAACAAGTTATCGGCTGCTTACAGCTCAGCTTCATTCCCGGCCTTTCGCGCAAGGGCATGTGGCGCGGGCAGATCGAGAGCGTGCGGATTGCAAGCTATATACGCGGTGGTGGCGTAGGCCGAAAAATGATTGCGTGGGCAATCGATAAATGCCGCGAACGTGGTTGCGGACTTGTGCAGTTGACGACCGATAAATCTCGCGCCGATGCCCTGCGTTTTTATCAATCGCTCGGTTTTTTTGACAGTCATGAAGGCATGAAACTGTCGCTTTAATGAATGCAACTAGTTACTTGATGTAAAAGAAAAAGGGCGCATCAAGCGCCCTTCCTTATTGGATCTTAAAACTGCTTATTGTGGCAGCTTGTCGTCAACGCCTGCGACGTAGAAATTCAGACCGAGCAAGGTCTTGTCGTCTGCCTGCTCGCCTTCCTTGAGCCACTCCGAACCGTCCTGCTTCTTGATAGGACCGGTAAATGGCTTGAAATCGCCCGACTTGATCTTGGCTTCGGTTTCTTCAGCCAGTTTCTTAACGTCGTCTGGCATGTTGGTGTAAGGCGCCATCTTGACGAGGCCTTCCTTCATTCCCCACCAGATGTTCTGCGTCTTCCAAGAACCGTCAAGCGCGGCCTTGGCGCGGTCGATATAATATGGACCCCAATCATCCACGATCGCGGTGAGCTGGGTTTCAGGGCCGAACTTGATCATGTCCGAAGCCTGACCGAATGCTTTGATGCCACGCTCATGCGCAACCTGGATCGGAGCAGTCGAATCGGTGTGCTGGGTCAGGATATCCACGCCCTGGTCGACCAGCGCCTTGGCAGCATCTGCTTCCTTGCCAGGATCGAACCATGAATTGACCCAGATGACCTTGACCTTGAAGTCAGGATTGACCGACTGAGCACCGAGCATGAATGCATTGATGCCCTGCACCACTTCCGGCACTGGAACCGAAGCGATATAGCCAGCAACACCCTTGGTCGACATTTTGGCAGCGATCACGCCCTGCACATAGCGGCCTTCGTAGAAGCGCGCATTGTAAGCAGATACGTTGTCAGCGGTCTTGTAGCCGGTTGCGTGTTCAAACTTCACATCCGGGAACTTGGCAGCAACCTTAATGGTTGGGTCCATATAACCGAAAGAAGTCGTGAAGATCAGCTTGTTGCCTGCACGAGCAAGACGCTCGATCGAACGCTCGGCATCCGCACCTTCCGGTACGTTTTCGAGGAAGGTCGTTTCAACCTTATCGCCAAGAGCTTCGATCATTTCCTTACGGGCCACATCGTGCTGATAGGTCCAGCCGAAATCTCCCGGAGGTCCGATATAGATGAAGCCAATTTTCAGCTTGTCTTCTGCATGTGCTGCCCCGCCAACCATAAAGCTGGCTGCAGTGGCAATCGCCAACAGCGTCTTTTTCATGTTCCCTGCACTCCTTGTTGTCACCCTCAAAACAAAACGGCAGGCCGTGGGAGCCGGTCTGCCGTTCAGAACTCATATTTACCTGTCCGGCACAAAAGGTTTGCCGAGCGACGCAGGCGTATTCATCATCGTCAGACGCCTGTTGCGCGAGATGATGACCAGAACCACAATGGTCGCGATATAAGGCAAGGCCGAAAGGAACTGCGACGGAAGACCGAAACCAAGCGCCTGCGCATGAAGCTGGCCAATAGTTACGGCACCGAAGAGATAGGCGCCGATCAGAACACGCCATGGACGCCATGAGGCGAAAACGACGAGCGCAAGTGCAATCCAGCCACGCCCTGCCGACATGTTCTCCACCCATTGAGGCACATAAACCAGTGACAGCTGCGCGCCCGCGAGCCCTGCACAAGCACCGCCAAACAGCACGGCGAGATAACGCGTGCGAACCACATGCACACCAAGCGCATGGGCTGAGCCGTGATTGTCACCGATAGCGCGCAATTGCAGGCCTGCTCTCGTGCGAAACAGGAACCATGTCACGCCAATCACCAGCAATATGGCTATATAGAAAATCGGATCCTGCCCGAAGAGGAAGCGACCGACATAAGGAATATCGCTGAGATATGGGATACTGATCGCACCAAGACGCACGCCCGGCATACCGACGAAGCTTTCGCCCAACATGGCTGACGCACCAATGCCCAGAATAGTGAGCGCGAGACCTGTTGCTACCTGATTGGTCACAAGCGACAGTGTTAGAAAAGCGAAAATGCCCGAAAATAACGTGCCTACCAGAATGGCGGCAATCATGCCGAGCCACGCCGAACCGGTGAACTGCGCGGCAGCAAACCCCGAAACAGCACCCATCAGCATCATGCCTTCGACGCCAAGGTTCAAGACGCCGGAGCGTTCGACAACGAGTTCACCAATGGCTGCAATCAACAAAGGTGTTGCAGCAGTTGCGATGGTGAGGAGGATTGCCTGTGTCAAATCCATTGATCAGGCCTTTCCTGCTGAGCGACCCGCCACAAAGCGGATGCGATAGTGAATGAGCGTGTCGCAAGCGAGCACGAAAAACAGGATCATGCCCTGAAACACACGCGCTGACTTTTCGGAGATACCGATGGCAACCTGTGCCGCTTCGCCGCCAAGATATGAAAGTGCCAGCACGAAACCGGCTGCAATCGCACCAATCGGATTGAGCCTTCCAAGGAAGGCAACGATAATCGCCGTAAAGCCATATCCGGGTGAGATGACAGGGCGTAGCTGGCCAATGGCACCGGAGGTTTCGGCGATGCCTGCAAGACCAGCCAGTGCGCCTGAAATTGCGAAGACAAAGAAGACCAGCTTACCGCGACTGAAACCTGCAAAGCGCCCTGCCCGTGGGCTTTGGCCTATAACCTTGACCTCAAAGCCTTTAAGCGTCTTGGCGAGCAGGAACCAGACCAGCACCGCAGCAACAATGGCAAAGATGAAGCCCCAATGGGCACGGCCCGATGCACTCCAGATTTCCGGCAAGACAGCACTTGGATTAAATTGGCGCGTTTCCGGGAAATTGTAGCCTTCCGGATTGCGCCATGGACCACGCACCAGCCAGTCGAGAAACAACTGCGCGACATAAACTAGCATCAGGCTGGTGAGAATTTCGTTGGTGTTGAAACGAACTTTCAGAAGCGCCGGGATGGACGCATAGGCAGCACCTCCTGCCATGCCCATCAGCATCATCAAAGGTAGCACGATCCATGTTTGCAGGTCAGGGAACATCACCGGCAGGATCGAACCGGTAATCGCGCCGATAATGAACTGGCCCTCAGCACCAATATTCCAGTTGTTTGACTGGAAACAAACACAAAGGCCAATAGCGATCAGAATAAGCGGCGTGGCCTTGACCAGAAGCTCATGCCACGACCAGACGTCAAACAGTGGTTCGATGAAGAAAACATAAAGCGCATGAAGTGGGTCTTTGCCCATCAATGCAAACGCGATACCACCAAAGATAAGCGTAAGCACCAAGGCCAGCAACGGCGAAACGGCGCTAAAGAGTTTTGAAGGCTGCGGTCGTTTTACGAGTTCAATACGCATCACGCTGCCCCCGCCTGATCCGAGCCGGAAACGCCGCCCATCAGAAGACCAATCTTTTCCAGCGTTACCTCTGCGATAGGCATGGGATGGGAAAGTGTGCCATGGTTCATCACGGCGATGCGGTCACTGATTTCAAGCAGCTCATCCAAATCCTGGCTAATCACAAGCACGGCTGACCCCGAGCGGGCAAGATCAACCAGCGCCTGCCGGATATGCGCTGCAGCGCCTGCATCCACGCCCCATGTCGGCTGATTGACGACCATTACAGAAGGTGAACGATCGAGCTCGCGTCCAATGATGAACTTCTGCAGATTACCGCCAGACAAGGCGGACGCTGGTGGATTTTCCGCGCTCTTGCGTACATCCATTGTTTGAATGATCCGCTTTGCGGCCGAGCGTAGTGCGCTTTCGGCAATAAGCTTCAAGCTGCCGCCGCGCATGAAAGCCTTTGCATCGGTCTTATAGCGTGAAAGGAAAAGATTATCGGTCAGCGTCAGCGCTGGTACAGCGCCATGCCCAAGACGCTCTTCCGGCACAAAAGCTGCGCCCAACATGCGGCGCTCACTAATATCGAGTTTGCCAGCATCCGTGCTGCGAATGCGGACCGCCGACGGCGTAGATTGCAAAACTTCGCCCGAAATGGCTTCAAAGAACTCGCTCTGCCCGTTACCGGCGACGCCAGCAATGCCAACGACTTCACCGGCTTTGATGCTGAGCGAAATGTCTTTCAGTGCAGTCGAAAACGGGCCGCGCGGAGCTTGAGACAGGTTTTTGATTTCAAAAAGCGGTGCTGCCTGTATTTCTGAGGCTGCCATCGGGCTGCGTGCCACGACCTTGATGTCATTGCCGACCATCATGCGGGCAAGCGATGCAGCCGTTTCCTGTCTGGGATCACAATGCGCGACGACTTTGCCGTGACGCAGCACAGTGGCGCGGTCGCAAAGCCGTTTCACCTCTTCGAGGCGATGACTAATATAAAGGATCGACTTGCCTTCCGCCTTCAAACGCTCCAGCGTTTCAAACAGGCGGTCAGCTTCCTGCGGTGTAAGAACCGATGTCGGCTCGTCAAGAATGATGAGGTCCGGTTCCTGCAAAAGGCAACGCACAATTTCGATACGCTGGCGTTCGCCGACCGAGAGGTCACCGACATGGGCTTGCGGATCAATTGGAAGACCGTAAGCCTGCCCCACATCGCGCGCACGTTTGGCGACATCGGAAAGGGACAGCGAACCATCGAGCGACAGCGCAATATTTTCGGCAGCAGTGAGCGAGTCAAACAGCGAGAAATGCTGGAAAACCATGCCGATGCCAAGTTTTCTTGCCGTAGCTGGTTCGTTGATCGTTACCGGCTGACCTTTCCAGACGATCTCTCCCTCCAGAGGCTGGAGCGCTCCGAACAGCATTTTCACGAATGTGGATTTGCCAGCACCGTTTTCACCCAAAAGGGCGTGTATTTCCCCAGCTTCGATGACGAGATCTACCGCATCGCACGCTCTGAGTTGACCAAATACTTTAGTGAGCCGGCGGACATCCAAAAGAGGCCGGTCGGATAAAGGCGCTGACATTGTTCCCCAAGGTTATTTTTGAACGACCTTATCCAGCAAGTTCGTTCTTGAAAAGCCAAAAAGAAAACGGCGGAGGACATATGCACACCGCCGATTCATTTCACGCAATTTATGATCCAAAAAGCCTCGCAACTTTTCGGGATCGTGCTCACAGCTTCTATATTACGGAAGCAGAATACTCGCACCCGTCGTCTTGCGCGCTTCGAGGTCTTCATGCGCCTTACGCACATCTTTTAGCGCATAGGTCTGGTTGATTTCGATCTTCACTGCACCACTTGCCACGACATCGAACAACTCGTTCGCCGTCTTCTCGAGTTCAGCACGCTTTGCAACATAATTAAACAGCGTCGGGCGGGTGGCAAAAAGCGAACCCTTCTGAGCAAGAAGATTGAGATCAAACGGAGGAATAACGCCGGATGACTGGCCGAAGCAGGCAAACATGCCCAGCGGCTTCAGAACATCGAGCGAACCCATATAGGTGTCATGTCCCACAGAATCATAGACAACATTCACGCCCTCACCGCCGGTCAATTCCTTCACACGCTCAACGAAGTTTTCGGTGCGGTAATTGATAACGTGGTCGTAGCCGTGCGCTTTGGCCAGAGCGATCTTCTCTTCTGATCCGGCTGTACCGATAACGGTTGCACCAAGATGTTTCGCCCATTGACCGGCAATAAGCCCGACGCCACCTGCTGCCGCATGAAACAGGATCGTGTGTCCCGGCTTCACAACAAAGGTCTGACGCAGAAGATATTGCGCCGTCATGCCCTTGAGCATCATGGCAGCAGCGGTTTTCAGTTCGATGCTATCAGGTACTTTAACAAGCCTGTCGGCAGGCAAAATGCGCTCTTCGGCATAGGAACCGGGCGTCGCTGCATAGGCAACCCGATCACCTACTTTGACGGTCTCGACGCCAGAGCCAACAGCCACAACAATGCCGGCACCCTCGTTGCCAGGGGTAAACGGCATCTGCGCCGCTTTATAAAGCCCCGTCCGGAAATAGACGTCGATGAAGTTCAGCCCAATGGCCTCATGGCGCACCTTGGCTTCGCCTGCTCCTGGCTCACCAATCTCGATCTTTTCGTATTGCAGAACTTCCGGACCGCCCGTCTGGTGAACTCGAATAGCGTTGATCATGTTTCCTCAGCCTCTCTTCTTCGCTTCTGCAGCCTGTTCAGCCGCTATAACAGCAGCAGTTCGTCCAAGATTGGGGAAGAACTGCATGATTGCGCCGATGAAATAGATATATAGTCCCGTCACTGTGATGCCGACGCGCACCCAGAGTGGCGCATCAAGGGTATAATAAAGGCCTGCAGCCCCAAAGGCACACCACAGTAAAAAGATCGTCAGATTGAGCGGGCGCAAACGCACCACACGCACTGGATGCAGGAAGCTGATTGGCAGGAAGGAAAGGATGGCCGACAGGACCACAATCGCGAAGGCTTCCCATTCCCCTGGCCGGACAATGAAGAGCGTAAACACCACCATATTCCAAACGACCGGGAAGCCCTTGAAGAAGTTTTCTTTCGTCTTCATGCCGGTGTCGGCATAGTAAATCGCGCTTGAAACCACAATAATTGCACCGGATATGAAAGACAGGTTCGTCCCCATGAATCCGCTTTGATAGAGCGCAAAGGCCGGGATCAGAACATAGGTCACATAGTCGATGATGTTGTCGAGCAACTCGCCCGACCAGTTCGGCAGCACATATTTGACTTCGAGCTTACGCGCAATTGGTCCATCGATGCCATCGACGAACAATGCAAGGCCAAGCCACCACCACATAGCGGTGTAGCGGCCATCACTTGCGGCCACGATTGACAGAAACGCCAGAAACGAACCGGACGCGGTGAGCAGATGAACAGAAAATGCCTTCGCCTGTGGCGCAGTCACTTTCTTGGCTTTGAGTTTTCCGGTTAGTTTGCTTTTCACGCCGTTTGCCATTTCTCTTGATCGCCGCCTTCAATCTTCCAACAAGGCGTGAGGCGGCAGATAAGACCTCCAACGCGAATGATCGGTGGAAGCCATGCTGTTGTACAAAGCTTTCCCCGAATAAGGCGAAAAGAGCAAGTAAGTCGTGAGACAAAACCGCCCTCATTCCACCAAAGATTGGGTTTTAGCTTATGCGACAATGGCCTTTGACCGCCATTTGCGATTAAGTGGCAACAAATACGACGCGATAAGAATCGCTTTGGGCCTGACGTTTCTGGCCAAGGATAGAGCACATGAATGACGTGGTTGTAGAAAAGCCCCTCACCGAAATCACAATCAGTGGCGGTGGCCCTGCTGGAATGATGGCAGCATTGGCCCTAAGCGCCAAAGGTTATCGCACGGCACTGCTTGGTCCGGAAACAGACAGAAACGACCGCCGCACCACAGCGCTGATGATGCCGGCTATCCGATTTCTTGAAAAAATCGGCGTTTGGAACGATATCACGCCCGAGGCTGCTCCTCTTGCTTCAATGCGTATTGTTGATGCCACTCAGCGTCTTATTAGAAGTCCCGCCGTAACATTCCGCGCAGGCGAAATCGATGAAACAGCCTTTGGATTCAACATTCCAAATGCAGCGCTGAACCAGAAGCTTGCGGGAGCCGTTGAAAACAACCCAGCGATCAAACGCATCACACAACCTGCAATCGAATATCGAAACAATGGCGATCACGTCACCATCACACTTGCAGGTGGTAATACACTGCATACGCGTCTGGTCGTGGCGGCTGATGGACGCAATTCCGCTGCCCGGGAAGCCGCTGGTATTCGCACACGCCGCTGGAGCTATCCGCAGACCGCAGTGGTGCTTTCTTTCGCGCATGAAGTAGAGCATGAGAATATCTCAACTGAATTCCATACCGAAGAAGGCCCATTCACACAGGTTCCGCTCAAGGGAAAACGTTCGAGCCTCGTCTGGGTGGTTAATCCGGATCGCGCCGAAATTCTGCTCACACTCGATGACGCAGCCCTTGGTCAGCGTATTGAAAACATGATGCAATCCATGCTTGGCAAGGTGACTATTGATATCCGTCCGCAGGCGTGGCCGCTATCCGGAATGGTACCTCTTTCATTTGCATCAAAGCGCACCATCCTGATCGGCGAAGCAGCACATGTATTCCCTCCAATTGGCGCGCAAGGGCTTAATCTCGGTACACGCGATGTCGAAACACTGATCAGGGCCATTGCAAGCGATCCATCTGACCCCGGTTCGGACCGTGTGATCTACGCTTATGACCGTGGTCGTCGTCCTGATATTCTAGCCCGCACCGGCTCTGTGGATGCACTCAACCGTTCTCTGCTCTCACCCATGCTGCCAGCACAGATTGCACGCGGCGTTGGTCTGGAAATGCTGCGCTCTTTTGCGCCACTCCGCGCATTCTTCATGCGTGAAGGCTTGCGTCCCGGTAGCGGTTTTTCTCAGCTCTTACCAAGGCTTCCGAACCTCCGTGATCGCGGGAAAAGTGCGACAAAATAATAAATCGCCTCAATAACCGAACCTGAAACCTCCCGCAGCTTTAATTCAGCGCGCGGTGAACTACATATGTAGGATGGGTATGGCACAGATAAAGCACGCTAAGTTTCAGATCGGACAGGTGGTCAAGCATCGGCTGTTTCCTTTCCGCGGGATCATTTTTGACGTTGATCCGGAATTTGCGAACACTGAGGAATGGTATGATTCTATCCCTGAAGAGGCTCGGCCGCGCCGCGATCAACCGTTTTATCATTTGCTGGCAGAAAACTCCGAGTCCGAATATGTGGCCTATGTCTCCGAGCAGAACCTCGTGCCGGACCTCAGCGATGAGCCGCTGCGTCATCCGCAGATCAGTGAAATGTTCGACAGGCTTGATAACGGGTCGTATCGTGTAAAACTGCACGCCAATTAAGCAAAATCTGGCATTTACACGGATTACTTAATTAAATGGACAAACAAAAAGGGCGCTAAAAAGCGCCCTTCTCGATTCATAGCAGCAGAGCAGCTTAGTTAGCCGCGCCCTTTGCCTTGGCCTGTTCAGCCTTCATCTTTTCTTCGAATTCCTTCTGGCGCTTTGCTACAGCGTCCTGAAGTTCCTTCTGGCGTTCTTCGAGTTCAGACTGCTTAAGCCCCGGGCCGGTAAGGGCTGCCGAGAAGCCGGTCAGAGCAACTGGAATAGGGTTCTGCTTGTTCTGATAGTTGACCGAGGTAAGCGTTACCTTGCTGCCCTTTTTGAGAGCATTGATCAGGTCCTCAGAAAGAGGAGCTTCCGCGATGCAGCGATCCGGAAAGCAAATGCCGTATTCGAGCTTGGTCGGCTTGTTGTTGTCGATCTGAAGACCAACGCCAGCAGGGATCAGGCGGCCGATTGGCACGGTAACCTGAAAGATCTTACGATTGATCTTGCCCTTGATCTCGATGAGGTTAACAGCGGTCAGCAACTGGCCGGAGTCTGCAGTGATAATGTTCTGCGTATTGCAGATGTCATTGTCTTCCTGCTTCGAGCAAACCTTGAACCAACCCTGAGGCGGCTGCTGTGCAGCTGCAGGCATCGTCGCGGAGGCAAGCAGGGCGAACGCGCCAGCAAATGCGGATGCGGCAGCGATTGTCTTCGTGCTGGTCATGATCAACAGGTTCCTTTCAACGCTATGATCTTCCGTCTCTGGTTGAGTCAGCGATAGACCGTCACTGATTAGAAAATGCGGCAACAGCGTGACCTTCGGGAATTAACATCCCATTCCGGGCGTCGTGTTACAACGACTTCTGATATGAATCCAGATGGTCCAAGCCATTCAACCAGCAAAATACGACATATTTTCTGTTTTAATCTACACTGTCGCGCATCAGACACGCTGTTAATCCGCAAAAACTCAAGGTTCATGCTAATTTCGCCACACGAATCGATACTAAGATTTCACACTTATTTACAACGAACCTATTAAGTTGAACGGGAACCGAGAAAGTTGACTGGATTGTTTGCTATTTTCCGCAGCGCAGCTTTAGCCAGCCTTATCGGCATTTGTGCCAGCATCGCTCCAGCGAGTGCCGAAAATCGTGCCGCACCAGATTATGCACTTTCGATGCATGGTGACGTGGCACTGCATGCTGATTTCAACAGTTTTCCTTATTCCAATCCCAACGCCCCAAAAGGCGGCACGCTGCGTATGGGCGTCGTCGGCACATTCGACAGCCTCAATCCCTTCGTTCTTAAAAGTATGCGTACAACCGCGCGGGCGCTTTTTAGCGACGCCGATTTTGGGAACTTGGTCTATGAAACGCTGATGCAGCGTTCGCGCGATGAACCTTTCACGCTTTACGGCTTGCTTGCTGAGAAGGTAGCAATCGACCCAGAACGAAAATGGGTCGAATTCACGCTTAATCCAAAAGCAAAATGGTCGGACGGTAAGCCGGTCACAGTTGACGACATCTTATTCACCTATGACATCCTTACCGAAAAAGGCCGTCCGCCGTACAATAACCGCATGAGCCGGATCGAGAAAATCGAAAAGACCGGCGAGCGCTCCGTGCGCTTTGTTTTCAATGACAAATCGGATCGCGAGTTTCCGATGCTGATTGCTGGAACGATGCCGGTGCTGCCCAAGCACGCTATTGATCCGGCGACATTTGGCAACTCGACACTCAAGCCTCCAGTGGGTAGCGGCCCTTACACCATCTCTGGCGTGCAGCCCGGTCAGCGCATCACTTATAAGCGCAATCCGGACTATTGGGGCAACGGCCTGCCAGTTCAGCACGGGCTGAATAACTTCGACACGATCTCGATTGAGTATTATCGCAACGAGACATCGCTGTTTGAATCCTTCAAGAAAGGCATTCTCGACGTATTCATCGATGCCAACCCGACGCGCTGGGAAAAGTCATACGACTTCCCTGCGGTCAAGGAGGGCAAAGTCGTTAAAGAAAACTTCGAGAAAGGAACGCCAGCAAATATGCTTGGCTTCGTCTTCAACACACGCCGTCCGGTATTCGAAGATCGTCGTGTCAGACAAGCACTCGGGCTTCTGTTCGATTTCGAATGGGCCAATCGCAATCTTTTTGCGGGTCAATATAAACGTCTCCAGAGCTTCTGGGAAGGCTCGGACCTGTCGTCGGTAGGCAAAGCTGCCGATGCGCGCGAGCGGGAGCTTCTCGCAGCTTTCCCTCATGTTGTTCGCAAGGATGTGCTGGAAGGTACATGGCATCCATCGATCACCGATGGCACCGGCCATGATCGCGGCCCGGCCAAGGAAGCTTATGAATTGCTCACGGATGCCGGCTTCTCGTTTGAGCATGGCAAGGCGATTGATCCATCTGGCAAGCAATTCCAGTTTGAAATCATGACGCGTTCGGCCGACGAGGAAAAGGTAGCGCTCGCCTATAAGCGCAACCTCGCCCGCCTGGGAATCGATGCCGAAATTCGCACCGCTGATGACGCACAGTATCAGCAACGTTTGCAGACTTTCGACTACGACATGATCCTCGGAGCCCTCACTGGCTCGTTATCACCAGGCAATGAGCAATGGATGCGTTGGGGTTCTGCATCTCGCGATGCACAAGGCAGCTTCAACTATCCCGGTGTTGCCGATCCAGCAGTCGATGCGATGATCGAAGCTATGCTTGCAGCGCGGGAGCGCGATGATTTTGTGAGTGCAGTGCGTGCTCTCGACCGCATTCTCATCTCCGGTGATTATTACATCCCGCTCTATTACCTGCCGTATCAGTGGGTAGCACGATGGGATCGGATCGGACATCCGGAGAAAACATCGCTTTACGGCTATCAGTTGCCATCCTGGTGGCAGGCGAGCAAGTAGACTGAGTTGGTCACGTCGTAATTCACCCAACATTTTTGATCTATAAAGATAAGCAAGTGGGAGGATAGGTCTCCTGCTTGGCGAACGGACGGAGCACCTTATGACCAAAAGAAAAATTACCATCGACGTTGTGTCTGATGTCGTTTGTCCATGGTGCTTTGTCGGCCGCAAACGGCTTGAACAGGCACTCGAATTAACGCCGGAGGTCGACGCGGAAGTTCGCTGGCGTCCTTATCAGCTCGATCCTTCTCTACCTGCTCAAGGCAAGGATCGTCAGACCTATATGCGCGAAAAATTCGGTACGGGCTCGAAAATTGACGATATTCACAAGCAACTAACAGAGCTTGGCGAAGAAAACGATATCGTTTTCGATTTTGAAGCCATTACGCGCGCGCCCAATACACTCGATGCGCACCGTCTGATCCATTGGGCTGCACAGGCCGGCCCCGGCCTTCAGGACAAGTTGGTTGGCAGACTGTTTTCGCTCTATTTCGAGCAGGGACAGGATATTGGTGATCATGAAGTGCTGGTTGATGCGGCAGCAAGCGTAGGTATGGAAGCGCCTATCGTTGCCCGCCTTCTGCAAAGCGAGGCCGATAAAGAGACAATCCGCGAAGAAATCGACACTGCAAACCGCATCGGCGTGCGCGGCGTTCCGTGTTTCATCATCGACCAGAAATATGCCGTCATGGGTGCGCAATCAGCCTCCGCTCTAGCTGACGCTATTCAGCAAACAGCGGAAGGCTTTGAGCCAGGCATTTCCGAAGACCGCTGATATTCGAATAAGAAACGAAAAAAGCCCGCTCATTCACTCGAATGCGTGGGCTTTTTCTTTAAATATCAAGTAAATGTTTACATGCTTTCGTCGGATACTCGAACCAGAGTCCAGCACGGCTGCTTGGCAAATTCAAACTCCATATATTCGCCATTGTCGGTGCCTTTGATCACGACAACCTTATTGCCGTTTTCACCGTCTTTATACTCAGCCTGTGTTTTTCTTCCAGCCAAAGTTGCCACGTCCGGCATCACCGGCCATTCAACATCAGCAAGCGGAACTTCCTTGCTGACCTTCTTTGGCTCCGGGTCAGCTTCCATATCCAAGCTCTCAAAGATGACTGTCTGTGCCGTAGAAGCTTCCTGAATCGCAATTTCGTGGCTGAACCTCTTAACGAAGTGCTCAATCTCCTCAACCTTGCAATTGGGTGTGGTCAGAGCAAACGCCGATTGACAAATGAATAGGAGCGCAGCCGCAGCGCAAGAAACGTGCAAAGCATTCTTTAGCATCAAAGTTCTCTCCGTTTTAAACTTCAGAGCCTGGGGATGGCTCGGAACCCTCAGTGTTTAATGGATTACTGTTTAGCTTCCAGTAGAAATCTTGGCCAGTTGAGTCATAATGACAGCCGAGCCATTAAGACGCTTTTCGGGCGTTGCCCAGTCGCGAATGAAAACGATGCTCTGGTCTGGTCTGATCTTGGCCATTGAACCCTGCTCACCGATCATCTTCACCAGCCCTACCGGATTGTTGAAAGTTGCATTGCGGAACTGGATAACCACGCCCTTCGGACCAGCATCGAGCTTTTCGACATTGGCACGGCGGCAGAGGGCCTTAATGTAAACAATCTTGAGCAGATGCTGCACTTCTTCCGGCATTGGTCCGAAACGATCGATCAGCTCTGCGCCGAATGCATCGATTTCCTGCGGTTCTTCAAGGTCTGCAAGACGACGATACAGCCCAAGGCGCAATTGCAGATCCGGCACATAGGCTTCTGGAATCATCACAGCCGTACCGATTGCAATCTGCGGCGACCACTGACTATCTTCGACCTCAATGGTGCCCTTGAGGGTTGCAACCGCTTCTTCCAACATCTGCTGATAAAGCTCGAAGCCCACTTCCTTGATATGACCGGATTGTTCTTCACCAAGCAGATTGCCTGCCCCGCGAATATCCATGTCATGACTTGCAAGCTGGAAGCCCGCACCAAGTGTGTCAAGCGATTGTAGGACCTTGAGGCGGCGTTCGGCTGTCTGCGTCAGTGTGCGACCGGCAGGCAGTGTGAATAGCGCGAAAGCACGCTGCTTGGAGCGGCCAACACGCCCACGCAACTGATAAAGCTGCGCCAGACCGAACATATCGGCACGATGCACGATCATCGTATTGGCCGTCGGAATATCGAGGCCCGATTCCACGATGGTCGTCGACAGCAGCACATCATACTGCCCGTCATAAAAAGCATTCATGATGTCGTCGAGCAAACCTGGTGCCATCTGGCCATGTGCCACGGCCACTTTCAGTTCCGGCACATGATCCTTCAGGAATTCCTCGATTTCTGTGAGATCGGCAATGCGCGGGCAAACATAGAAACTCTGGCCACCACGATAGCGTTCGCGCAGCAATGTTTCACGGATCACCAGCGGATCAAACGGCGATACGAAGGTGCGCACAGCCATTCGATCGACTGGCGGCGTCGTAATAAGCGAAAGCTCACGCACGCCCGTCAATGCCAGCTGCAATGTGCGCGGGATTGGCGTTGCGGAAAGGGTTAGGACGTGAATATCCGACTTCAGTTCCTTGAGCCGCTCTTTGTGCTTCACGCCAAAATGCTGCTCTTCATCAATGATGAGTAGGCCGAGATTTCTGATCTTGATGGAGTTACCCAAGAGCGCATGGGTGCCAACGACAATATCGACAGTGCCGTCTTCAAGGCCCTTCTTGGTGGCGGCCAGCTCTTTGGTGCCGACGAGACGCGATGCGTGAGCGACATTGACCGGCAAACCATGGAAGCGCGTCGAAAAAGTCTTGAAATGCTGGCGTGATAGAAGCGTGGTCGGTACGACGACAGCTACCTGAAAGCCACTCAACGCCGCAACAAAAGCAGCGCGCAATGCAACTTCTGTTTTGCCGAAGCCAACGTCACCGCAGATGAGGCGATCCATCGGCTTGCCTGCACCCAGATCGTCCGTGATGGCATCAATGGCGCGCAGCTGATCTTCGGTTTCATCGTAAGGGAAACGCGCTGCGAATTCCGCGTAAAGGCCTTCAGGCGGCTGCATTACTGGTGCGCCACGCATTTGTCGCTCGGCTGCAATCTGGATCAGATGACCGGCAATCTCAAGCAGGCGTTTTTTGAGCTTGGCCTTGCGCATCTGCCAGGCGCCGCCGCCAAGCTTATCAAGAATGGCTTCCGAACCTTCCGACCCAAAACGAGAGAGCAGCTCGATATTTTCAACTGGCAGGAACAGCCGATCATCGCCCGCATAGTGAATCTCAAGACAATCATGCGGTGCACCCGCTGCCGTGATTGTCTTGAGACCTATGAAGCGACCAATACCGTGATCGACGTGGACCACGATATCGCCAGCCGAAAGCGAAGCGGCTTCCGAAATGAAATCCTGATCGCGCTTCCGGCGCTTGGAACGTCGGATAAGGCGGTCGCCTAGAATATCCTGCTCAGCCACGACAACCAGATCACCTGCGTCAAAGCCGCTTTCGACCGCGAGAACCGCAGCCGTGATCTTGTCACGCGATAGCGCCTTCACGGTTGATAGACGATCTACGGTTTCGATTTTTTCAAGGCCATGCTCATCCAGCACCTGCAGGAGGCGGTCGAGCGAACCTTCCGACCATGCCGCCACCAGCACTTTTTTGCCAGCCACGCGCAGATCGGCAATATACTTAACAGCCGCTTCAAACAGGTTCACATCGGTCGCGGCGCGCTCCTCCGCAAAACTGCGACCTTTATGAACCTCAGCATGAACAACCGAGCGTCCTGACACTTCCGGCGTGCCAAAAGGTGTTAAGTCAATTCGCAGACCACTCGTTTCTGCGATTGCTTCAACTTGGCGCGGCGTGAGATAAAGCGTTTCCGGCTTAACCGGCTTATAGGGCACCGCATCGGTGCCAGGTTCTTTGCCTTCTGACTGTCGTAACCGCGACTCAAAATGATCGACGACCATCGTATGACGTTCGGTCAGCGCTTCATGCACCAAATGATCGAACACCACCGGCATGTCGCCCGCATAGTCAAAAACGGTTTCGAGGTTGTCATAGAACAGCGGCAGCCAGTGTTCCATGCCAGCAAAGCGACGCCCTTCGCTGATTGCCTGATAAAGTGCATCATCGCGCTGTGGTGCGCCAAACATCGCAACGTAATTCTTACGGAAACGGCTGATCATATCCGGCGAGAGCGAAATTTCGCTCATCGGCTGAAGCACGAATTCTTTGCGCGCGCCTGTGGTGCGCTGCGAGGCCGGATCAAAAGCGCGGATTGTTTCAAGTGTATCGCCAAAGAAATCGAGCCGCAGCGGTTCTTCTGATCCCGGCGCATAAAGATCAAGAATGCCGCCGCGCACCGCATATTCGCCAATGTCACGCACGGTCGAGACACGCTCAAATCCGTTACGCTCAAGCCGTGCACTCAGATCATTCATATTAAGCTGATTGCCGGGGCGTGCGGAAATCACCTGTTCAGCGATTGCGGCCTGCGGTGGCAGTTTTTGCAGAACAGCATTGGCGGTCGTTATGATGACAGCTGGATGCGGCGATTTCTTTAGCGATGCCAAGGCAGCGAGTGCGGCAAGCCTACGTGCTGACGCATCAGCGCCAGGCGACACACGGTCATAGGGCAGACAATCCCATGCCGGAAGATGCAGCACGGGCAGGTCAGGTGAAACAAAGT
Source organism: Ochrobactrum sp. BTU1 (assembly GCA_018798825.1). NCBI lineage: Bacteria > Pseudomonadati > Pseudomonadota > Alphaproteobacteria > Hyphomicrobiales > Brucellaceae > Ochrobactrum > Ochrobactrum sp. BTU1. Next base: position 578,191 of record CP076355.1, on the reverse strand, counting down.
TCAGCACCTGTTCCAGATCAGCGATGCGCTGTCCATCGCGTACAATATACAAAACAGGCCCGCGTTCTCCGATCTCTTCGACCAGCCGCGCAAGACAAAAGGCTTCGAAACCGTCGGCTACGCCGTCGATAACAATATGCTTGCCATTTTTAGCGCTCGGGCCGGCTTTAAGACCAAATTTACTGAATACGGGCATGGGTGCTGATTCTCAGAATTCTATACGGTCGCGGAAAGCAATGATGTCGCGGAACAAATGCGTATCATATTCCTGAGGTGTTTCGCTTTCGCCTGTCACCCACTTCAGAAGATCTCGGTCTAGCACTTCAAGAATCTGCTCGAACTCATCCAACTGTGCATCGGTAAAAGCTGGAAGATATTGATCGGCATATTGACCAAGGATCAGATCCATTTCGCGCATACCGCGATGCCAGGCGCGAAACAGAAGCTTGCGACGCCTTACATCAAGATTTGCTGCCGCAAGTGTGCTGCCAGTCATTGTTTGAGCGCTCCGTTAACAAAATATGCAGCCGGTATATAGCATCTGTTGTGGAAGTGGGAACCCATTTAGAAGACAAGAACAAAAATAGTACAAAATCATTTCAAAGGCTTGCACAGAAACGCAAAGCAGTTAATGCTCCCGCCATGCGTCCGTCTATGCTTGATCCGTTTTTCGCTTCCGTCCGCTCGCTTTCCGGCATTGGCCCGAAAGTAGCAGCTTTGCTCAGCAAACTCTTAGGCACAGACGTGCCGGGTGCCGAACCAAGAGTCGGCCAGCTTCTCTTGCTGCCGCCTCACAGTGTAATCGACCGGCGCAATCGCCCAGGAGTAGCCTTTGCGCACGAAGGTGCGATTGTAACGCTTGAAGTAGTAGTTGATCAGCATCAGCCAGCACCGCGTGGCCGCGGCAATGTTCCACATCGCGTGATTGCCCATGATGACACTGGCGAAATCATCCTCACTTTCTTTCACGCGCAACTGCCCTGGCTGGAAAAGATGCTGCCGGAAGGCGATACTGTCGTTGTTTCCGGAAAGGTCGAATGGTTCAACGGGCGTGCCTCAATGGTGCATCCCGATTATATTGCAAGCCTTGAGGATGCAGCCCATCTGCCCATGGTCGAGCCCGTCTATCCGCTGACGGCGGGTCTTTCGTCCAAAACCCTTGGCCGCGCGATGAAAGAAGCACTCACCCGCGTGCCGTCACTGCCTGAATGGATTGACAGGCCGTTGATTGCGCGTGAGCGATTTACTGCTTTCAAAGACGCACTCAACACAATGCATTTGCCGGAAGACCCCAGCGATATTGCATTTGAGAGCATAACACGGCGCAGGCTGGCTTATGACGAGTTTCTGGCAGGGCAGTTAGCTCTTGCTCTCGTGCGTTCAAAAACACGCCGCCTGTCAGGGCGTCCACTCGAAGGAAACGGCCGCATCGTTGCTGAAATCATGCGCCACCTCCCCTACAAGCTGACCAAAAGTCAGGATCAGGCGGTTTGCGAAATTATCACAGATCTTAAATCGCCTGAGCGTATGCTTCGCCTGCTGCAAGGCGATGTCGGCTCGGGTAAGACGGTTGTTGGCCTTTTGTCGATGGCACATGCTGCGGAATCTGGCGGTCAGTCGGCCCTTATGGCCCCGACAGAAGTACTGGCACGACAGCATTTTGCGACCATTGCACCTTTGGCGGAAAAAGTCGGGCTGAGAGCCGCCCTTCTTACGGGTCGTGAAAAAGGCAAAGAACGTAATGTCGTGCTTGAGGGCCTGAAAAACGGGGAAGTCGATATAGTCATAGGTACCCATGCGCTATTTCAGGAGAAGGTCGAGTATCACGATCTCGTCTTCGTGATCATCGACGAACAGCATCGGTTCGGCGTGCATCAGCGCCTGATGCTGACGGCGAAGGGCACCGCGCCTGATATGCTTGTGATGACGGCAACGCCTATTCCACGCACACTGGTACTGACCGCATTTGGCGATATGGATGTATCAAAGCTCACTGAAAAACCCGCTGGACGCCGTCCGATCACCACGGCAATTCTGCCAATGGAGCGTATGGGCGAGCTTGTGGAGCGCATTCGAAAAGCCGTTCACGAAGGACAAAAAATCTACTGGATTTGCCCGCTCGTGGAGGAATCTGAAGTGGTTGATCTAACTTCCGCCGAAGAACGCTTTGAATCGCTCAAGTCTGTTTTTGGCGGGAAGATTGGTCTCATTCATGGCCGCATGAGTGGTGCTGAAAAAGACGAAGCCATGCGTGCATTCAAACAGGGAGAGACACGGTTGCTAGTCGCCACCACAGTCATCGAGGTTGGCGTCGACGTACCGGATGCAACGATTATTGTAATCGAACATGCTGAACGTTTCGGCCTATCCCAATTGCACCAGCTGCGTGGGCGCGTTGGACGTGGTGACAAACCATCCACCTGTATGCTGCTATATAAAGGCCCGCTTGGTGAGATCGGACAGGCGCGCCTCAAAGTGATGCGTGAGACGGAAGACGGTTTTCGCATTGCCGAAGAAGACCTGAAACTGCGTGGTGAAGGCGAGTTGCTTGGCACAAGGCAATCGGGCACGCCCGGCTTCCGGCTTGCTTCGATTGAGGCACACGCAGACTTGCTTGAAACCGCCCGCAAGGATGCCCGTTATGTACTGACCTGTGACCCCGATCTTGTTAGCGAGCGTGGAAAAGCACTTCGTATTCTGCTCTATCTTTTCGGTCGCGATGAGGCAATCCGCCTGCTCCGAGCAGGATAGCAAACAAAAAGGGCCGCATCGTTGCGGCCCTTTTATTTATCTATCAAAATAAATCAATAAGACGCTGTTTTTATTCTATTCTACGGTCACCGACTTTGCGAGATTACGCGGTTGATCGACATCTGTACCCATCAAAATTGCAGTGTGATAAGCGAGCATCTGGATCGGCAGAGCATAGACCAGGGGCGTGATAAACTCAGGCACATCCGGCAGAACAATGGTCGCCATCGTATCAAGGCTCGCCGCAGCAGCACCCTTTTTGTCGGTGATCAGAATGATGCGACCGCCGCGTGCTGCCACTTCTTGCATGTTGGAAACGGTCTTCTCGTAAAGACGGTCCGACGGTGCAATGACAATGACCGGCATGGTCTCGTCAATGAGTGCGATGGGCCCGTGTTTGAGTTCGCCAGCCGCATAGCCTTCGGCGTGAATGTAGGAAATTTCCTTAAGCTTCAGCGCACCTTCCATAGCGAGCGGGAAGGATGTTCCCCTGCCGAGATAAAGTACATGATTAACCTTTGCCAGTTCATGGCAGACGGCAGCAATCTGATCTTCAAGCTTGAGAACCTGATTGATGAAACGTGGAGCTTCCGAAAGCTGACGCACAAGTTCCTGTTCGCGCTTGTCGTCAATCGCACCGCGCGCTTTCGCAGCTGCAATCACGAGTGACGCCATGGTCGAAAGCTGACAAGTGAAAGCCTTGGTCGATGCAACACCGATTTCAGGACCGGCAAGCGTCGGGAACACGGCGTCCGATTCACGCGCAATGGTCGAACCCGTTACATTGACTACAGAAGCAATTTTCAGGCCCTGAGACTTGCAATAGCGCAGCGATGCAAGCGTATCAGCCGTTTCTCCCGACTGTGAAACGAACATAGCGAGCGATTCTTTTGAGAGCGGCATTTCGCGGTAGCGGAATTCCGAAGCAATATCGCTATCGACCGGCAGGCGGGCGATTTGCTCGAACCAGTATTTGCCCACCGAAGCTGCATAGAAAGCCGTGCCGCAGGCAGAGATCGTCAGACGATCAATCTTGCTAAAATCAATATTGACTGCTTCCTGACGCACCTTGCCGGTGGTGAAGTCGAGATAGTTGGCAAGCGTGTGCGAAATCACTTCCGGCTGCTCAAACATCTCCTTCTGCATAAAGTGGCGATGATTGCCCTTAGAGACCAGCATGTTCGCGGTCTGTGATTTCTGGATCGCGCGTTCAACCTCTACATTGTTCTCATCATAGACGGTCACACCCTTGCGGGTCAGAACAGCCCAGTCGCCATCTTCGAGATAGGCAATCGTGTCCGTGAACGGTGACAGCGCGATAGCGTCAGAACCAAGGAACATTTCGCCTTCGCCGTATCCAACGGCGAGTGGCGGTCCCTGACGCGCACCAATCAGGGTTTCTTCATCGCCTTCAAATAGGAAAGCGAGAGCAAATGCGCCCTGTAGCTTGGGTAGGCAATCGCGCACGGCTTCAACCGGCGACTTGCCTTTTTCCAGTTCGCGCGTAACGAGATGCGCGACAGCTTCGGTATCGGTTTCTGTCTCGAACTTGTAGCCTTCCGTTTCAAGCATCGTGCGCAGTTCGGCAAAATTTTCGATAATGCCGTTATGAACAACGGCCAATCGCGACGTAATATGCGGATGCGCGTTGCGCTCAACAGGCTTGCCATGCGTAGCCCAACGCGTATGGCCAATGCCAATGACGCCTGGAAGCGGCTCGCCTGCCAGACGCTTCTCCAGATTGACCAGTTTGCCTTCCGCGCGACGGCGATCCAGCTTGCCATCCAAAAGTGTGGCAATACCGGCTGAATCATAACCGCGATATTCAAGCCGCTTCAGCGCATCAACCAGACGCGGCGCGACTTCGTCATTGCCGATAATGCCGATAATTCCACACATAGGGTGCTCCAGATCCGAGATTCACGCATTTAATTGCGATTTAAAGATTCTAACGCCGAACGGCAACCCAAAGGACATCCGTTCTATTCATCTGTTGGTCGTTTATTTCGAGGAGATTTTAGCCGCTTTGATGGCCGCATACTTCTCCCGAAGGATCTTTCCCCGACCTTCTTTGGTTTCCTGTCGCGCACGACCGAAAGCCAGAGCATCTGCGGGCACATCATCTGTGATCGTGCTGCCGGATGCGATATAGGCATTATCTCCAATCGAGAGTGGCGCAACAAGCGAGCTATTGGAACCGATGAAAGCGTTTTCGCCGATTACGGTCTTGTATTTGTTATAGCCGTCGTAGTTGCAGGTAATCGTGCCAGCTCCAATATTACTCGACGCGCCAACGGTTGCATCGCCGATATACGTTAGGTGATTGATCTTCGCACCTTTGCCGACATGAGCATTCTTCACTTCGCAGAAATTGCCGACCTTGGATTTTTCTCCAAGATTAGCACCCGGACGCAAACGCGCAAACGGTCCGATTTCGGCACTAACGCCAATTTTCGCACCTTCTATGTGCGAGAAAGCATGGATCAGCGCGCCCGATGCTACTTGCACGCCCTGCCCGAAGAAGACGTTTGGCTCAATCACAACGTCAGCTTCAATCAGCGTATCATGCGAGAAAAAGACGGTTTCAGGCGCAATAAGTGTCACACCGGCCAGCATCATTTCCTGACGCTTGCGGTTCTGCCAAATGTTTTCAGCTTCAGCGAGTTCAGCGCGATTATTGATGCCAATCACATTATCGACCGGCACTTCAATCGCAACAACATTCAAGCCCTTGCCATGGGCAAGGCCGACAATATCGGTAAGATAATATTCGCCCTTGGCGTTCTTATTATCAACTGCATCGAGGAGAGCAAGCGCGTGGCTACCGCGAACGGCCATAAGTCCGCCGTTGCAGAAGCCGATTTTCTTCTGTGCTTCGCTCGCTTCTTTTTCCTCGATGATCGCGGTGAGCTTGCCACCTTCTTCGAGCAGACGGCCGTAGCCATGCGGGCTTGCAGGACGAAAACCGATAACGACAACATCTGCGCCTTCTGCAAGCTTGTTACGTGCTGCCTGCAATGAATGCGCTTCAATAAGCGGCGTATCGCCAAAGACGATCAGCAAATCGTCATAGCCGTGCTTAATTGCTTCGCGTGCGGCCAGAACTGCGTGTGCTGTCCCAAGGCGTTCTTTCTGCTCAAAAGCTGAAACCGCATCAGTTACTTTTTCCACAGCGCCACGCACTTCTTCAGCTCCGCGTCCGACGACCAGCGCAACGTCACTCTTACCTGTTCCCTGAACGGCTTTGACCACATGTGAGACGAGTGGCAGGCCTGCTATCGGATGCAGAACTTTTGGCAAATGTGACTTCATGCGTGTGCCTTCGCCAGCGGCAAGCACGATGGAAAGGCAGGTACGGTCTGTCATTGTATCGTCCAAAATGATTGAAGGCTTCTCTGCTCAATAGCATCAAAGCGTATATGGAAGCTTACGGCTCTTTATCCAAGTCTGCCCAATGCAGGAAACGTTTCAAGCAGCCAGAATGAGAATGACTGCATTCCGCCCGTCAGAAACAGAATGCCGGCCATGATCAAAAGTGCGCCCATCGCCTTCTCGACCTTTCCGAGATGCACACGGAAGCGTGACAAAAACCGCATGAACGCTCCAGAGAAAAGCGCTGCGATCAGAAATGGGATACCAAGTCCCAGCGAATATACAGCGAGTAGTGCAGCACCCTCGCCTACAGTGCTGCTACCGCCTGCCAGCGTGAGAATCGGGCCCAGAACCGGGCCAATACACGGCGTCCAGCCAAAGGCAAATGCCAAACCCATGATGTAAGCGCCCAACGGCGATGCGGGAGCATTACGCGCCTGAAATCGTGCTTCGCGCGAAAGAAAAGAAAAACGCAAGACACCCAGAAAGTTCAGGCCCATGAGAATGATGACGACACCCGCCGCCATTGCGATTTCCTGCTGCCACATCCTCAGGAATGCGCCAACAGACGACGCTCCAGCGCCGAGAGCGACGAATACGGTGGTGAAGCCGAGTACAAAACAGATAGCCGCAAAAGCGAGCGAACGACGATGCGAGGGGGCAGCAGCGATCCGTGATTCTTTCTCGGCGCGAAAATCTTCAACACTTACACCAGCCATATAGCACAGATAAGGCGGCACAAGCGGCAGAACACAGGGCGAAAGAAACGACAGCGCACCTGCACCAGCAGCTGTCAAATAAGAAACACTGAGCACCAAAACCTCATTTTCACAAAAGAACTTTTCTTATCTTAACCAGATGAATCGTTCTATTGATTTGTTTTTGAACAAGGTACGGAAAAATGACGAACTTTCCGACTTCACTGAAACTGCTTGCGATGAAAGCCTTTTGCTGGCCTTATAACCCAACTTCGGCATTACTTTGCATATTTTCAATGCGGCATCTCGCTCGAACATAAGTTCGCCCTAAATCGGGATCACTGCGCGATTTTATATTGTTCCAACTGGACGACGCTCCGATGAGCCTACTTGATGATGATGAACCTTCTTCAGTTACCACTAGACCAAATAGATTAATTGGGTGGCTGAGGCGATTTCAGCACTTTCTGTTTCCCGTCGCCGGCATAGCGATTGCCCTGCTGGCGATATATGTTCTAGAAAATCTCCTTCAGAACACATCTCGAAAAGATACCCTTGAGGCGTTTCACAGTTTTTCGGGGTCCACGATCGGCCTCGCCGTACTCTTTACAATGCTTAGCTATGCCGCAGTAGCACTTTACGATGTGGTTGCCGTTGACACGATTGCACCCAACCAAATTCCGCGCCGAATTGCAGCTGTAGCAGGTGCAGCAGGCTATGCGATCTCAAACGCAATCGGTTTCTCGCTGCTGACCGGCGGCGCACTTCGATATCGTATCTATGCGGCCGAGGGCATAAGTCTCGCCGACATTGGCAAAATCGTCGGCACCTCGTGGTTTGCGATCTGGTTTGCTCTCATAATCATGGTCGGAGCAGCTTTACTTATCGACCCGCAAGATGTGCCATGGATTTCTAACATCGACGCACGCATCGACATTGTCGCCGGCATCGTGATTCTTGGTGGAATCACGTGGCTGGTTTATTGGCTTTCGCATGGCCAGCGCACCCTACGCCTCGGCGCGCTTAGCCTTCGTCTGCCCAATTCGAAAGGCGCAATCACCCAGATTTTTGCGGGTCTCGTTGATGTCGGCGCAGCTGCCGCAACGCTTTACGTGTTGATGCCACAAGATGCAGTTCCAAGTTTTGCACTTTTCTCATTGGTTTATGTGATTGCTATCGTGCTTGGCATTGCCAGTCATGCGCCAGGCGGGCTGGGAGCGTTCGAAGCAACAATTATTGCGGGCTTGGGCATTGGCGGAAAACCAGAGGCTATAGCTGCGCTTCTAGCATACCGTTTGATTTACACGGTCATGCCGCTCGTCGTTGCTACTGTAGGAATTCTGATCTGGGAAATCTTACGTCGCAGAAAAAAACTTGGACAACATGCTAAGCTTGCCAAGCGCCTCGTTGAGCCGCTTATTCCGGGCCTGTCCGCCAGCATCATTTTTCTGGGCGGCATTATCCTGCTCATTTCGGGAGCCACGCCAGATCTGCATTATCGAACCAAAATTCTCTCAGATATTGTCCCTGAGTTTTTTGTAGAAACATCTCATTTGGCTGCAAGCTTGGTCGGTGTCGCATTACTTATTGTTGCACGCGGTTTGTTTAAACGGCTGGAACGCGCCTGGATTGCAGCCCTAGCACTCCTGCTTTTCGGTGCTGTATTTTCGCTCACCAAAGGTCTCGACTGGGAAGAAGCAACTATTCTATGCATGTTTGCCTTCGCGTTGTGGGGCTTCCGTGATTCATTCTATCGCCGTCCAATATCCGGCCCATTCGAGCTTAGCTGGAGCTGGATAGCATCGGTCGGAACCACTGTTATAGTTTCCACCTGGCTAGGCTTCTTCGTTTATCGTCATGTCGAATATTCCAGCGATCTTTGGTGGGATTTTGCCTGGAACGACAATGCGCCCCGTTTCCTTCGGGCAACGGTTTTGGTGTTCGCAGTGGTTGCGGCCGTTGGACTTCACTCCATTATCAACCGGCACAGCCAGCGCAAACGCAAACGCGACTACTCAATTCCAGCCGCGGTACCCGCACTCGTAGCCGCTTGTCCTCACACGGATGCGGCACTTGCTATGCTCGGAGACAAGCAATTCATGCTCTCACCTGATAGCAGTGCATTTATCATGTACGCGCAGTCTGGCGGCAGCTTGATCGCACTGGGTGAGCCTATTGGCGATGCAGAAGCGGCCAAGGAGCTTGCATGGTCTTTCCACGGTCTTGCCGACAGAATGGCTCTACGCACTGTGTTTTACGGCGTTGGTCCACAAAGCCTGCCGTTGTTCCTCGATATGGGGCTTGTTGTTCTGAAGCTTGGTGAAGTTGCACGCGTCGATTTGACCAATTTTTCACTTGAAGGTCCTCGTCGCCAGCCGTTCCGCTATGCCGATCGTAAGGTTGAGAAGGACGGACTGACCTTTGAAGTCGTCGACGTTAAGGACGTGCCTACGTTGGTCCCACGCCTGCGCGAAATCTCAGACGCATGGCTTGAACATAAATCGGGCAGTGAAAAAGGTTTCTCTCTGGGCTATTTTGATGATGATTATATCAAGCGTTTTGACGTGGCCGTATTGAAGAAGGATGGTGAAATCGTAGCCTTCGCCAATCTCTGGCGCGGCGCTGAGAAATACGAAATCACCGTCGACCTGATGCGCTATATGCCCAATGTGCATAAGCTTTTAATGGACGCGCTTTTTGCAAAGCTTCTTATTTATAGCAAGGATCAGGGATATAAATGGTTCAATCTGGGCGCGGCGCCACTCTCTGGACTAAACCGCAGCAGGCTCGCGTCACGCTGGAATCGTTTCGGGTCGTTCATTTATCGACGAGGTGCGGACCTCTATCACTTTGACGGTCTCAAAGCCTTCAAAGAGAAGTTCGACCCGATCTGGACGCCACACTACATGGTTTGTCCCGGTGGCCTTGAAACACCGCGTACGCTTATCGACGCTACTACACTGATCAACGGCAACCCTCTGGAGTTCATTCGCAAATGAAGAAGCGGCGCATTCTTTTGACTGTCCTCGGGCTGGCGCTGATCGTTGGCGCTGGCGGCTATGCTGCCCTTCATCCAGGCAAGATTGCCCGTCAATGGGCTCAGTTCTTCAATGCAGACAAACCTCTCATCCATGCGAGCGCCGAACGGCTTTCCAACATCCCGGTCTATATGCCGAAAGGTGATCCGGTTGGGATTGCTATTCTCTTGAGTGATGAAAATGGCGTTGGCGACAAAGAACGCAGCTATTTAGATGCGATGTTAGAACGTAATATAATTGTATTGCCTGTGGAGCTTGGCCCTTGGCGCGCCGCGCTCGACAAAGAAGATGGCGAGTGCAACTACCTCGACTCCGATTTTGAAGCGATTGCGAAAGAAGCGCTGCGCGGACTTGATCTTGATGTCTATTTCCATCCCGTCGTGACGGGCATCGGTCAGGGTGCAACGATTGCTTACGCTGCAGCATCTGACTCACCTGATGCTACAATCGCAGGGGCAATTTCTCTCGATCCAACGCCTGCAAAAACGCGTTTGCCCTCCTGTACTGAAGCAGCCGAAGCCAATAAGACACCGGAGGGAGGCTTTACTTATGGCTATGACGCGAACATGCCTGCGCCTACGCTCGTTATCGGGCCAACAGGTTCTCCCGTAAATAACCCGGTGCAAGCACGTCAGAAGAAGATTGCAGTATTGCAATCCGGAGCAGATTTTCCGACACGGATGAGAATGGCGGTCGATAACGTCGTTGCCATGGCCGATCAGGACGCAAAAAACGAAGCTTTGCCCATCGTCGACCTGCCTGCAAAAAACGGCAGTGCTGATATGGTTGCTGTGTTTTATTCCGGCGACGGTGGTTGGCGCGATCTCGACAAATCAATTGGCGAGTGGTTGCAGGCACATGGCGTCCACGTCATCGGCGTCGACTCTCTGCGTTATTTCTGGTCGGAACGCACACCGGAAGAAATTGCTCGGGATACAACGGCTATGATCCATAAAGCCGACCCAACCGGCAAGCTGCCAGTAGCCGTGCTCGGTTATTCTTTTGGTGCGGATACATTCCCCTTTGCGTGGAAATATCTCGACCCTGCATTACAGGATCGCACAAAAATGATCGGACTCCTCGGCGTCGAAACCACGACCACTTTCCAGGTTTCAATTGAAGGTTGGCTCGGAATGGATGGCGACAAGAACGTCGTCCCCGCCATCGCGACAATTCCGCTTGATCGCATCGTCTGCGTTTATGGGGAAGAGGAAGACGATACCGCCTGCACCGCACCAGAGCTCAAAGGTGCGGACCTGATGAAACTATCGGGCGGTCATCACTTCGACGAAAACTACGAACCGATTGCAGCGGCTTTGCTTGACAAGATGCGCGCGCGCGCGGGCTTGCCACCGCGCCCTGCCAGCTGAAATCTTATAAAAGGCACCGGCCAAGCCGGTGCCTTTAACATTTATGCTTTGGCAATTGCAGCCACTTTCCACCGCACCAAATCGATAGCCAAAAATACCAACAGACTCAGACCGATCATCGGTAATGTCCATCCGATAACAGCCGCAATTAGGACAACCACAACCCGCTGCGAAATACGAAGATAGAGCCAGCTCTGGATGAGCGTTCGAGGCGTGGAACCGGCAGGCGGCCTGCGCTTCCACCAGATGCGATAACCATAGATGATCACTCCCATAAGTCCCAAACCCAGCAAAGCCATAGCGACTTGATTGGCGACGCCAAACAGGACGCCCATATGTAGATCGATTCCCCAGCGAATAAGCTTTGCGATAATTGGAAACGTTTCAAAATCCGCTCGGCTGATGACCTGCATATCACGCGGATCGATTGCAATCGTATCTACCTGCGTTGGCCATGAACGATCATATTCTCGAACCAGCCATGCCTGCTCGGCGTTGCGCGGAAACCGAATTTCCAGCATCGGCGATTCAAGGCCGGATTGTCTTGCCAGAAGATTTACGGCGTCCAGCTGGCCAGTATAGTCAATCGTAGATAGTGCTGCATATTGATTTTGATGATTTGTATGATCGTGATGTTCAGCATTTGGATCAGCAGCGACGCCAAGCTTATCAAGGGACACCGACACAGACGGTGTTATCCATCCAACAGCAGTACGGAAATCATCGATCCGTCCGCCAGCCAGCTGCGACCAGGTCATGCCTGTTACTGAAAGAAAGATCAGTCCGACTGCAATCCAGATACCTATCTGTCCATGCAGACGGCGAGTGCGGAGGTGCGTGTTCTCTTTGGCCTTTGCATTACGCCGCAAATCGCGCTTCCACCACCACAGTAGAACCCCGCCAAGCGCTGCAACCCAAAGCCAAGACGCAGCCAGCTCGCTATAATAGCGCCCCAAATTACCGAGCATGAGACTCCGATGAAGATAATCAATTGACGCACGTAACGGCAAAATCCCACTCGTTCCATAGACGATCAGATTGCCTTTGATCGCCAACGTTATCGGATCGACGAAAATCGCTCGGCTCTCGGATTCACCAAGGCCCGGCTCATTAAACATGACGCGCGTGTTCCAACCCGGACTCGTGGATGGACGAACAGCGAAAAGCTTTGGTTCGTCACCAATAAAATCACGTGCGGCCTTAACCTGTTCCTCCAACGGCAGCACAGTCCCAATCGAAGATGTGCGTAACTGGCCGCTATAAAGTAGATCTTCGAGTTGCGGTGTGAGGACGTAAAGCGTGCCTGTAAACGCGGCAGTCAGAATGAATGGGCCGACGAACAGTCCTACATAAAAGTGCAGCCGTGTAATGAAAGCCTTCAAGCTTGAACCGGTTGCACGCATTGCCTCGGTCGAATGAGATTTGGGCTTCGATAGTACAGTATCTGTCATGACAGCACCTCATCTGGTGCAGCATTTGCGGATAGATGAGTAGAAAACATTGGCATCTCCAGCCTATGTGAAACAGCCAGACGGCTCGCAACATCGCCTCAGTCAGAATGAGCGAGCTTGCGTAACGTCGGATTTGATTCATGCATCAGATAAAAATGCAGGGGGGCCTCTGGGAAGATGCGTTTTTGCCAGATGATCTGGTGGGCCAAGAATAGCAAGCCGTATAATATGGTTCGCAGGGATGAAGATGGCTTGATAGGAAAGCGAAAACGTTTGCGCAGCAAGGCCTGTTCCTATCGCACATGCAGCCTGACAAAGCGTCGAGCAGCAGGAACGTGCCAGCTCCTTAAGTGGGGCCTCATCCCTCATTTCCTGGGTTTCATGGATTGAGCAGATGATTGCGTTCGGGCCGTTGGACCATGCAACCATCGAGGCCTGAGCGTAGGACGTTATGATGGCCTGAATCAGAATAACGAGCGAAATTGAGGCGACCCAAAGGGCAGCTTCAAATTTATCGCCGACTATTCTGGCTTTAAGGCTCATAGTCGCTCATCTCATCCCTCGACGAGATTGTCACTGCGACAAATACGAGAGCCAAGCGACAGAAAATTTTTTGGAACTATTTCTTATCTAACTGCAGAATGGGAATTTTTGGCGCAACTCCAGACTGCGGTTTACCTTTGGGATTGTCAGAGCAATCAAACTGGTAGAGTTGTGGTGACGCTGAAGGTGCAAACAATGGCAAATCCCTTGCCGATCGCAATTCCGGCTTGATGCGCCAGGCAGGTGGAGCAGATTGGTCACTCAAAGCGCCTGTGCCTTCAAGCGGAACGAGGTTGCAGCTTACGGCTCCCGCCGGAGGAACAGAGGCCCTTATGCCGCTTGAGACCACAATAGCCATAATGATATAACATCTTATTTTTAATCGCATGATCATTCCCCGAAAGATCATGTCAATTTAAGCAAATAACCGCTCAGCGGTATCGCAAAGCTTCGCCGACAACTGGAAGGGATCAATTAGTTGTAATGACGTAAACTATTCACGCATCAAATAAACTTAGCGGAAATCTCAAGACCATCCCTCCAACATTTTGCGCACCGAAATGAAATGCTGTACCGATAATTTCCATGGCGTTATGGAGAGGTTTTCACTCTTTGATATAGACTTTGCAGAGCTCTAATTTGATCTCTGCCCGGACTGCCGCGATTGTTGGCACAGATATACCGGACTATGAATTTTCAGACCTTTACGGCTCAGGTGTCTTTCCCGTGAACCCGCTCACTATGGAGCAGACAAATCACCCGTATATCCGAGAACAGCAAAGCGAAGCTGGTCCAGCTCGCATTACTCGACAAGAGCAGACGAGTCTGATCATATATTGGTTAGATCGGAGACGCGCGGTTTGGTCAAAACACAACGGCAATTAACCGCGTAACGTATTGATGAATATTGAACAGAACGAGATTTTTGATGAGTTTCAGATTTCCTTGCTTATTCGGAAGCATGGCTGGTCAAACATTGTGCTGAGCCTGCCGGAGAAAACTCACACGTCGACTGTAACTGATATATTTTCCAGCGTAGTCACCAATATCCTTGAGTGTTGCGAAGCTGTGGTTGACAATCACCAGCACACTCAACCCTTCTTCGACGAACCAGGAGGGGCGGTGTGGCGCTTCACTCCAGACCCGGTCATGAGACATCTGGTAAGGGTCAGGATTTTCGAGCTGTCAGATCAAGCAGGTACATTTTCTGAATCCGATTTGACCGTTCCTGTTGTAGACTTTTTAGCGAAACGAAAGCACATGCTCCTCAATTTTATGATGGAGCTGTGGCGTACGAAACTGCTTTATGCGGACGCATCGTTTTATAAAGACCGTCAGGAATTTCCACATGGACGATTTGAAATGGTCTGGAATAAATGGGCGAAAGCAAATATAGGATGCCCGTTCCTGTTACCGGCCTAAGTTCAGATCAGTACCCTCGATGTGCAAATATTCATCGCAATGAAATCGGCCTATAATTGTCTAAACAGGCTATTGTTCGCATAGACTTCAAATAATCGGCACAGGGAGCTGTGCGTTTTTGCTGACCGGCGGTCGGTGATAACAGTTCACTGTTCTCGCATCTTCAACTGTTTTTCTTAGCCGCTCGTGTAGCAAGATCTCGATGGAAGCTCCCAACCATTCTCGATATCAACGTCAGAAGTAAATCACCGTCTAATACTCACTTTTAGACAGGCATGCCAATCGCCAGTGCGTCATGATACAAACCTGCTCTAAATTGTCTGCGCTTTGATACCTTAGCGACATTGCTGCACAAAGCTGCCGGATGATGCTTATTGATTAAGACCATTGACGTTACACTTTAACTGCGCGCTGAGTTCAGCGGGGGACCATACGCATTCGTTTTGCAAGTCCTCTCAACACGGAAGCTTTTGGTTGCGGCACTAACCATTTTCAACTGCAACAAACTGTCATTTCGGAATTCGACGATAATACTTATTTAATGTAGGCATCCTGTTCGCAGGACTGCACCCGTATCGCGCAACCCAAGCCCCCCGCCCAAAGCGCGATACGGGCCACATGAAGATGGGCGACCGCGCCCAATGATACCTTCAAGAACAAAGATAAATCTCACTAAATTAGTATGATTATGTACTTGACGGTACTTGTTGATTTACTAATTCAATACTGCTAGTGACGGTTATCTGGGAGGATAAGGCCGCCTGCGCGCGCTTCGGCGCTGCCGGGCGGTTTTCCATTTTAATGAGCCACTATGCATCCACCGCATACCTAGTGTGCAACATTGCTCATTGTAATCATCGTACCAGTGACCTATTTTTATATTGTCCAGCCTCACTCCTCCTCCCAGAGGCTGAACTCGAAGCGTGGCACTCCTCCTCCCAATCGCCGCGCTTTCCAGATCCGCCCGCTGCACACTCCTCCTCCCAGTGCAGCGGGCGTTCTTGTTTTAAGTCTGTCACCTCCCGATCGATCAAAACTGTGTCTCACTCTTCGAGTAAGGTCGACAGCCTGAAAGAGTTGTTGCAAGCACTCCTGGAGAATAACGGAACCGGGATGGATATCAGCAATTCGAGGAATGGATCGATTATTCTCTTTCAGCCCCTTCACTTTGAGCATCCATTAATAACAGTACCCGTTGACGATGAAGAACCATTCCTCGTTCACCCGCTTTAGCCGATCTAAGTTTAAAGCCTTGGAGTTCAAACACTCAACGATGCAAATGCTCTTGTGGTGAGTATGAAAGCGACGCAACACTGCCGAATTCCTTCAACTCCACAATCATACAAGCGGAAAAAGAAACGTAAGCTTTTGTTGCGTGCCACCGTGAAACTGACAGCCGCTTCTTCTCGACGTAACGGTCGATGTCGGGAATTTTTCGGATGGATGTTCATACGAAGCAATCCTAGAAATTGATGTGGGGTAAAACCAGCCTCCTAAACCCATTCCAGATGGGTACCCCCCTGGAAGTTGAGAAAATCTGATTGCAGAGTGTCAACTTCTCTGACGGATACGGATGATTAACCACGTCGATTTACTGAGCTTTAAGCAAAATATTACAATAAATGAATATGAAAAAACGAGCTCGCTCTCCAATCGCAGAAACCGCAATCAGAAGTGCCATTCTCGCCGCACCAATGGTGATCGCTATGCTTGCCGTTTACTCAGCTTATGACAAAGAAAGCCGCGTGACTTTTGCAATCGACAAAACAATCACCGGATCGATTAGCAAGCCTCGATACTGATACTATATCAAAGTGTTGTTATATATTGGCACCTCCAACAGCTGAAAGATTTCCAGCGACTGGAAAGCTTTTCACATCTCGAAGCTGCCTTCAACCGTACACGTATACGCCGATATCAGCGAATAATAGGCTGACGGACCTTAACAGTGAGCGTCGTGCCAATTGCTGTCGACCCACTGGCGTATGCATTCTGGACGAACTCGCTAAAATCGCCGCTCTTTAGTTAGAAGTGAGCCGCGTTCATCAATGGCAAAGCGACGGCGCCTCTTGTCAGGTGCACAGAAGAGGCTGCGCAAGGCACATGCCAGCACCCAGAGGACGCCTCCAGTCCGTTACTTACCATCTGGCGGAAGTGTGTTGAGCTGCCGCGGCTGGTGAGATTGTATGTTAGTCAGTTATCCACACCCCACATATACGGCTGCCCAAAGTGAGAACACAAGCGGAACATACAAAGAATCCGATTCTTCTTACGCGAAAGGTGCCAAGTTTAGCTTGGGCCCTGAGGTCTTGTCGGGCTCCCTATCGGTAACATATATCCGCTTGATCGGATTGAGATTAAAATACTGAGAAATCATCAATTCTGTCGAACCAGTCGGATAACTTTCAAATAGTATCGTAAGAACACTCTCAGGAAGAAGGGATCGAACTCTAGTCGGTGTTTCTCGGCATTCGTACCCACCTGACCACGCTTATACGAATTTCGGCGCCATTCTTCTTCCACGTTGACGTCTATCAAACGTTTAATATGCCAGGCAGTGTCGGGCGTTCCGCTCTCTAGTCGAGCAATGCTTGCAACCCGAGAAAAAATAGACGCCTTGGACCTTAACGGCGCGTGGTAGAGAGGGATGCAGATGGGTACATTCCCTAGACAGATGTCAGCGCCGTGATTTCCTTTCAAAAGCGAAAGCTGCTTATTGGCTCGCCATAGGAATTTAGGGGGATATGCAGCTTCAACAAATCCGACTTCACCAGAGTTTACGAGAGCCATAGCTTCCGATTTCGAACCCAAAATTGGGGCTCTGTAAAGCATGCTGGCTAAGTTGCGTAGACGCTTATGCAAAGCACCGCGCCTTTGGACGAAGTTATTTATCTCCATTTCAACGGCCAAGCTGTCAGTCTCACGCAGAACATTTGCTAATTTTGATCTTTTCATCGGCAAAAATTCGTCGGCATCTAGAGGTAAAATCCAATCTGCGCCCAAACTTATGGCAAGTTGATAAAGCTCATTCACCCTCAAGGCCTGTTCGAATTCACCTGGCATATCGATGACGATAAGGCGTGGATCGACCCGCTCGAGCTTGTGAAGTGCCTCCCTTGAACCGTCCGTTGAACCATTGTCGCCTACAATAAGTCGGTCTAAGCCAACGACGTTCAGGTGATACAAGACATTGAACAATACGACATCGATCTCATCTCGCTGAAGCAAAATACCGATTATCTTCATCTTCGCCTGCACACATCAACCCATGATTGAAATTTATCGCTGCTCTGCCGAAATACGACGAAATTATCAAGGCTGATTTGAAAGCATCAAACAATATTCTCTCGAATTTTCCCTACATTTGGGATGGGCACGTGGAAGTAGAAGCGAAAGCCACATTGATTGGAAACGTTGATGTTCGTACTGGCCCTGCGTTCGGCCGGATACTGGCTTACGGCACAGTCGGCTATCTATATGTCCGGAACGATAATACACAGTCTAGGTGTTCCAAAACCCGACACCACCCGCTTTAACCGAGACCTCTAACCGGAGCGGTTGGAACGTAGGAGCTGGCGTTGAGTAAGCGCGCTCTCAAAACTGCATTGCACGGGCAGAATATTGCGACACAGACCCTGGTGAGCCCATTCGTCAATTTCATTCAAGTTAAAACAGCACACAGCAACGCTAGGAAATGCTCGCAAGCTCGTGCAATGCATTGTCTTTTCCTGAGGCTGTAAGATCATCAGCGAGCGTTTTAACAGTTCCAGATCGATCGGTGAGCGCGGCACCGGATCGCCCCCAACTATCCGGAGTTTTCTTTTTAAGCTGGGCTCCGGCTAGGAGGCGGATTTTACTAGACTACGCACTGATAGTGCATGTTTTAAAAATACCTTTAGGAAGAACGGGGCAAATTGCAGTCGGCGTCGGGTATCCTTAACATCTAGATGGCCATTTGAAACGGAACTACGTCTCCATTCTTCTTCAATGTCTACGAAAGCTAGTCGTTTTATATGCCATGACTGGGTAGGCGGCCCCTCCTCAAGGCGGGAAATTCTGACAATTCTGTCTGAAATAGCCGACTTTGACCGTAGAGGTGCATGATTTAAGTCAATTGAAAACTTGACGTCGGGAAGGTCTATATTTGCTTTATGGTTGCCTTTGGCGATCAACAACGCTTTATCTGCCCTCCAAATGTACTTTGGTGGATAAATGCTCTCAAGAAATGAAATCTTTCCTTCAAGGACGTAATTCATCGCATCTGCGGCGGTGGCGCTCGGAGGAACTGCATAATACATGCTCGCGAGGTTATGCATCCTCATTCTTTCCGCTCTTCTTGTTTGAGCGAAATTTCGAATTCGCATGTGGACAGCAGGGTCATCGCTTTTCTTCAGGACATCGTTCAATTCGTTACGATTCACTGAGAGAAATTCGTCGGCATCCAAGGGAACTACCCAGTCCGCTCCATTATCGATAGCAATTTGATATAATAGATTTGTCCTATCTGCCTGAGCAAACTCACCCGGCATATCAACAACCAATAAGCGCGGATCACGCTTTTCGAGCCGCCGAAGTGCCTCTCTTGAGCCGTCAGTAGATCCATTATCGCCGATGATAAGACGAGAAAACCCAAGAGTATTTAGGTGATGCAAAACGTTAAAAAGGACAACGTCAATTTCATCGCGCTGCAGCATAATGCCTGTAATTTTCACGCCTTGCCCCTGCTTTTGTTATAATTTTTCGCCATCTAGTAGCGGACAGACGCCAATTGTAAAGCTTTATTGATAGCGATGCCCTGGAGTTTGGATTTGAGGAAAACATGTCGATACTTTGATGCTCAGGTTCCCCATCTTGTGCGCAAAGTTAATCGGCCAGACCAGATCTTCTTATTTACAAACTATCTCAGCAAGAGCTTGATCGACATTATGGTACCGGCAACTGAGGAGCTTTTCTTCACAGAATGGCAGCGTCGCCAAATGTTTAAGCAGCGGCCACAGCTCGTGATAAAACTGAAGGTCTGCGACGCTTTGGGCTGATAAGAATCGCATACCTCAGTGGCGCGCTGTGGACCACATAAGGGAGAACAGGTGCGCGCTTCAGGATAAAGACTGCGGACAAGACAATGCCAATTGTCAGGAAGGCAAAAGAACAAAGGCAGAAGAGCGTTCTCGTGAATAGCTTCGTAGACATCCGGACATCATCTGTTTTGACTCATCCTTTCGCGAAGAAATGAAACTGCGCGCCTCGCATAGGCGAAGCACGTTGTTGTGTTCACATTGTCATTCTGAAATTAGATCCGGCAAAGTGCCAGCATCTGATGGGAAGCGACATTGTGTTTTCAATGTAGTGTGAGATGATTCACTTGCGACGCGGACCAAGCCAACGCGCAAATATCCAGTCGGCCCTTCGCTTGCCGGGAGTTCTCTCTCTGGTATTCGAGCTAATAACTGACTGGTGGACGACAATTATTGAGCTTCTTGTCGGATCACCGCCCTGACATACTGGGGAGTTTGTCAGGGCACTTTTCAGCATGAGATCGCCTGAAGGGCGGCAGACATTCAGCTGCAGATTTGATTCGGGTCATAATCTCCAGCGGGGTAGCCTTGGGGAGATTGCTATGAAGCATTTACCTGTTGGCGCACTTATCACTGGCACCTAGGTAAACACTGCTGTTGGCGAGGCATTTGATTGGTTTGGCGGCTATATAGTCGCGAAGATCGGCGGAAGATGGGCGAAGAATTTTATGAGTGGAACGCTCCAAATGCTAATCCGAATTCGACTCATCGGCCGCACGGCGTGTACGGCGGTTACAAGTGGCAATTCGGGAAGATAGTGACGGGGATTGATGCTAGCCTATAGACAACGACCCTCCGGATGATGATCCAGATTGGAACAATTAAGCAGACATTGAAGGCTAAGCCAAAGTTCTTGGCAGTGTAATCCTGGTATTGGCTGTGTATTCGCCCGGGTATTGCTGTAACGGACGGCTGAATTTAATTCCGCCGGAACCACAATTCATATTCCTAGATGTTTGAGTAGGCTGTCGAGGAAGTTGCGGTAATAGCCGGCGATCAGCATTGCTTTATCGGTGCCCTTGACGACAGTTCGCGCGCCTTCTGGATCAGCTTTCCCTTTGCCGAAAAAATCTGTGAGCTTACGATCGGTGAACTTGCCCAGCACCATTTCTTCGAAGAGGAAGCAAATTGCCGTTCTGGGCTCAAGCGCTTTCTCAGGCGCATCGGCGATACCGAACTCCTTGTAATTGTCCTCACCTGTTATCTGCTTTAAGCCGCGTCCGCGATAGGTCCAACCGTCATTAACGCTGTCGTTGCCCATGCCGCCGCCATAGACCTTATTGGCAAGTGTCTGCGGGTTAATCACATATGGCCGGGCTGCTGCAATAGACGAAAAGCGCTTTGGCCACACTTGCCTTATCCGCGCAGCCGACGAATAATTCAAATACTTAACGACCGGCTGCATCTTGCCTCCGGTTTCATGAAAAACCATCGCAAGGATGTGAGCGATTTGCTCGTCCGGCAAATTCTTACGCTCAGCGTCGGCAAAGACAGCCTCTGTGCCGCTCACATCAGCCTGGCTCAAACGGCCGCCAAAAGGCGCGCGCCTCGCATACGCGAAGAACGTTGCTTTGTTCATTTGATTGTCCTTGTAATTAGATTGGAGAAAGCCCCGCCGCTTTGATGCGTCGTGCCATAGTGTTTACTCAAAAATTTGTAAGAAACACCCTCTTGAAAGGGCGGAATTACTGACTAAATCGAAGCGGTCATCCTGACAAAACTCGTTCGATCAAATGGAGATTTCGATGAGCGACCGTTTGTTTGACAGTCCTGTTTTCGTGAAGGACGGACCTTATATCGTCCGCGAAATTGGCAGCATCGGAGATGCCTTAGATTTTCTAGATGAGCGCCCCTTACACGACCGTGATCTGATTTATGAGACAGCTTGGAAAGCGTGCTGCGATGCTCACGACTGTATCAAACCAGTTGAAGCAGCAGAAAGCGCCATTCGAGGGTTCGCCAAGAAGCGCGGTATACTTGAAGAGCCCGAGGTCGCAATTCCTTGGATGACGGGGAAAACACCAGGTGGCGGACGGGTTCAGGCATAGGAGCGTGTCATGCTTTGGTTTCTGTTAATCCTAGCAGCAATAATAGCTGCTCTCGCCTATGTAACGACGACACTGGCTTGGAAGGAGATTAAGTACCATAGGAAACATCCTCGCCGCCCGTAGTCACCAAGACTAAAAAGCCCCGGCAACGCGCCGGGGTTTACTTTGCATCTTGTCTCACAATCTTTGCGCCCTACTTCCCAACCATTCACTGTATCGAAGCACCTGCTCGTGTTGCACCAGTGATAAGCCCCGGCTCGAAACGATTACCCACGAGCCGGGGCTTTTTAAGTCTCAACTCTTGACGCCCCGATTTTTTGATCTAGCTATTGGTCATTCACGGCATCACAGCCCCCGCTTGAATGCAAAGTCAGTAACCCCGGTCCAGGGCTTGCCCGCCTACCGGGGTTTTCTTTCCCCAGTACACTGAACTTTTTCCCGTCATACGAGTTTATTCGGCTGGAGGATCGACTATGGGTTGGTTTATCGGCTTCACGACGGCTGCCCTACTTGCTTTGATTGGCTTTATGATATGGCAGGAGTGTCGCAGAAAATGACGCTGTTTGGGTTCTTAATTTCTGATCAAGGTTTGCTCGTGCTAGGCGCGATTGTCGCGACAGGCGGAGCTTGCATTCTTTTATGGAAGCTTCCGCAATGAGCATTTGAATATGCGGGCAAGCCTTAACGACGCGACTGGATGGCCTGCATAGCCCCGGCCCTAACACCTCAGGGCCGGGGTTTTTATGGAGCAAGCAATTCCGCCGCTCTTTCCTCACCTAATAACTGCGTAGCTAACTGTTCAAGCAGCGGCCAAAGCTCGTGATCAGAACGGAAGGTTTGAGCTGCACGGACGATATTTCGCGACCGCGGGCCCTGCGTATCCATTGCAGCTTCAATCTGGGCAGCTTTGGTCTTCGAAGTACGTTCCCCAGAGTGCGACGGCTGTGATGATAGTCACGACGGGTCCGGCTCCGGTACAGGCGAGCTATATTCAATGACTTTTGCGATGCCCGCTATTGTTGATAAACTCATGCCATTGCTCTTCTGTGGTTTTGACAGCATCATTGGGTATGAGGCAATCCGGGCTCCTAGCTTAAACTGGCTGGTACTGTTGCTGCCCGCAAATCGAGCCTCAAAAAATGGATGGAAAATTTGGAGTCAAATCAGGTGGCTTAACCCATGCGCCATCTGCCAAACCATGTGTCGTGGACTCCCCGCTACGCCCTGAAAACAGTGATAAGCAGTGTAGAAAATGGAATCTTACGGAACATGGCTAGCAAAGCTGTAGCAAGCTCAAGCATTTGATATTGTAGGAGTGTCTTGGTGAGCGCGCAGGGATTCGAACCCTGGACCTACTGATTAAAAGTCAGTTGCTCTACCGGCTGAGCTACGCGCTCCCAGAAGGGAACCAAATCTTCCCTGGAAGTGCGGCGGAACATACGGGCGACTTTCCAAATGGTCAACACCATAAAATCAAGTTTCTTCAACATGAACTCAAAAAATCGACACCTATGGACAAATTTCCATGAAATATTGGGTAGGCGGTCGATTTTTGATGATCACAAAGCGTGTGTATCAACAAAAATTCGCTTACCTGCTCATCCGAGACGACAAAGATTCGCATCACCAATGGCAAAATAGCCCAAAAAACTCGAGCTTTTAAAAATCGATTCCGATTGTTGACATGTTACTATAGGTTCACGGATATAACCCACTCCAGCAATTCGGTTTTCATGTCCTTAGTAGCCAAAGCATTTTTTCAGTTCAGGCACTCCCTATCAGGCATAGGGCTTGCACTCGGAACTTTATTGTTTGCAGCGGCGCTAACACCAAGTCTCGTCCCACGAACCTACGTTCTACAGGGAATATTGTGCGGTGTCGCATTTGGTTCAGGATATGGCTTGGGTGTTTTTTGGCGTTGGCTCTGGCACTATTTGGAGCTACCCGAACCGGGGCACTGGTGGCGCAGCCGAGTAAATCTGGTCGTTAGCCTTATCTGTCTGGCATTTGCGATCGTTGCGCTTTACTCTTCGCAGGGCTGGCAAAATTCAGTCCGCGCAGTGATGGGTATGGAACCGGTGCCAAGCGCCTATCCAGCAAGTGTCTGCGCACTAGCTGTTATCACCTTTTTGTTTCTCCTGCTGTTGGCGCGCAGCCTCATCGGACTTGGCCGCTTTATTTCTGCACGAATACACCGTGTAGTGCCTCGCAGAGTAGCAAATGTCATTGGTGTCGCGATAACAATTATCCTGATCTGGACAATTGCTAACGGCCTGTTGATCCAATCCACTTTCAAGGTACTTGATCGTTCGTTTCGCGAATATGATGCGCTCATCGAGCCGGATCGACCCCAGCCTTTGGCGGCAAACAAAACGGGAAGTCCCCTTTCGCTGCTCCAGTGGGATGAGCTTGGTCGAGCCGGGCGCGAATTTGTTTCGTCTGGTCCAACGGGCACCGACATCTCATCGTTCACAAGACGCCCTGCTGTCGACCCTATCCGCGTTTATGCAGGTCTAAATGTGGCTGACACGACCAAAGAGCGTGCTGAGCGAGCATTGGGTGAACTCAAGCGGCAAAATGGATTTGATCGTTCAGTCCTTGTAATTATTACGCCCACTGGGACAGGCTGGGTTGATCCCGCGGCTATGGATGGTCTCGAATATCTTCACGATGGCAATGTAGCCAGCATCGCCATGCAATACTCCTATTTAAACAGCCCGCTTTCACTTCTTTTTCAGCCGGAATATGGCGCCGAAGCCTCGCGTGCTTTGTTCACAACTGTCTACAACCACTGGAAAACACTCCCGAAGGACAAGCGGCCACGTCTGTATCTCTACGGTCTGAGCCTTGGAGCCATGAACTCGGAAAAATCGGTTTCGCTCTTCGAACTGCTGGGAGATCCGATTAATGGCGCTCTCTGGAGTGGGCCTCCTTTTCCTAGTCGCAATTGGATGCAGATGACGCGAGACCGAAACA
This sequence comes from Ochrobactrum sp. BTU1, assembly GCA_018798825.1. Lineage (NCBI taxonomy): Bacteria > Pseudomonadati > Pseudomonadota > Alphaproteobacteria > Hyphomicrobiales > Brucellaceae > Ochrobactrum > Ochrobactrum sp. BTU1. Next base: position 553,447 of record CP076355.1, on the reverse strand, counting down.
TTGGGACACCTGAATGGCTTCCTGTATTCAAAGATGGGTCTTTTGTTCGCTTTATGAACCAGGACGGTGAAGCACCTGGCAACGGTGACCATTGGGGACCGCTACGCATCGTTTATCTGCAATATGCCAGCGATGCAGTCGTCTTCTTTGACACCCATTCTTTTTATCGTCAGCCGGACTGGATGAACGAACCACGCGGCCCCGACGTTTCCGCACAACTCCGCTGGTATCCGGTCGTGACAATGCTGCAACTAACGTTGGATATGGCATTCGCAACTGCAACGCCCATGGGACACGGTCATGTTTACGCACCAGAGCATTATGTCGATGCTTGGTTAGAAGTCGCTGATGTGAATGGTTGGAGCACGGAACAGATTAATCGCTTGAAGCAATATCTGCATCATAAAATGACCGGTGACAACATCGAGGATACGACCAGCGCGGCGGTTAGTAGCACGATACCGTCCTGTCGGTGAAAGAGCCGATCCCACACATGAAAACAGCCGCCCTCTTGAGGCGGCTGCATTTCCGAATTTTCGATACTATTAACGGTATGGCGAATAGCACTGCTGACGCGGACCATTATATGGCTGGAACGTATTGTCCGAAGCGCGATACGATCTGTAGCGGTTATAGCACCACTGAACATGGCTATTGCTAGCGCGGTAAACCGGCTGAGGTGCTGGCTGAGCGATTGCACCACCGATGATCGCGCCAGCGCCGAACGCTGCCAGCGGATACCACCAGCCATCATTATGACGACGATAGCCATGACGATAGTGGTTATAGCCGCGATGACCATTCCAATAACCCGGACGAGGGCGATGATGATTCCAACCCGGACGCGGACCAGGGCGGTGCCCATTCCAGCCAGGGCGACCGGGACGATGACCGTTCCAATTACCATGACCACGGCGGTCCCAACGATCACGTACTTGCATGACATTATTGGCATCAACAAGCTGAGCGGTGGGCAGGACCGGAGCAGCAGAGACAGGCGCCATCGCACCGATCATAAAAGCTGCGCCGACCAAGCCAACCATCATTTTCTTTAAGTTGTTTATCATCTTGTTCTCCAGTTCAACTGCACACATCATTATCGATGCTAGATGAACGTGTGCTGAATGATAATGAGGAATATATAGCGCCCTATACATCTGACAAGTGATTGGCATGGTTTAGGGAAAAGCAATCTCGTGTGTTGAGGCTCATGTCATGTTGGCTTTAATCCGACTTAAGTCTCAAAGCGATTTTATTCGCCATGGTCCACATTATCAGTTAGTTTTGCCCGTGGCTGATGGGCGTCGTAACTTTGTGTTTATGGTGGGGTTTGCCGTGTCTACTGAGTTGGAAGCATCCAGATTTTGTGCTGCAGACATGATTTCCAAAGAAGCTGATCCTTTTCTGGCGGCTGTAGAAAATACACCCACACCTATGCTTATCACCAATCCGCAATTTTCCGACAATCCGATTGTCTTTGCGAACAAAGCATTTTTGCTGTTAACGGGATATTCGGCAGATCAGGTGATCGGCCAAAATTGCCGTTTCCTGCAAGGTTCTGGAACCAATCCAGATGATGTGATTGCAATAAAAACGGCAATCTCAGCAGGCACTTCAATCGATATCGACATATTAAACTATAAGAAATCAGGCGAAGCCTTTTGGAACCGGCTGCACATTTCACCAGTCAGAAGCTCCGATGGTGTAATCCAGCATTTCGTTTCCACACAACTCGATGTCACGCTCGAGCTAAAACGTCTGGTTGAATTGGAGCAAGAGCGTGACTCGCTTTCCAGTGAGACAAAACGGCATCAGAACTATCTCGATTACATCGTTAATGCCGCAAATATCGGCTATTGGACCCGTGATCTGAAGACAGGGAGCGTAACCGGTTCTGTTGAGTGCCGCCGGATTTTTGGCTTTAGGGACGATGAACACATAAATTTCGACCAAATTCTTGAGCTGATCGCGCTTGAGGATCGTATGTCGGTAATTCAAAAGACGGAGGCTGCTTTTTTAACTGGTGAGCCGTATTCCATGGAATATCGGATCGTAAACAGAACCGGGCAGACAATCTGGGTGGAAACGCGAGCCAAAGCGCTGCTCGGCGACAATCCGACATTGCTTGGCGTTATGCTGGATGTGACCGAACGCAAGCAGACCGAAGCTGACAAGGCATTAGTGACGAGGGAAATCTCCCACCGCTTCAAAAATTCCATGGCTATGGTCCAATCCATCGCCAACCAGACTTTACGTAATGCAGAAAGTTCCGAACAGGCAAGCAAGCTGTTCAACGAGCGTCTTCACGCGTTGGCCCAAGCGCATGACATGCTGCTGCAAGATGACTGGGGTGGCACAACCATTATGCAGATCGCTAATACGGCATTGGCTCCGTTCAACAGAACTTTTGGCAATCGCATCCGCATGAGTGGGCCTTCGCTCTTTGTAAGTGACCGGGTAACGGTATCGCTTTCTCTCGGTCTCTATGAGCTTACGACCAATGCGGTGAAGTACGGTGCCCTGTCCAACGAGCATGGTAGCGTCGATTTCAGCTGGGATATTGTCGATGACCAAGGCGAAAAAAAATTCCAGATGCGTTGGCTGGAAACCAATGGTCCGTCCGTTGCGCGACCTTCGCGACGAGGCTTTGGCCAGCGGCTTATCCGGCTTGTTCTTGCCGAAGAGCTCAAGGCACGGTGCGACATCGACTTTGATCCCACAGGCTTGAGAATAAATGTGCTCGCGCCGATCACAACCGATGTATTTCCAGGCTTTGATCATAGGATAAGTGCGAGCCCACTAATCGTCTGACATCACGCTTTCGCGTAGAGGCATTTTGACATCTGGCGGCAGAGCATAAAAAACGCCATATGCTGCCATCATGAACGACAGCTCTGCTCTTTTTTCCGAACAATCCGAAGTCACCGCTCAGCAGAAGGAAACGCATTTCCTCCCCGTCATAGTCGACGCGCCGCCTGTTGATTGGCTGATATCGGACGGTTTGACGGATTACGACGAAGCGCTCGCTTTTATGGAAGCGCGCGTGGCAGCTATTCGTGAAGGTGCGGCCAACGAACTCGTCTGGCTCGTCGAGCACCCATCGCTCTACACGGCTGGCACCAGTGCTCAATCAGCAGATCTGCTAACGCCCGATCGCTTTCCCGTGTTCAATACCGGACGCGGCGGCGAATATACTTATCACGGTCCCGGCCAGCGTGTGGCTTATGTCATGCTCGACCTGAAGCGGCGCCGTGAAGATGTGCGCGCATTTGTGACCGCGCTTGAGCAATGGATTGTAGAAACGCTCGCGCAGTTCAATGTCAAAGGTGAAAGGCGTGCAGATCGCGTTGGTGTATGGGTTGTCCGTCCCGAAAAGCCGCTGCTTGCCAGTGGCGGCATGTGCGAAGACAAGATTGCCGCTATTGGAATTCGTCTGCGCCGGTGGGTAAGCTTCCATGGTATTGCCATCAATGTCGAGCCGGAACTCGAACATTTTGGCGGCATTGTTCCGTGCGGGATTTCTGATTACGGCGTGACAAGTCTCGTCGATCTAGGTCTTCCGGTGACGATGGGCGATGTCGATGTTGCATTGGGCACGGCCTTCGAAAACGTCTTCGGACCTCGCCAGACAAAATAATCAGGCGCTCTTCACGCGCCGCTCGCGCATGAAGACATAGAAGCCTGATCCCACGATGATCGCGATGCCGAACCATTTGGACGGCGTCGGAAAATCGCCAAACACCAGCAAACCGACCAGAACCGCATTAACAATTTCCAGATATTGGAACGGCGCAAGCATGGATGCGGGTGCGAGCTTGAATGCCTGCACCACGAGGAGATGGCTGACGGTACCAATTGTACCGAGCAAAAGCAGAAGCAGCCAAGGCTGCAGGCTATGCGGCAGCGCAAAACTCAAATCTTCAATGCCTAGACCCGTGCCGAATACCATCGCCAAACCTGCTAGCGCCGCCCCGCCGATACCGGCATAAAGCTGCATGACGACCGGGCTTTCCTTTGTGCCATACTTTCGGTTCAGGATCAGATAAATTGCAAAAGTTACAGCGGTTGCGAGAGGCAACAAGGATACTGCCCCGAAAATCTCGAAACTTGGCTGAATAACGATCATCGTGCCAATGAGACCGATACCCACAGCGCTGAAACGACGCCAGCCGACTTTTTCCTTGAGGAAAACGGCTGAAAGCAGCGTCAGGATCAACGGTTCAGCAAAAAACACAGCCATGGCGTCTGCCAGAGGCATATATTTTACAGCCGTGAAGAAACACGTTCCTCCAAAGCCCATCAGCGCCCCGCGCACAAGATTGCCGACAAGATGAGTGGTCCGTAGGGACGCGAAACCACTCATGACGATCAGCACGAAAAACATCAGCACTGACTGAATGAAAAAGCGCATGAAGGTGACAGTGGCCGGCGGCATATTATCCATCATGGCAAGCCATTTACCGATGGCATCCATGAGAGGCAGCAGCAATACCGAAAGCACCATGATCGCCATGCCCTTTACGTGGGCTTCTGTGCCGCCTACTACCCTACCCTGCATCTCATTACTCGCAATTTTCCAACTGCCATTGCGCTTACGCGAATGGCCTGCCCGTTTCCATCTTAATTCGCTCAAGCAAAGCGCCCGGTTTGACTTTCGCCATGTTTCTGGTGCAAATCGGTTTCACTGTGAGCAAAACCATTTGATAACTTGGGTCAAAAATGGAACGTAAGGCGAACTCTGTTCGCATTGCGGCTAATCTCGTGGCATTATTCACGTGATTCGCAGCTAACTTATTTCGTGCCGTTCGGTAGGGGCGGTTCATTCGGTTTTAGACAGAAAGCTTTTCGCACCAATATGGACGACAGCAACGATCTCTTTTCCAGAGTAGTTAACAATGCCCGTGAACGGCAGATGGAGCAGCAGCCCAAGAAGGCTCCCGCATCGACATCCATTGCGCAAGCGGCAACGACACCATCCGCACCGAAATCAGCTGCTGTCGCAACCAAGGCTCCGCCCGTTTCATCTGGAGCAGATGATTACAACGCCTCCTCTATTCGTGTTCTGGAAGGGCTCGAGCCCGTCCGTCTGCGGCCAGGTATGTATATCGGCGGCACGGACGAGAAAGCTCTGCATCACCTCTTTGCAGAAGTCATCGATAACTCGATGGACGAAGCTGTTGCAGGCCATGCCAATTTCATTGAAGTCAGCTTCGACGCCGACGGTTTCCTAACGGTAAGCGATAACGGACGCGGTATTCCGGTTGATGAACACCCGCAAGTCCCGGGAAAATCGACGCTTGAAGTCATCATGACCAAGCTACACGCGGGCGGTAAATTCGATGGCAAAGCCTATGAAACCTCTGGCGGCCTGCACGGCGTGGGTGTTTCGGTGGTTAACGCGCTTTCTGATGTTCTGGAAGTAGAAGTCGCGCGCAATCGCCGTCTTTATCGCCAGCGCTTTTCGCGCGGCATTCCGCAGGGTGGCCTTGAAGATGTCGGCGAAGTCCATAACCGTCGCGGTACGCGCGTCCGCTTTCATCCTGACCCGGATATCTTCGGCAAAACCGCGCAATTCGATCCGCACCGGCTGTACCGCATGGCCCGCTCGAAGGCTTATCTGTTTGGTGGGGTAGAGATTCGCTGGAGCTGCGATCCGTCGCTTCTCGACCCAAAGAAGGAAACGCCGGAAAAGGCTGTTTTCCACTTCCCCGGTGGCCTCAAGGATTATCTCTCTGCCTCGCTCGGCAAAGAACATCAGGTGACGCGCGAGATTTTCTCAGGCCGTACAGAAAAGCAGGGCGGACATGGCGCTGTTGAATGGGCTGTATCGTGGTACGGGGGGGATGGCTTCGTCAATTCCTACTGTAACACCATCCCTACGGGCGACGGCGGCACGCATGAAGCAGGTCTTCGCATTGCATTAACGCGTGGCCTAAAGGCCTATGCGGAACTGACCAATAACAAGCGTGCGTCGATTATCACCACCGATGACGTGATGATTTCTGCAGCAGCGATGCTCTCGGTCTTCATTCGCGAACCGGAGTTTGTGGGCCAGACCAAGGATAAGCTTGCAACCGTCGAAGCGCAGCGTATCGTGGAAAATGTTATTCGCGATCCGTTTGATCACTGGCTTACAGCTTCACCGCAGGAAGCATCGCGCTTGCTCGACTGGGTTGTAGACCGTGCAGAAGAGCGTCTTCGTCGCCGTCAAGAAAAGGAAACCGTTCGAAAGAGCGCGACGCGTAAACTGCGCCTTCCGGGCAAGCTTGCGGACTGCACTCAGAATGCTGCAGCAGGTGCAGAACTTTTCATCGTCGAAGGTGACTCGGCTGGCGGCTCCGCGAAGCAGGCACGTAATCGCTCCAATCAGGCGATCTTGCCCCTACGCGGTAAAATCCTCAATGTTGCCAGTGCTGGTCGTGAGAAGCTGACAGCCAACCAGCAGATTGCTGATCTAGTGCAGGCGTTGGGCAGTGGCACGCGAAAAAATTATCGTGAAGAAGATTTGCGTTATGACCGCGTCATCGTGATGACCGATGCTGACGTGGACGGCGCGCATATTGCATCGCTGCTCATTACGTTCTTCTACCAGGAAATGCCAGATCTCATCCGCAACGGGCATCTGTATCTGGCAGTCCCACCGCTTTATCGTCTGAGCCAGGGTGGCAAAGTCGCCTATGCTCGTGACGACGCACACAAGGACGAGCTGCTTCGCACAATGTTTACCGGACGCGGAAAAATCGAAATCGGCCGTTTCAAAGGCCTTGGCGAAATGCGCGCCGAGCAGCTGAAAGAAACGACGATGGATCCGAAAAAGCGTACGCTTCTTCGTGTTCATGTCGATGAAGACTACATAGATGAGACGCGCAGCACTGTTGATGATCTGATGGGTACAAAGCCGGAAGCCCGCTTCCGGTTCATTCAGGATCGTGCCGCTTTTGTGGAAGAACTGGATATTTAAACTTTGTTTTTCTCCCTATCGTGCGCTTGTCGAATGGTCGGGAGAGATACGAATTTCACCATGTCCCCAATCTTGTGAAGGAAATGGATAATCTTTTGAGGCAAAAGCTCAATTCTTGACGTCAATGCCAAGCTTGGTTTCAATTTCCTCTGTCGACTCTTTAACGAAAAATGTCAGGTCTGCGCTGAGCGTAACGATACGGGTTCCAGTGCCGTAAGCGTTGTATGACAGGACGTGATTGAAGTTCACTGCAACCCTCTCGCCGCTGACATCCGTAAGCATGATCCACATGTGCCCCTCCTCATGAAACTAATTGCTACAGAATAGGATAGGAGCTTTGCTTGAAATGGCAATGCTCGTCTAAAGCTTTGCCTGCATTCTAACCTTTTCAACCTTACGACCAAAACTCTCCGACCATTCGTCGCTGCGGTGATAAGTCTTGAACCCTACCTTTTCATAAAGCCCTATTGCTGGTGAATTATCCGCATGGGTGCCGATTTCAGCCTCCGCAAAGCCGTCAAGCACAATCTGCACCATCAGCGCACCAAGCAATGCCCCGCCTACGCCCTGACCGTGATACACGGGATCAATCCAGAGGTCGGAAATGTAGTTTGATTTCGGGACACGAGCGCCCCAACCGTATATTTCGCCGCATCGTTCCGCCAACAAAACACCATCGCCATTCCCGCGCAAGTCGCGCAGGAATTTGGCTTGGAGTTCCGACCGGCTTTCATCCCTCAGCACAATGTCGCGCGCTGTGTTTTGCCATGCGCGCACCGCGATTTCGGCCATAAAAACAAATTCGCCGGTCATTTCTGGCCGGCGAATGGAAACTTCAGATTTTACCACCATTTCTTCGGTGTAAAGCGTCCCGCAGCTTGCTCAATTGCGCCAGCAGCCTGAAACAGCGTTTCTTCTTCAAACGGGCGACCGATCAGCTGCAGACCAAGCGGCAGCCCCTGATCGTTGAGGCCAGCAGGAACCGCGATACCCGGCAGGCCAGCCATGTTAAGCGTGATGGTGAAGATGTCATTGAGATACATCTTGACCGGATCGTTTGCGAGTTCCTTATCGCCAATGCTGAACGCAGCGGAAGGCGTAACAGGCGTCAGGATTGCATGAACGCCGCTTGCAAAGACATTTTCAAAGTCTTTGTTGATCAGCGTGCGAACCTTCTGAGCGCGTAGATAATATGCGTCGTAATAGCCAGCCGATAGAACATAGGTTCCGGTCAGAATACGGCGCTTCACTTCCTTGCCAAAACCTGCAGCACGGCTCTGTTCGTACATATCGGCAATATCCTTGCCTGGTACGCGCAGACCGTAACGTACGCCATCATAACGTGCGAGATTGGACGAAGCTTCCGCAGGTGCCACAATGTAATAGGCAGCAAGCGCATATTTTGTGTGCGGCAGCGAAACATCGACGATTTCAGCGCCAGCATCTTTGAGATACTGGACGCCCTTCTGCCAGAGCGCTTCGATTTCTTCCGGCATACCATCGATACGATATTCCCTCGGAATACCAATCTTGAGGCCCTTCAGCGACTTGCCGATAGCTGCTTCGTAGTCCGGCACTGGCAAATCAACCGAAGTGGTATCTTTGAGATCAAGCGATGCCATAGACTTGAGCAGAATCGCGGCATCCCGCACATCGCGAGCAATCGGGCCAGCCTGATCAAGCGAGGATGCATAAGCAACTGTGCCCCAGCGCGAAACACGACCATAGGTCGGCTTGATACCGACAGTGCCGGTGAAAGCCGCTGGCTGACGGATCGAGCCGCCCGTATCGGTTGCCGTGGCGCCTGCGCAGAGATGTGCAGCAACAGCTGCCGAAGAACCACCCGACGAGCCGCCCGGCACCAAATCAACGTCCGAGCCGTTCGCACGCCACGGGTTCTTCACAGGGCCATAATAGGAGCTCTCATTGGACGAGCCCATAGCGAATTCGTCCATGTTAAGCTTGCCCAGCATGACAGCGCCGTCAGACCAGAGATTGGCTGTAACGGTCGATTCATATTCAGGCTTGAAGCCATCGAGAATATGTGAGCAGGCCTGCGTGTGAACACCTTTGGTCGCAAACAGGTCTTTCACGCCAAGCGGAATGCCTTCGAGTGCACCCGCCTTACCTTCGGCAATGCGGGCATCAGAAGCTTTTGCCATTTCGCGCGCTTTTTCTGGTGTCACAGCGACATAGGCATTCAGCTTGTCATTGGCGGATTCAATAGCCGCAATATAGGCTTCTGTGAGTTCGGTCGCGGTGAAAGCCTTGGCCTTCAGCTTGTCGCGCGCTTCGGCAATGGTCAGTGCGGTCAGTTCGCTCATCATCAAATCCTGTAAAGTCACGCCTCAACGAGACGCTTTTCAAAAAAGGCGCTGTATTCGGAGTCGGGATAATCCAGAACCACTCCGCAACGCTCAAAACCTGAATTTTCATAAAGCCGCCAGGCAGCATCAAAGCCCGGGCCGGTGCCCGTTTCAAGGACCAGGCGCGAAGCACCCTTGGCTCTTGCCAGCTCGACAATCGCATCGACAAGATGTGAGCCGATACGCTTGCCTCGAACTTCCGGGCGCGTGAACATGCGCTTGAGTTCACCCACTCGGTTACCGTGCATCTTCAGCGCGCCACAGCCGACGGCCTTGCCATCTTCATCGCGCGCGACGAAAACCGTAGTGTCCGGCTCCGCCATCTGTTCAACAGTCATCTTGAACTGGAACTCGATAGGAGAAAGCGGCAGCATATGCGTGTTCAATGCTCTAACAAGATCACGCACATCATCCTGTAATGGGGTCTCGACGGAAACCCGAATAGCCATCGATTTACTCCACGACCTTTGGCACGACGAAGAAATTATCTTCGGTCACAGGCGCATTGGCAACAATGGCACTGGCGATATTGCCGTCCGTCACTGCATCGTCGCGCAAACGCATCTTCATCGGCGTGACCGACGTCATCGGCTCAACGCCTTCAATGTCGACTTCGTTCAACTGCTCGACAAAGCCCAGAATTGCATTAAGTTCGCCGGTCATGCGCTCTGCTTCGTCTTCATTGACAGCAATGCGCGCAAGATGCGCGACGCGCTTGACGGTGGAAATATCGACGGACATTCTGTTCTCCGCAAATTCATAACTTAGAGCGGCCGACCGCCACCCCGAAAAGGTTCTTTTACCGGCTATAACGGTGCGGGTGGGGAAGCGCAACATTTCTTGCGCTTCGTTCCGTAGTTAGCCAAAATTAGAATGTGTGAACGGTGCCAGCGTCAGCCACCAACACCTTCGTTTCCTTATGGTCGGACATTGCCGCTACAAACTTGTCTGCCGTCTTTTCAATGAATGGGAACGAGCCGTAATGGCATGGCAGGACGGTTTTGAAGTTGAAATAGCGCTGACACGCAAGAGCTGCCACAGCACCGCCCATGGTAAAACGATCACCCACGGGCACAATGCCGATTTCTGGCTGATGCAGTTCATTGATCAGCGCCATATCAGAGAAAATGTCCGTGTCACCCATGTGATAAAGTGTCGGCGCATTCTCGAAATGGAATACCAGGCCGTTTGGATTACCCATCGATTGAGTGATGCCGTCTTCTGTCATCAACGCTGAGGAATGCAGTGCATTAACAAACGTTACACTGAAACCATCGCAGACAATGGTTCCGCCAGTATTACCCATGCTGAACTTTTCCAGACCTTTGCGCCCTAGCCAACCGGTGATTTCTGGATTTGCGATAACAGTCGCATCGGTTTCTTTGGCAATCTCAACGGTGTCCCCAATATGATCGCCATGACCATGGGTCAGCGCAATATGCGTGGTGCCCTTGGTGACTTCCTTGAAATCGATGCCCTTGGCACCCGGATTTCCATTGATGAACGGATCAATCAGAATGACGGACTTATCCGTTTCAATGCGATAGGCTGCATGGCCCAACCAGGTGATTTTCATTGTGTTTCTCCTTGCGGCTCGATTTTCAGCTTTAAAACAGATATTACGGCTCAATTCCATCAGGCAATATGAAGCCTGATCAAAATACTATGAGGACATATGGCCGTCGTTGAGATCGAAGAAGTTTTGGAAATTCTGCAGCGCGGCCAGACGATCGCCGGGCTTGATCTCGGCACCAAAACTATTGGGCTTGCGGTTTCCGATCTGGGCCTGTCGTTCTCGCATCCCCGTCCAGTTATCAAACGCACCAAATTCACAATCGATGCACAGGTACTGCTGAAAGCACTCGAAGCCGACAAAGTCGGCGTCATTATTATTGGCCTGCCGATGAATATGGACGGTTCAGCAGGACCACGTGTTCAGGCAACACGGGCTTTCGTGCGCACCATGCAGCCGCTAACCGATCTGCCCTTCGTGTTCTGGGACGAGCGCCTATCGACGGTCGCAGCCGAACGCGCACTGATCGGCATGGATGTTTCACGCGGCAAGCGGGCCGAACGCATCGATTCGGCCGCCGCTTCCTTCATTTTGCAAGGCGCACTGGATCGCCTGCACATGCTACGCTCATCACAATCCCACGACAGCGATTACGACGTTGGATAAAGCTGATCGAGTATCCGGTTGGCATTATGGCGTGCATCTAGCATGCCATAGGTCGAGCGCCACTGCCCACCAAGGCGCGTTTCGATGAAGGCATCGGCCACGTCGTCTGCACCAAGATTGCGCAATTCGGCAGCAGAAGCAGCATAAGCGAGCTGCTCCGTCAGAAGACGCGCAACGCCCTGATCGGTTTCGGTAAGCTGCAAGGCTGCCTGCAACACGTCGATCGTTCCTTGACCACGTACGCCCAGTTGTTCGCTGATCCAGTCGAGAACGTCGTCAAACAGCGACGGCGCGCGAGCGAGCACGCGCGCTACATCAAGCGCCATGACATTGCCCGAACCTTCCCAGATCGCATTGACCGGCGCTTCACGATAGGCGCGTGCGAGATTGCCGTCCTCAATGTAACCATTGCCACCGAGGCATTCCATCGCTTCATAAAGCAATGAAGGTGCGATTTTGCAGACCCAGTATTTTACAACTGGCGTCATGCAGCGTGCGAAAGCAGCTTCCGCGCGATCACTTGCAGCCATGTCAAAGGCACGCGCCAGACGCATAGAAAGTGCGGTCGCACCGGCGACATCCAGTGCCATATCGGCAAGAACGCGGTTCATCAGCGGCTGTTCAATAAGCTTTTGCCCACCCACCTCGCGATGGCGCGCATGGTGAACGGCCTCGGCCAGCCCCGAGCGCATCAGGCCAGCAGAGGCAACCGCGCAATCAAGTCGCGTCAGCGTGACCATATCCATGATGGTTTTAATGCCTTCGCCAGGATTTCCAACCAGATGACCTATAGCCCCGTCGAACTCCACTTCGGATGAAGCATTGGACTTGTTGCCGAGCTTGTCTTTCAAACGCTGGAAGAAGAATCCGTTTCCAGCCGCCTCATTGGTCAGTCGCGGCAGCAGGAAGCAGGAAAGCCCCTCTTCCGCCTGCGCAAGCACCAGAAAGGCATCCGACATAGGCGCAGACATGAACCACTTATGGCCGCTGATTGTGTAGGTCCCGTCTTCATTGCGTTCTGCGCGGGTGCTATTGGCACGAACATCCGTGCCACCCTGCTTCTCGGTCATGCCCATACCAAGCGTAATGCCCTGCTTCTGCAAGGCGGGCTTTTGCATGGAATCATATTTGCGCGACAGAACCTGCGGCGACCATTCCTTGTAAAGATCAGGCGAAGCCATTACCGCTGCGAGCGAAGCATTCGTCATGGTCAAGGGACAGAGATGGCCTACCTCAAGCTGTGCGGTCAGGTAGAAACGCGCGGCGCGCGCCTGATGGCGACGTCCAGCTTCAGCTGGATTGGCTTCCCATATCGAACAATGAAGCCCCTGCGCAATCGAACGGCGCATCAACGCATGATAAGCTGGATGATATTCCACCAGATCGACGCGGCGCCCCTGACGATCATGGGTGCGCAGCTTTGGCAATTCGGTATTGGCGAGACGTGCAAGATCATGCGCTTCCGCTGACAGGACGAAACGCCCGGTATTCTCCAGATCAGTATGTAGTTCTTTAGGGAAACGCGCTGCGATCTGCATCAGAAGCGGATCGCCCAGATATGCATTCGTACCCGTCATAGACGGGGTCTGGTTGGTGACTTCGTGCGTTTTCACAGGCTCATCCGTTCGGCTTTGTTCAACTCAAAATCAGCTTGCGAGCCGCTTGAGGCGCGCAGAGCTGACATTCTATGCGTTCTTGCATTGTAATTTACTAACATTTTCCGACAGCTCACCGCTTTATGCCCAAAGAATACAGGTTTTTCTTTGTGAATCTGCCAAAGCCATTATAAGGGCGGTTGCGGTCCAGCTTTCTCGGCTCTATACGGGTGACTTGCCATGACAAATCAAACGGTCTCACCGATTTTCCCTCATCGCCACCTGCTTGGCATCAAGGGGCTATCGCCCCTGGACATCAATTGTCTTCTCGATCTTGCGGATCAGGAAGTGGCTGTCTCCAGACAGTCCGAGAAGAAAAAGTCCGTGCTGCGCGGTCGCACCCAGATCAACCTCTTCTTTGAAGCATCGACACGAACGCAATCATCGTTCGAACTCGCCGGAAAACGGCTGGGTGCGGACGTGATGAACATGTCGGTCGGCAACTCTTCGGTCAAGAAGGGCGAAACGCTCATCGACACCGCGATGACGCTGAACGCCATGCAGCCAGATATTCTGGTCATACGCCATGCTTCTGCCGGTGCTGCGGCGCTCCTTGCGCAAAAAGTCGGCTGTGCAGTCGTCAATGCTGGCGACGGTGCGCACGAGCACCCGACACAGGCGCTGCTCGACGCGTTGACCATCCGCCGTGCCAAGGGCGACATCGGAAACCTGAGCGTTGCCATTTGCGGCGATGTGCTTCACTCGCGCGTTGCGCGCTCAAACATTCTGCTTCTAAATGCACTTGGCGCACGCGTTCGCGTCGTCGCCCCTTCGACCCTGCTGCCGTCCGGCATCGCTGATATGAGTGTTGAGGTTTACAACACCATGGAAGAAGGCCTGAAAGACGCTGATGTAGTGATGATGCTGCGCCTCCAGCGTGAGCGCATGGCCGGCTCCTTCGTACCGTCTGTGCGTGAATATTTCCGCTTCTACGGTCTCGATAAGGAAAAGCTGAAGCTTGCCCGACCTGATGCACTGGTCATGCATCCCGGCCCGATGAATCGGGGTGTCGAGATTGCATCCGATGTTGCGGACGGCCCGCAGAGCATGATCCAGCAACAGGTGGAAATGGGCGTCGCTGTGCGTATGGCGGTTATGGAAGCCCTGCTCGATCCGCGTCGCGCAGAAGCCGCAGGAGAACGCGCATGAGTGCTATCCTTTTTGAAAATGCTCGCATCATTGATCCGTCTCGTGGACTTGATGAAGTCGGAAGTCTGCTGATCAAAGACGACAAGATCGTCGCCAGCGGTGCAGATATCCGCAATCAGGGCACGCCTGAAGGCGCTGAAATCATTGACCTCAACGGCATGGCTATTCTGCCAGGTCTGGTCGATTCCCGCGTTTTCATCGGTGAGCCCGGAGCTGAACACCGCGAAACCATCGCATCGGCCAGTCTGGCCGCAGCAGCTGGCGGCGTAACCTCCATGATAATGATGCCGGATACCGATCCGGTCATTGACGACGTGGCGCTCGTCGAGTTTGTGAAGCGTACTGCGCGCGACACAGCTATCGTCAATGTGCATCCCGCTGCTGCCATTACCAAGGGCCTGCATGGCGAGGAAATGACGGAAATCGGCCTGCTTCGCGATGCAGGTGCAGTTGCTTTCACTGAAGGCCGAAACACGCTCACCAACACACAATTGATGCGCCGTGCCCTGACCTATGCGCGCGACTTTGATGCTGTGATTGCCTGTGAAACCCGTGATCCCTATCTCGGTGCAAATGGGGTCATGAATGAAGGCCTCTTCGCAAGCTGGCTGGGTCTTTCGGGTAGTCCACGCGAAGCGGAAGTCATTCCACTGGAGCGTGATCTGCGCTTGGCCGCTCTCACTCACAGCAAATATCACGCAGCACAGCTTTCCTGTGCCATGTCAGCCGATGCGCTCAAGCGCTCAAAAGACCTTGGCACCAAGGTAACGGCAGGCGTTTCGATCAATCATCTGTCACTCAACGAAAACGATATTGGTGAATTCCGCACTTTCTTCCGTTTATCGCCGCCTCTGCGCAGCGAAGAAGATCGTCTGGCAATGGTTGAAGCCGTCAAGAACGGCACAATCGACATTATCGTGTCAGCACACGATCCACAGGACGTGGACACCAAGCGTCTGCCTTTTGCTGATGCAGAAGCTGGTGCAATCGGCCTGGAAACACTGCTGGCGGCGGCGCTTCGACTTCATCATAACGACAGCATTCCGCTCCTTCGTCTGGTGGAAGTGCTCTCGACTGCGCCAGCACGCATCTTCGGACTGGATGCAGGCACTCTGAAGCCCGGCGCCAAGGCTGATCTTGCGATTGTCGATCTGGACGAGCCGTGGGTGGTTCGTGAGCACGATTTGCATTCACGATCAAAGAATAGCTGCTTTGAAGGTGCCCGCTTCCAAGGTCGCGTCAACCGCACTATAGTTGGTGGCAAGACAGTTTATTCGGCTTAACATTATTAGAAAGCCGTCTTGCTTTTGGGCGGCTTTTCTTCTCAAGTAATTTGAATAAAGAACATATGGGGAGTTCCATGGCCGAAACAGGTCTGGTCAATTTAGTGACACTCTGCACGCTGATATTCGGCTATGTACTCGGCTCCATTCCCTTCGGACTCATCCTGACGCGGTTTGCAGGACTGGGCGATGTACGTTCGATTGGTTCCGGCAACATTGGCGCTACCAATGTTCTGCGCACCGGAAACAAAAAGCTCGCGGCGGCAACGCTCATTCTTGATGCGCTTAAAGGCACGGCCGCTGTATTAATCGCCTCAAAATTTGGTCAGGAGGCTGCAATTGCAGCCGGTTTCGGTGCATTTATCGGCCATCTCTTCCCGGTCTGGATCGGCTTCAAAGGCGGCAAGGGTGTCGCCACTTATCTTGGCATTCTGATTGGCCTTGCGTGGCCAGGTGCTTTGGTCTTCGTCGCGGCATGGATCATAACGGCACTTCTCACCCGCTATTCTTCACTGTCAGCACTTGTTGCCAGTCTGATCGTGCCAATCGCACTTTATGCACGCGGTGATCACGCGATTGCAGCTTTGTTCGCTGTGCTGACCATCATCGTCTTCATAAAGCATCACGCCAATATCTCGCGCCTCCTCAGCGGCACTGAAAGCAAGATAGGCAAAAAAGGTTGAAACAGCGGGCGAATTCAATTTCTGGAATTCGCCTCCCCGACCGACAGCGGCTCGACTCACTGCGCCTCATTCGTACTGAAAAACATCGGTCCCATCGCTTTCATCGACCTCATCATATTCTTTGGCTATGCCGCCATCGCCATAGAAAGACCACCTGACCTCAACATACGCGGCAGCGGTGCAAAGTCCGTGCGCTGGAAGAGCCCAACGCGAACTGGAAGCCATCGAGCGGATGGGAGCGCGCCTTTTGGGCATGGCCGAGCCGGACTATCCGCAACAATTGGAAAACTGCGAAGCTCCGCCGCCACTTGTCTTTATCAAGAGCAATCCAGGTGTCTTTCTCCCCCTGTCGCCATCGTCGGCTCGCGCAACGCGTCAATGGTCGGCGCACGCTTTACAGAGCGCCTAGCGCGCGACTTGGGTGACGTTGGCTTTGCAATAATTTCGACGTCGAACCGCATCATAGCTGGATTTTCGCGTGGTAAGCGTTCAGGTTCACTCATCAGCGCCCGCATGGCTGGTGAAATGACCGCACGGTGTTCGCATTGCTCGATCGCCGCTCGATCCACGCACCCACGAAACAAATGCACTTCTGAAACAAAACGCAACATTAGTGACCTGCGCTGCCGGCGTTATCGATTCTTTGTCCCTTCTGATCAGCCATGATACGTTCAAAACGAAGCAGAGCAGCCCGATCTGCTGACCCAGATCAATGAAGCGCCTGGGCCACTTCAAGCCATCACGACGGATGAGCAACGCGATATTCGCGTCGATGCTCTTGGGTTGGTTCTAATTGATTTTGATACGCTTGTCAGACACACAGGCATTGATGCAAGCAACGCTCAACTGATCCTGCTGGAGCTTGATTTTGCCGGGAAGCCTTTACGCTCTCCCCGCGATCAGGTCGCCTTTTTGCCACGCAAAGAGCATTTTAAACTCAATTAGACGCGCAATGGTATAGATTGCCGCGTGCTTCCTGCAATCCGATGTCCATGCGATAGTCGAGAAGATAACTATCTGTCCCTCTGGCCATTTTGACCAATCCTTTTAGCATTTCTTCTATGTAAGCCAGTGTCTCCTGACGTGTCGTATCTCGTTGAACGAGCTGTGCCCGCAAAACGTGCCGCTTTCTTTCAAATGAAAATCACCCTTCTGGTTCAAACCCGACGGATATACCGAGCCCACACACTACCCCAGGTTTTCTCTTTTATTCGCGCATCTTTAAGTTGTATTTGACGATTTTTACGGTCTAGCTCTTGACCAAACGCGAACCGCTGTTCATGTGAAAGGCAACTATTTGAACGCGATACAGGGACAACTTACCCGTAAACATCGCGAATCTGGGCTGTTGTAATGAACGTCGTTGTCGTCGAATCGCCTGCAAAGGCCAAAACTATCAACAAATATCTCGGGTCGAACTATAAGGTTCTGGCCTCGTTTGGTCATGTGCGAGATCTGCCAGCCAAGGATGGGTCTGTCCGTCCCGATGAAGATTTTGCAATGTCGTGGGAAGTTGACAGTAACTCTTCCAAGCGCTTGGCGGATATCGTCAAAGCGTTGAAGGACAGTGACGGCCTCTTTCTGGCAACTGACCCTGATCGCGAAGGGGAAGCCATTTCGTGGCACGTACTCGAAGTGCTCAACCAGAAGAAGGCCTTGAAGGGCAAGACCGTCAAGCGTGTCGCTTTTAACGCCATCACCAAGAAAGCCGTTCTCGACGCTATCGCAAATCCACGCGATATCGATGAGCCGCTCGTCGATGCCTATCTCGCTCGTCGAGCACTCGATTATCTCGTTGGCTTTACGCTTTCACCTGTCTTGTGGCGCAAGCTGCCCGGCGCTCGTTCGGCAGGTCGTGTCCAGTCGGTAGCCCTGCGTCTCGTTTGTGACCGCGAATCCGAGATCGAACGCTTTATCCGTGAAGAATACTGGAATATCGCCGCTTCGTTTAAAACACCGCGAAACGATGCTTTCACAGCTCGCCTCACTGCGGTTGACGGCAAGAGGCTCGGCAAGCTCGACATCAAGAATGAAGAGCAGGCAACGGCCATCCGTACCATGCTGGAAGGCGCAAGCTTCAAGGCAGTTTCTGTCGAAGCCAAGCCGACCAAGCGCAATCCTGGCCCTCCATTCACCACATCGACGCTTCAGCAGGCGGCATCTGGACAGCTCGGCTTTTCGGCGTCGCGCACCATGCAGGTGGCGCAGCGCCTTTATGAAGGCGTGGACATTGGCGGCGAAACCGCCGGTCTGATCACCTATATGCGTACCGACGGTGTGCAGATGGCCCCTGAAGCCATCACAGCCGCCCGCGATGCGATTGGCAAGAGCTTCGGCCCGCAATATGTGCCGGAAAAGCCACGCTACTATTCGAGCAAAGCCAAGAACGCTCAGGAAGCGCACGAAGCGATCCGTCCGACGGAATTCACGCGCCATCCAAAAGAAGTGCGCCGCTATCTCGATGAAGATCAGGCGCGTCTTTACGAGCTGATCTGGAAGCGAGCTATCGCGAGCCAGATGCAGGCTGCCGACATTGAACGCACAACGGCTGACATCGAAGCAATCAATGGTTCGCGTTCGGCAATGCTGCGCGCTAACGGTTCGGTAACGAAGTTTGACGGTTTCCTCGCGGCCTACATGGACCACCGCGAAGAAGAAGATGAGGATGAAGACAGTGCAAAGCTGCCTGAAATCCGCTCTGGTGAGGCGATTGCGCGCGAAAAGATCGACGCCACGCAACATTCGACCGAACCCCCACCGCGTTATTCTGAAGCATCACTCATCAAGAAGATGGAAGAGCTCGGAATTGGTCGTCCATCGACCTATGCGGCGACACTCGCAACGCTTCGTGATCGTGAATATATCACCATTGACAAACGTAAGCTCATGCCGGAGCCGAAGGGCCGTCTGGTTATTTCGTTCCTTGAAAGCTTCTTCAAACGCTATGTTGAATATGATTTCACAGCGGACCTCGAAGAAAAGCTCGACCTAATCTCCGACGGCAAGCTTTCCTGGAAAGACGTTCTGCGTGATTTCTGGCGCGATTTCTCCGGTTCTGTCGACGACATCAAGGAACTCCGCGTTACCAACGTTCTGGATGCGCTGAACGAAGAGCTTTCATCGCTTGCTTTCCCTGATCGCGGCGATGGTAGCGACCCGCGCACCTGCCCAACCTGTGGTACTGGCCAGCTTTCGCTGAAGCTCGGAAAGTACGGCGCGTTTGTCGGTTGTTCAAATTATCCAGAGTGCAAATTCACCCGCCAGCTTGGCGGTGAAGGCAACGGAGAAGCAGCAGCTTCCGACGAACCGAAGCAGCTGGGCAAAGATCCGTTCACCGGTGAGGAAATCACCGCGCGAACCGGTCGTTTCGGCCCATATATCCAGCGGGGCGAAGGCAAAGAAGCCAAGCGTGCAAGCCTGCCAAAAGGCTGGACGGTCGATACGCTTGATCACGAAAAAGCAATGGCGTTGCTCTCGTTGCCGCGTGACGTTGGACAGCATCCTGAAACCGGCAAGATGATCTCGGCTGGCATTGGTCGCTATGGACCTTACGTGAGCCACGATGGCACGTTTGCCAATCTCGAAAACGCTGATGAGGTGTTCTCGGTGGGCCTCAATCGCGCTGTTTCTGTCCTTGCGGATAAGCAGTCGAAGGGTGGCCGTGGCCGCTCGACGCCTGCAGCGCTTGCTACACTGGGCGACCATCCTGATGGTGGCGCAGTCACCGTTCGTGATGGCCGTTACGGTCCTTACGTCAACTGGGGCAAGGTAAATGCCACGCTGCCAAAGGGCAAGGACCCGGCCAGTGTGACGCTGGAAGAAGCGTTGGAACTCGTTACTGCCAAAGCTGGCAGCACCAAGACAAAGAAGGCTCCTGCCCGCAAATCTGCTGCCAAAGCCGCAGATGGTGAAAAGAAAGCCACACCGAAAAAAGCTGCTGCAAAGAAGCCGGCAGCAAAGAAGAAAGCCCCTTCCAAAGCAAAGGCGAAGGCGGCAGAGGAGTAAGAATTGGCACGCCGTTTCCCGAAATCCGATACCGGACGGTCTGCACGGACTGAACGGCGTGCTGCTAAAGCAAAATCAGAAGCTGCACAGTCAGGAGATTCGACCTCCTTCCTGCCGACGCGTGACGAGGTTCTCAGGTTTATTGAAGAGAACCCGGACCGCTCAGGCAAGCGCGATTTGGCCAAGGCATTCAATATCAAGGGCGATGCACGCGTCTACCTCAAGGATCTGCTGCGTGAACTCGGTGACGAGGGCCTGCTTGAAAAGCGTGCCCGTCGCCTCTCTCGCCCCGGCACCCTGCCACCAATTTCCGTATTGAACATTATCGGCCGTGACAATGATGGCGGACTTATCTCGCTACCGGCTGAGTGGGACGAAGAAAACTACGGCAAGCCACCAGTCGTCACCATCCGCCGAACCCGCCTCAACAAGTCGTCCGATGGTCCGGCAGTCGGTGTTGGCGATCGGGTGCTGGCTAAGATTTTCCGCAACAAGGATAATGACGGGCCGGAGTATTCCGCCCGTGTGATCAAGGTTGTCGATCAGAGCAGCAACGCGGTACTCGGCGTATTGCGCAAGCTCAGCAATGGCGAATGGCGGCTTGAGCCAGTCAATCGCAAGCAGCCGGAAGTACAGCTTGACCCAAAGTCGCTTGCCAATGCGGAAAGTGGCGATCTGGTTGAGGTGGAGCTGACATCGTCTCGTCGCTATGGCTTGCCGAGCGGCAAGGTGCGACAGGTGGTGGGATCCATCGACAGTGAAAAAGCCCTTTCGATGATCGCCATCCACGAGCATGAAATTCCGCATATTTTCCCGGATGATGTGATCGGCGAAGCAGAAGCCGCAAAGCCTGCAACGCTTGACGGTCGTGAAGATTGGCGCGAGTTACCACTGCTCACAATCGATCCGTCAGACGCAAAGGATCACGATGATGCCGTTTATGCGGAGCCGGACACTGATCCTGAAAATGTCGGTGGTCATGTGGTCGTCGTTGCGATCGCCGATGTGGCGGCCTATGTGCGCCCCAACTCGGCGCTTGATCGCGAAGCACTGAAGCGTGGCAACTCAGTTTACTTCCCCGACCGGGTCGTACCTATGCTGCCAGAGCGCATTTCCAATGATCTCTGCTCGTTGCGTGAACTGGAAGATCGCCCAGCACTTGCCGTCCGCATGGTGTTCGATGCCAATGGACATAAGAAATCTCACAAATTCCATCGCATTCTGATGCGCTCGGCTGCAAAACTGGCCTACGCACAGGCACAGGCAGCGATCGACGGCGCAACGGATGAGAAAACTGCGCCTATTCTCGACACCATCCTTAAGCCGCTATGGGCCGCTTATGGCGCCCTGAAACGCGGTCGCGATGCACGAGAACCACTTGAGCTGGATTTGCCTGAAAAGAAAATCCTGCTCGGGCCTGATGGTAAGGTCGACAAAGTCATCGTACCTGAACGACTGGACGCACATAAGCTCATCGAAGAGTTCATGATTCAGGCCAATGTGGCCGCAGCCGAAGTACTTGAGGCACATCGACAGCCGCTGATTTTCCGCATTCACGATGAACCAGCGCTGGCAAAGCAGGAATCGTTGCGGGAGTTTCTGCGCACTCTTGAAATTAACCTTGCCAAAGGCGTTGCTCTCAGGCCGGCGCAGTTCAACCGTATTCTCGAAGCTGTTGATGGAACAGATCATCAAGATCTGGTCAATCAGGTGGTGCTACGTACGCAAAGCCAAGCGATCTACAGCCCGGATAATATCGGCCATTTCGGCTTGCACTTACGCAAATATGCGCATTTCACCTCGCCGATCCGCCGTTACGCCGATCTGATCGTGCATCGGGCTCTGATCAAGGCATTAGGTCTTGGCAAGGACGGTCTGACCACCGATGAAGAAGCGCATCTGGAAGAAACTGCGGCGCTCATTTCTTCGACCGAACGCCGTGCGATGCTTGCAGAGCGTGAGACCGTTGATCGCCTGATTGCCCATTTCCTCGCAGCCCATCTTGGTGATGAATATGAGGGTCGCGTAACCGGCGTTACAAAAGCCGGGCTTTTCGTATCCCTTGCGACATATGGCGCAGATGGGCTTGTCCCCATTTCAACTTTGGGTGATGAATACTATCTGTATGACGAAGCAAGCCATGCACTCGCCGGAGAGAGAAGCGGAAAAGGCTTCCGTCTGGGCGACAATGTTACGGTTAAACTGGTGGAAGCGCTCCCTGTCGCAGGTGCGCTTCGGTTTGAGATGGTATCGGAACCGCACTCCTTGCCGATGTCGACGCGTTCACATCATAAGGCAAGCAAGGGGATGCGCGGGCGCAAAGGAAAGCCAGCGGGCATTTCGCGCTCCAAGAGAAAAGGTCGCAGATGAGCACGCTAGAGGCCAATTCCACGGATAGTCAGATCCACGTTTTCGGCGGTGAAAGCCAGAAAACTGCACGCCCGACCCGCGATCTGGGTGAGGCAATGTGGCGCGGGTTTAAGTGCCGGTGCCCGCATTGCGGCGAAGGCAAGCTGTTTCGCGCTTTTGTAAAGCCGGTCGATAGCTGCTCTGTCTGCGGTGAAGATTATACGCCACAGCGTGCAGACGACCTTCCAGCCTATTTGACAATCCTCGTTGTTGGCCACATTGTCGTTGGCGCTTTCATGGGCGTTGAAGCAACCACGAACCTGTCGCTTTGGGCGCATATGGCTATCTGGGGGCCGATGACAGTCATCCTGTCACTTCTCATGCTGCAGCCAATCAAAGGCGCAACCATAGGCCTTCAATGGGCGCTGTTCATGCACGGTTTCGGCGGTCAGGGCGAAGGTGATTACGGCGACGTCACCTGACAGGGTTCATCCCCGTGAAATCCCCTTCACACGCCACAAGTCATACACCAACTCTGCCGCTTCGCCCGCGCGATGCTGCATCATTGCTTCTTATTGACCGCACGGAAGACGTCCCGCGCATTCTGATGGGCAGACGTCATCCGTCACTTGCGTTCATGCCTGGGAAATATGTATTCCCAGGCGGGAGAGCTGATCCGATCGATGGCAGCATTGGCGCTGCCTCCGAGCTTAGTTCCGATGACACGCTGAAGCTAGTATCAGGAATGGGGGCGCGGGCTTCGCGACGTCGAGCAAGAGCGCTGGGGCTTTGTGCCATTCGCGAAACATTCGAAGAAACCGGATTGAGGCTCGCGCGTCCCGGGTCAGAAAACGCCTTGTCATTAAACGGTGCCAATTATCCTGCAAACAAGGATTGGTTGGCATTTCTGGAAGGCGGTGCGCTGCCCGCGCTGGGAGACCTGCGCTATTTCGCCCGTGCAATCACACCACCTGGAAATGTACGCCGTTTCGACACGCGCTTTTTTATTGCTTTCCGTGACAGCTTGCCGGAACTGGCAAGCCAGAGACTTCTTCCCAGTGGAGAACTACAAGATTTGGATTGGGTGGCCGTCGATGACGTTGATAAACTAGACGTCGCCCGTATTACTCAGACCATTCTGAAAGAAGCGCAAATGCTGCTGACGGAAACCCGGCTTGAACTGCCAGCCACGCTGCCAGTGGTGCAATACAGCGAGCGGCATGGCCGCTTTGTTCGCGAAGTGATCTGACCTAATGAATAAAGAAGTTTATCCTGCCGACATCATCCCCCAGGAACCAGACGGCGGCAACACCCAGGGCCAGATGCATTGGCGTTCCTTAGCAGCGGCAATCGCCACAATCAGCGCGATGGGTGCAGCGATCGGGCTTGGTATTCCACTTCTGAGCGTTCTGCTGGAAAGCCGCGGCCACTCAGCCAGCCTTATCGGTGCGAATACTGCAGTCGCGGGCCTCGCTTCAATCGTTGCAGCACCGCTCGCTGCGCCCATTGCCGCCCGCCTCGGTGTGGCCAAGGCAATTGTTCTGATGCTCTTGATTGGCAGCGTCGCATTTCTGGGTTTCCACTTTTTTCAGCCACTCTGGGCATGGTTTGCTCTGCGAATCGTTCTGCATTTTGCGCTAACGGTGCTTTTCGTTCTTTCAGAATACTGGATCAACGCTTCCGCCCCGCCTGAAAAACGTGGCCTTGTGCTCGGTATATATGCAACATCGCTTTCGCTCGGTTTTGCGCTCGGTCCTTGGCTCTTTTCAAAGATCGGTAGCGCGGGCGGTTTGCCGTTCTATGTCGGCTTCGCCATCATCTTGATCGCCATCATTCCGGTGGTGGTCGCATGGCGCGACAGCCCGGACTTTGAGGAAGGCGAACATGTTCCCTTTCTGCCGTTCATTTTTGCCGTACCGACGGCAACGATGGCAGTCTTCGTATTCGGCGCCGTTGAAACCGGTGGCTTCGCCCTATTCCCGGTATTTGGCGCCCGTGTTGGCTATGACGAAGGCGATGCAGCCTTGCTGCTGACCATGATCGGCCTTGGCAATGTGCTGATGCAGATACCGTTGGGGATCATTAGCGACCGTATTTCGGATCGCCGCAAACTGCTGCTATTTTGCGCCGTCACGGGTCTCGCCGGGATGATTGCCCTGCCTTACCTGATGGAAAGCTGGTATCTCATGGCAGCTGTCTTGTTCCTCTGGGGCGGCGTTGTTGCCGGACTATATACAGTTGGGCTTGCGCATCTTGGTTCGGAACTCACGGGACGCGAGCTTGCATCAGCCAATGCCGCCTTTATCTTCTGCTATGCAATCGGCATGTTGGCGGGCCCACAAGCCGTCGGCGTGGGCATGGACATGGCGGGACCCAAGGGCTTTCCGCTGACTCTGGGCGTCTTTTTTGCAGCTTTTGCACTGTTTGCTACGATAAGAGTTGTTCAAAGGAAGAAGCGGGGTTGACTTTTCGCCCTTAATCCGTAGTGTCGCGCCGAATTTCCGCTTCTGACCAATTGGACAGACTCGCAGCGGTTTAATCATGAAAGAGCAGGTATTTCGATATGGCCAAGGCTACGACCATCAAGATCAAGCTTTTGTCGACCGCTGACACCGGCTTCTTCTACGTAACGAAGAAGAACAGCCGCACGATGACGGAAAAGATGACAAAGACCAAGTACGACCCGATTGCGCGCAAGCACGTCGACTTCAAGGAAACGAAGATCAAGTAATTCGTTTCCGACGCCAGATTACTGGTAGGAGTCAAAAAGTCGTCTCTTACGAGACGACTTTTTTATTTGCGTATGGGCTTATTCAGGCGGCCGAGAGGACGATGCAATTCCGGCCAGTTTTCTTGGCTTCATAAAGCGCTGCATCCGTTCGTGCAAAAAGTGCCTCAGCGGTATCTCCGCCCGTAAGCCGTAGCCCGGCAATACCGATGCTGATCGTCAGATTGATCTTGTGCTTACCGCCAATGATGAGGAACGGCGCTTCGGCAACAGCATCGCGAATGCGCTCTGCTACCGCCGTTGCAGCAGTCAAATCTGTATCCGGCAGCACGATAGCAAATTCTTCGCCGCCATAGCGACACATGACGTCCATCGCGCGTATCTTTTTACGCAGCCGCGCAGCGAATTCTCGCAGAACATCGTCGCCACCGTCATGCCCGTATTTGTCATTGACCTGCTTGAAATGGTCGAAGTCAATCATGATGACCGATAGCGGCCTCTCGCGCCCTGTAGCACGTGACAAGAGCACTGGCATATGCGTATCCAGGTAACGCCGATTATGCAGCCCGGTGAGGCTGTCAGTCACCGCCATTGTGATTGTGCGGTGTAAGCTCTGACGCAACAAATCATTGTAGCATTTGCGCTTGATCTGGGTGCGCAACCGCGCATAAAGCTCCAGCTTCTCAAGCGGACGCATCACATAGTCGTTTACGCCCAGTTCAAGCGCCCGGACGACCAGAGCACCCTCGTCTTCATTGACGATCAGAATGATCGGAACAAGCCGTGTGCGTTCAATTGTGCGTATCTGGGAGCATAGGCGCAATGGGTCGTAATAGGTAAAATCTGCCGAAATGACGATGCTGTCGTAATCATTCTCAATCGCCTTGATGAGCGCCGTATTTGCATCATGTGCGACATCGACGAAATAGTCCTCGCCGAGAATGAGGCGCAGCCGTGCTGCTGCCAATTCATTCTCATCCACCACCAGGATACGTGCAGCATCCTCTCCGCCGCCAAAGCGTCCGGATAATTTGGTCACGAGTAGAGCTTCGACTTCTGTGTCAGCGACAGTGCCAGTGCGTTGGAAAAGCTCATCCGAAACCATTTTAAGACGCGCAAGGCTTTTCACCCGTGAAAGGAGCTGACGATCCTGCGCGGGCTTCGAAAGGAAATCATCCGCTCCGGCCTCAAGCCCTTTGATCTTGTCTTCAGAACTATTCAGAGCAGTTAGAATCACAACCGGAATATTGGAGGTGCGCGGGTCGACTTTCAGGCGATGACAAACGTCAAAGCCGTCCATATCCGACATGACAACATCAAGGATAATCACATCGATCTGCCCGCCCAGGCAAATCTCGATCGCCTCTGCGCCTTTATTAGCGGTCACGACCTCGTAATATTCGCTCAAGAACAGCGCTTCAAGCAGCTTTGCGTTTGATTCTGCAGCATCAACGACAAGAATTCTTGCAGTCATATCAGCCAGCCCCCCAAAATTCTAACCCTTGCGAGATTCCCCAAATCGAAAAGGTTTAAGCGTCACCCAAGTATGACTTTATGGTTTCTATAAACCGTGGCACCGAGATCGGCTTGGATATATAGGCTTCACAGCCTCCCTGCCGAATGCGTTCTTCATCGCCTTTCATGGCGAAGGCCGTCACCGCAATCACTGGGATATGCCGCAATTCCTCATCATCTTTAAGCCACTTGGTCACTTCCAGACCGGAAACCTCCGGAAGCTGGATGTCCATCAAAATAAGATCGGGACGATGTTCGCGCGCAAGATCAAGTGCCTCAAGACCGTTTCGTGTCCTGATTGTTTCATATCCGCTGGCTTCGATAAGATCGCGAAACAACTTCATATTAAGTTCGTTGTCCTCGACGATCATGACACTTTTCGTCATCGAATATTCCTTGGCCTTAATCTTTCCCGAGGTAAAACAAGGTTGTCTTGTCTGTCCTGCCCATATAGCTCCACTATAGTTTAAGCGCATTTCATTGACGAAAGGCAAATATTCGCCAAATCCCACATTGTCGTTAAGACTTTCGGCTATTAAACAAAGGCCACAGTCTAAGGCTTTCCTCAAAACGGAAGAAAGCAATTTTTCTGCATAAAATCATTTAAAACAAAGAGTTAATTGGAGAGATCATATGAAGACGCTGTTAAGCCGAGCCGACGCTGAAAACCTAGCGGTAGAAGCGCTTGTGTGGTTGGCTCAAGACAAGGATCTATTGCCGCGTTTTCTCGCACTCACCGGAATTGAAGCATCATCTATTCGCTCTGCTGCACAGGAACCGGGCTTTCTCGCAGGCGTGCTCCAATTCTTTCTCGGGCATGAACCAACTTTGATACGCTTTTGCGAAGAAACAGGGCGCGATCCTGCCCTTATAGAAAAGGCCATGGCACTGTTACCGGGGGGCATTAATAACCATCTTTGATAAAAGCCCCGCATTGCGGAGCTTTTGTCGCCTTCAGCCCTGCAGAGTTTATGCAGCGCTTACGGCTTCAGCATTCGATACACTGATAATGCTCAGCTCATGGGCTTTGCCGTCACGTGCAATCCACGACATGGACTGGCCCGGAGTAAGGCCAATAAGAGCAGTACCGATTGGGGTTAGAATAGAAATCTTGCCTTGCGCAATGTCTGCCTCGCCGGGATAAACCAACGTTACTTTGCGTTCATGACCGTCGTTTGAGCGAAACTCTACCATCGAACCCATGCGAACGACGTCTGCAGGCAGCTTTTTCTGCGGCACGACTTTTGCGCGATCGAGTTCCTGCATCAACTCCTCGGCCACCTCCTCCAACTTTTCGGAGACGTTGCCGGCCAGAATTGTCAGGCGCTCATGGTCAATATCGCTGACGACGATCTTTGGCTTCTTGCGATTCTTTTCGCTCATGACGATAGCTCACTGCTGTCTAAGGATAATTGTTCTCCACACCGAATCCCGGCCGGAGCATTTGCTTGAATTTTGAATGAAAGCGCTTTTAAAAATTCCGCTTGAAACCAAGCGGCAACCCGTCCCCCGGAGCCCTCTGCGCAAGGCAGGCCTCGAGGGTTGCTATCCCGTGATCGGTTGAACCCGATGGAGTATGGAAGCAAAGCGGTTGTTCATAACACTAAACTTGGTGATATCCTTGCCAATGTCAAGGGCACAGCTGACAGGGTGACAGAGTATCGATGGCATTGGCTCGCTTTAGTGCTATAAAGCGATGTTCCTTTTATGTTCATACAAACACACGCTACCATGTCCGAACAACCCGTTATAAACAGTTCAGAACAGGGCTTTTGTCGCGATTGTTTGTCGCTGCAAAAGCTGGAATCAGCGCGCCGTTGTCGAGCTTGCGGCAGCCCGCGCCTTTTGCGCCATGCCGAGCTATACAAATTATCGCTCGCCCATGTGGATTGTGATGCATTTTATGCCTCCGTAGAAAAGAGAGACAATCCTGAATTGCGTGACAAGCCGCTGATAATCGGCGGTGGAAAACGTGGTGTGGTTTCAACGGCTTGCTATATTGCGCGCATTCACGGCGTACGTTCTGCGATGCCTATGTTCAAAGCGCTTGAAGCCTGTCCGCAAGCTGTTGTTGTCAAGCCCAACATGGAAAAATACGTTAAGGTCGGCCGTGAAGTTCGGCAGTTTATGCACGAACTGACACCACTGGTGGAACCGATTTCCATAGACGAAGCATTTCTCGATTTGGGTGGCACAGAGAGACTTCACCGTGCACCAGCCGCTATGGTGCTTGCTCGTTTTGCCAAACGTGTTGAAGCGGAAATCGGCATCACCATTTCCGTAGGTCTATCCTATTGCAAATATCTCGCAAAGGTTGCATCCGACCTTGAAAAACCGCGAGGTTTCTCCGTTATAGGTGAAATGGAGGCTCTCGATTTTCTTCGTGACAAACCGGTCAGCATGATCTGGGGTGTCGGAAGATCATTCAATACAAAGCTCGAAAGTGACGGTATTCGCACCATTGGACAACTTCAGACGATGGATGAAGGCACGCTCATGAAGGCTTATGGCACGATGGGGCAGCGTTTGTTTCGCCTTTCACGCGGACAGGACAGCCGACAAGTTGAGCCTGAGCACGATATGAAGAGCGTTTCAGCTGAAACCACGTTCAATAAGGATCTTTCAGAGGCTGGTGATTTGGTGCCCGTGCTGCGCGCACTGTCTGAAAAGGTCTCACAGCGCTTAAAGGCCAGTGATATCGCTGGACGCACCGTGGTTCTGAAGCTCAAGACACAGGATTTCAAACTTCGAACGCGTAATCGGCAGTTAGCCGATCCGACGCAACTGGCGGACCGGATTTTCCGCACTGGTCTGCAGCTTCTTGAAAAGGAATTGGATGGAACCAGATTCCGTCTACTTGGCATCGGCGTAAGTGAGCTTTCATCGGATGAGCGTGCTGATCCACCCGACCTCGTTGATACTCAAGCTGCAAAACGCGCCGTGGCTGAGGGGGCTATCGACCGTCTGCGTGACAAATTTGGCCACAGTGCCGTGGAAACAGGATATACATTTTCAAAGGGCAATCTCGCGCGCCCCCAAACCCCGTCCGATCGTGAGACAGACAAATAATTATCTTTCGAAGCATCTTATGGAAAGTCTTGGAGAAAAAGCAAACAATCGCTGCTAACCGCTTGACGAAGTGTGTCTGGATCAATATTGGATCTGACCAAGAGATCACTGTCTGATTTGATAGATCTCTTCGGAAGGCCTCATGGCGGAGTGGTTACGCAGAGGACTGCAAATCCTTGCACCCCGGTTCGATTCCGGGTGAGGCCTCCAAA
Source organism: Ochrobactrum sp. BTU1 (assembly GCA_018798825.1). Classification (NCBI taxonomy): domain Bacteria; kingdom Pseudomonadati; phylum Pseudomonadota; class Alphaproteobacteria; order Hyphomicrobiales; family Brucellaceae; genus Ochrobactrum; species Ochrobactrum sp. BTU1. The sequence goes on along the minus strand of CP076355.1, from coordinate 523,293 downwards.
AATTCAATCAATAAAATCAATGATTTACCGCATATCGCCAGATGACTGGTGTAAGATTTCATGTCGCGTCTTGTTGCAAATAGATTCTCTGTAATTACAACGAGTTACACCCCCCCGGCAAATCCACGCAACATGAAATGCAATATGGAATGCCAACCAAACACTTGGTGAATCACGTAGTTTTCAGCGCGGCCTAGCCATCCAATGCCTGGGCCCTACCTCCATTCAAAACGGAGGAAGCCATGAACGGACCAAAGCGCGAAGGCGATTACACAGATCGAGATATCGACTGTCAGAAAGCTGTGAAGACCATCAGGGACACTCGTTGAAGATGGATTTGAGCCTTGAGGCAATGAGCGGATTGTCATTGGCGCTCGCAAACTTATTGTCTGACCATCATAATCAACTGATGAATGAATTTGAGCGTCGTCCTTTGATTGACATTGTTTCACCTGACATCTCCTATTCCGCCGCACCGATGGGTGTCGAATTGACGATTTCTGCTCACGGGCTTTCACCCGTTAAAGTACCGCTGCCCCTCCCAAGGGCGGTTGACCGCGTCCGAATTGTACATGTTGGCTGCATTGCCGAGACTGTTCACTGCAACCATTCCGTTGTTGGACCAGACGCAGCAAAGGAAGATTCGAGCGTTTATCGGTTTGACATTGACGGCATCAGCAATCCTGATGCCCAGCTAATCGAAGCAGCGCCAGATCTTTATGAGGCTTTGGAGAAACTGTCCGGCGTTCATCGCCTTGTCTATGGCTTGGTAGATCGTGGCTTGCTCGTAAAACATCCCGGCATTGCGAGAAGGGGCATAAATACGACAAGGCTGGCATATCGGGCATTCTGCTTTGCGCACGACAGTTCATGAACTCACTAGCCGACAGCTCGCTAGAGGAAATCAAACGAGCGATTGAGGACGAGCCATTCCTCAAGGATTATTATGAGATTGGCGAAAAGTACGTCAGATCGATTGATGGGCGCATATCATTTGCATTCGCCGGCTTCGATCGCAACATCGCTAGCATAAAATCTAAGGACCGTTTGCTGCTATGCTGGGTTGATGAGGCTGAGCCTGTCACAGATCACCATTCATTAAAACCAACTCCTGGATGTCGGTAACAAACGCGCCATAAGCGGATCCAAATTCTGAGCATCGAACTGTTCAGCCAGAAGAGTTGCTGTGGTTGGCCCTAACGTAAATCCCTGATGGCCGTGGCCGAAGTGAAACCATAAACCTTTGTGTCTGCTTGGTCCTACGACCGGCAACATGTCGGGCATGCAAGGCCGCGTACCCAACCATGGATTATCTTCGATCGGATCCTTAAACATGAAAAGTTCTCGCGCCGCGGCTTCAGCGCGCAGCATTTGCCGTGCAGAGGCGGGAGTTCCCAGTGGGGTCATGTGCGCACCGGTCAAAATACGTAACCCCTTATTCATTGGTGCAATGAAAGTGGCGTTTTCCACGTCCAGTGTCGCAATTTGCGGTTCTTGTTCAATCGCGAAGTGCCGATGATATCCCCGCTTGAAAACCATAGGCACGCGGTAACCAAACACTTTCAGGAGCTCGGACGACCAGGGTCCGAGAGCAACTATAATATTCTGCGCGGATATCGGGCCCTCCTGCGACACGACTCGCCAGCCGCCAGTATCCTGCTGTAGTGTTGTTGCGTCCCCGATTGCAAATGTTCCCCCGCGTGCAACGAAAAGCGATGCATACCGTTGAACCAGCTCTCCCGGATCACGACAGGTCCATGGGGACGTCCAGTGCACAGCACCTGCTAGCTCACATTGTAGTGTCGGCTCAACCGCAGCTGTATCACTTTTACCAAGTACTGCATTTGCTATGCCATATAATTGCTTTAGGCGCTCCGCCCTCACCGCTGCTTCTTCAAATTTTGCGCGTGTGCGATATACAACTCGCCAGCCTTTCCGGACGACCAGATCATCTGCACCAGCGGGCCCTATGAACCTTGCATGGTCTTCGCTCGCTCGCACAACCAGCCTCGAATATGTCGCAACCGTTTGGGCATAAGATTGAGGTGCTGAATATGAAAAGTAACGCCAGAGCGGCCCAGCCAGATGTGGCATATCACGCAGTTGCCAATCAACGTCGTTGCCGCGTTTTATGGCAATTGAAAGAATTTCACGCAACGAACGCGGGAACGCGTGCGGCTCAACTGCCTCAGTCTGGATGATACCTGCATTGCCATAACTCGTTTCTTGCCCCGGCTCCCTGCGATCAACAAGAACTACGTTGTGCCCCCTCTCCTGTAACGCAAGAGCGGTAGAAACACCGACCATACCGGCCCCAAGAACGATTGTGTCAGTCATAGCTTAATTCCATAATTCGTGCCTAGAATGGTCTTGAGAAAACTCCTGATGGCCAAGAGCATGCGACCACACAACAAATCCAATCAGTTTGACTTTCCGACGATAAACATGTTTTTACTATTAGAAAATCCAATTCTTGCATTTGAGAGACCAGAATGAAGCTTTTCATCGCCGGGCTGGACACAGAGACCAACACATTTTCACCTATGCAAACAGGCCTTGAAGCATTTTCAGAAAATCTCATTGCTTACGGAGACGCGACCCAGAAGCCTTTGAACTGTTGTTCATCACAGCTTTTCGTCTGGCGTGAAGCCGCGCAAAAACGTGGCTGGCACGTAGTTGAAAGTCTATGCGCTGTCGCGGAACCCGGTGGAAGAACCACACGTTTAGTCTACGAACACTTCCGCAAAACAATTCTCGACGATCTTAAAGCAGCCATGCCAGTCGATGCAGTCATGCTCGCACTTCATGGCGCATGTGTTGCAGACGGTTATGACGACGTAGAAGGTGATCTGATTTCACACATTCGCATGCTTGTCGGTACGACAACCCCGATCGCTGTCGAATTGGATCTCCATTGCCATATCACAGATGCCATGACCACAAATGCGTCGATGATCATGACGTACAAGGAATACCCACACACCGATATTGAGAAAATCGCGTCCCAGCTTTTTTCTCTTGTGGAAGGTACACTAGCAGGCCAAATCCAGCCAACCATGGCCACATATGATTGCCGCCTTGTCAGCATTTTTCACCCACATAAATCTCCACTGCGTGACATAGTCGATCGCATGAAAAAAATGGAAGGACAGAATGGCGTGCTTGCGGTTTCGTTTGGGCACGGCTTTCCATGGGGTGATGTTGCAGATGTTGGAGCTAAAATGCTGGTTGTCACCGATAATGATCCAGATAAAGCTGCACGCATCGCTGAAAATTTTGGTCGAGAAATATACGACGCACGTGAACAAATGCGTGGCGATTATCTGACAGTTGATGATGCGTTGGATCGTGCCATTGCTATAGAACAAGGCCCAGTGGTGCTCGCCGATGTTTCCGATAATGCTGGGGGCGGCGCGCCCGGCGATTCAACGTTTATTTTGCACCGCATTCTTGAGCGTGGCATCGAAAATGTTGCTTCTTGCCTTTATTGGGACCCTGTTGCAGTACGAATGTGTCGAGAGGCTGGTGAAGGCGCAGTTTTGGATTTAAGGATCGGGGGCAAAATAGGAAAAGTATCTGGCGATCCGCTCGACCTTACGGTCAAAGTGAGGCGAATTGCATCTGGAGTTACTCAGCATTTTGGACCAACACCGCTTAGTATTGGTGATGCCGTATGGGTTAGTACAGGTAGCATCGACATTGTTTTGAACACAGTACGTACACAAACGTTTCATCCAGAATGTATGTCCGCATTGGGTCTCGACCCATCCAAAAAGAAGATAGTGACGGTGAAATCCAGCAACCATTTCCGGGCTGGTTTTGAACCTATCGCGAGTAATATTTTTTATGTTAGCGCGCCAGGTGCATTGCAGCCTCGTTTCGAAGACTTGCCATTTACCAAGCTGACAAAGCCATATTGGCCGCGCGTCGCCGATCCAATGACTCAATAGCCAGTCACTGGAACCAGCAAGATGGTCGCACCTGGAATGGATTGTGTTTCAACTATCTATTGATTAGGCGCTCATGTTCATTGTTTGGTTCTATTAACGCGTAAGCTAGGTTAGTCTTGGTTATCACCCCCACGATCTGGTCGAAGGCGAATTGGAGACGTCAAGAATGAATGATGCGAAATCGAGCCTCGGCGACATTCTGCGAGACATTCGCAATCGCAACCAATGGACGCTCGCCGAAGTAAGCGCGATGACAGGGCTGGCCGTGTCTACTCTCTCCAAGGTCGAGAACAATCAAATGCAGCTCACCTATGATCGGCTTATTGAGCTTGCGCAGGGAATGAATATCGACATTGCCGAGCTTTTTGGCACAATCGCCAGTCCCGATGCCACATCAAATGTTATGGGCCGCCGTACATACACGAAATCGGGCGAGGGAAAATCGATCATTACGCAGAACTACGATTATCTTTATCTCTGTACCGAAATATACAAGAAGGCGATGGTGCCTATTCTGGCTGTCGCACATGCCCGCACCCTCGAAGAGTTCGGCCCGCTTATCCATCACAAAGGTGAAGAGTTTTTCTACGTCGTTGAAGGAGAGCTTGAACTGCACTCGGAGATCTATGCACCTTTGCGCCTCAAGAAAGGTGACTCTGCGTATTTTGATGCAATGACGGGTCATGCCTACTTGAGCGTTAGTGAAGAACCTGCACAAATCCTATGTGTCTGCTCCACACCTGAAACTGAACTGGTTTCCACTCTCGTCAACCAGCAGACGATAAAGTTCTCAACCAACTAAGCAGAAACTTTCGTATCAATCCATCATTTCGCAGGTAAATTTGCGAAAATTATGTTTCTTATAAGAAAATAAATTGATTGCCTTTCAGAGCTGTGCGAACTTGCACCGACTACCTTTGGGTACAGCTGAATTAGCTGGCTGAAACTATGCATGCGGCCGGCACTACTGTTGGAGACAACATTGTCTGACCATGCGGCAATCGAAGCTTTCAATCGCCCAACACCCACCGATCTTCCTACACCTTATGTGGAGATCGACGAAGAGCGTTTGATACGTAATCTCAAGGCGATGCAACAGCGGGCCAATCAAGCCGGCGTTGCATTACGACCTCATATCAAGACCCATAAAAATCTTGCAATCGCGGGATGGCAGCTTGAGCTCGGAGCAATTGGCGTTACAGCTTCTAAACCGCAGGAAGCGCTTGTGTTTGTGGAAGCCGGCGTGCCTTCGGTGACAATCGCGTATCCGATCGTCAGGTCTGAATCTATTGAGCAGCTTGTTCGGTGTGCAAAAGCCCATCAGACCGAACTCTTCTTCATTGCGGCTCATGGGATGGGTGTTGAGGCCATTGGGCTAGCAGCCGAAACACACGGCGTGAAACTTGGCGTCTTTCTAAAAATCGATGTCGGGCTAGGTCGCGTCGGCGTTAAGCCGCGAGATCCCGCAACAGTCAAATTAGCTGAGAAGATTTCACAACACCCTCATCTTAACTTTGCAGGACTATTGTCGCACGCTGGCCACTCTTATGGCAGCAAGTCTGTCGAGCAGCTGACGAGCATTGCCTATAAGGAAGCGCAAGATCTGCTCGAACTTGCCGAAAAATTGAAAAAGTCAGGCATCGAAGTGCCCCAAATATCGGTGGGCGCAACACCAACGTGTCTTGGCGCAGCTATTCCGGAAGGGATCACTGAAATAAGGCCAGGAAACTATGCCTTTCTGGATCGCACTGCACTTCGTCTGGGTATCGCATCTTCGGATGACTTGTCTCTTTCAGTGATTGCAACGGTCGTTGCTCATAACGACCATCATTTCATTGTCGATGCAGGTTCAAAAACTCTGTCATCCGACCTTGGCGCACATGGCTCTGGTGGCAGTGGTTTCGGGATTGCGGTCAATGTGGGCGACGCCACCCAAGCATGGGAAGTGGAACGTCTTTCGGAAGAACATGGGTTCGTTCGTTTTTCCCATACGCCACCGGCAATCGGTAACCGCGTTCGCATTTTTCCAAATCACTCCTGCGCGGTTGTCGCACAATTTGACCGGGTCACATTGCGCAAGCTCGATGGAAGACCACACACTTTATCGACCGACGCCAGAGGCCGACAAATTTAAACGAAAGCTTTGGGCTGGTCGACATCGTGCAATCTAGAACAATTGGGAGAGAGTTGAATATGACCAAGGAAGTAGAATGGGCGCGTATGACCGCCCCTGCTCTTCGTGAAATAGCGGGTAAACCCGGTGCGCTGGCCATCTTACCGATTGGCTCGCTAGAACAGCATGGACCGCACCTGCCGGTGATCACAGATACTGCTAGTGCTTCGGCAGCGTCCATCCGGGCAGCACGTCAGGTCGCTAACGAAATTCCAATTGCAGTCCTTCCCGGGCAATGGCTTGGTATGAGCGAACACCACTTGCCTTTCGGCGGAACGATTACGCTTGATTATGAAACTCTCAGCCGGGTCATCCGCTGTATAGTGAGATCGTTGAAGGCAATCGGCTTCTCACGTCTATTTATCGTTAATGGTCATGGCGGCAATATTGATCCACTTGCTGTAGCGGCCCGCGAACTTGCTGTCGAATTTGGAATGCCGATTGTCGTCTCCACACCTTGGATGCTAGCAAGCGAAGACGCAGCCAAAATCTTCGAGGTCGATGGCGGACCACACCACGCTTGCGAGGGCGAAGCTTCTGTCATGCTCGCGATTGCCGGTGATACTGTGAAGTCCGAAATGTTCGGTCAGGCCTTTGGCAATCAGCAACATCCCGTTGATGTGCCAGCAGATGTTTCGCGCTTCTACTCATTTGCGGAGCGCGCACCCATCACCGGAACGTGGGGTGATCCGCGTAGCGCGACTGCCGAAAAGGGCGAAAAATTCCTCGACCTTCATGCACGAGAAATTGTGAAGCTGATCCGCAATGAAGTGCTTTGGACCAAACCCGATCCCGTTTGGACAGCGGGACGCGGCCTTGGAACAACTGAAGGCAGAACCGAATAATCTGTGACAACAGTCAAATAATTAGGAGGGAACAAAAATGATAATAAAATCAAAAAGAGCGCGTCAGACTTTATTCTCGTTGGCAGCAGCGGCAGCACTTTCTGGAGTGGCACTAGCTCCGGCTATGTCCAAGACGCTTGTCTATTGTTCGGAAGGCTCGCCCGAAGGCTTTGACGCCGCGCTCTATACTACCAACAGTACATGGGATGCGTCTGCAGAGACGATTTATGATCGACTAACCAAATTTGAAAGTGGCACAACAAATGTCGTTCCGGGACTGGCCGAAAGTTGGGTTATATCCGATGACAATCTCGAATATACACTGAAACTACGTCAGGGCGTGAAATTCCACACGACAGAGAGTTTCACTCCCACCCGCGACTTCAATGCGGACGATGTGCTTTTCACTTATAATCGTCAGCTCGATAAACAGCATTCCTGGAACAATTACTTCGTGGGTGCTGGTTGGGAAATGTTCAATGCAATGGACATGGCGACGATTATCAAAGAAGTCGTCAAAGTTGACGATCACACAGTCAAATTTGTGCTAAACCAGCCCGATGCTTCATTGCTTGCAAAGCTCGCTTTGAATTTTGGTTCAATTATGTCTGCTGAATATGCAGAACAACTGGACAAAGCCGGACAGCGTGAGGATCTTGACCATAAGCCAGTTGGTACCGGGCCTTTTCGCTTTGTTGATTATCAAACCAACGCAGCAATCCGCTTTGCTTCAAATGCTGACTATTGGGACGGCGCTCCCAAGGTTGACGATCTGATCTTCGTGATTGCAACAGACGCCTCCACCCGTATGCAAAAGTTGAAGGCAGGCGAGTGCCACATTGCTGCCTATCCTGCTCCGGCCGACGTTGCGGACTTGAAGAAAGATCCAAATCTCATCGTGATGGAACAGCCCGGATTGAACGTCGCTTATCTGGCGATGAACACGCTGAATGAACCATTTGGTAAGGTGGAAGTACGGCGTGCATTAAACATGGCAATTGATCGTGAAGCCATTGTCGATGCCGTTTACCAGGGCATGGGTCAGGCTGCAAAAAGCGTGCTGCCATCAACCATGTGGGGTTACAATGCTGACATCAAAGGGTACAGCTATGATCCCGTTGCAGCAAAGAAGCTTCTGGATGAAGCTGGGGTCAAAGACCTGAAGATGAAGATATGGGCGATGCCTGTCAGCCGGCCTTATATGCCAAACGCACGTCGCGCTGCGGAATTGATGCAAGCAGATCTTGGCAAAGTTGGCATTAATGTGGAGATCGTTTCCTATGAATGGGGTGAGTATCTCAAAAAGGCGCGCGACAAACAGCGTGATGGCGCAATCGTTTTGGGTGGAACCAGCGATAACGGCGATCCGGACAATCTGTTAAGCTATTTCTTTAGCTGCTCAGGCGTCGGGGGAAGCAACAATGCTAATTGGTGCTACCAGCCGCTTGAGGACATTTTGCAAAAAGCGCGCGTGAGCTCTAATAAGGATGAGCGCACTAAACTTTATCAGCAAGCGCAAGCCATTATCAGCGATCAGGCGCCTTGGGTACCATTGGCGCATTCCACTGTCGTGCTGCCAATGTCCAATAAAGTCAAAAACTATGTGATGGAGCCACTTGGTTCACATCGTTTCGAGAAGGTCGATATTGAGGAGTAAAGCCGATTGTGGCTATAATCGATAAGCAAAGCGTGACCGAGGACAGCAATTATAATAGCTGTCCTCGGGTAGAAGATTAAGTATCAGCGCATCATGGCAGCGACATTCCCACCATCGACCGTAACCACCGCACCGGTTGAAGTACGGGCTGAAATGAGATGCAGAAATGCGTCTGCAACATCATTCGCCGAAACTTCTCGTTTAAGCAGATTACCACGCATATAGACTTCCGGCGTCACACCGCGAGCCTGAGCACGCTCTTCAACCATTTCATCAGTCATTAAGCCTGTGCGGATACGATCTGGATTGACAGCATTCACTGTAATTCCATCTTCTGCATGCTCCAACGCATATTGGCGCATCAGGGCCATCAGGGCCGCTTTTGAAGTGCCATACGGACCGAAATCGGGGCCCGGATTGACCGCTTGCTTGCTGACGTTGAACACGATGGAGCCGCCGGTTTTCTGTCGTTTCATAACATTGACGACAGCGCGAGCGATGTAATGATGGCTCCAGAAATTGAGAGCGAATGCCGATTTGAACAAAGCATCATCAACTGTCGTCAGCGCTCCCTGAAATGCCGCCCCGGCATTGGAAACGAGAATATCAACTCCGCCAAAAGCGGCAACGATGTCTGCAATGGCTTTTTCTGCAGACTGGGAGTCTGTCAGATCGCAAGCGATAGCTTTACCACCCAGACGCTTAGCTTGCGCTGCCACACGCTCTGCATCAATGTCGATCAGAGCGATTTCGGCACCTTGCTCCCGTAAACGTTCTGCAATCGCAAGACCAAGGCCGCTTGCCCCACCAGTTACAACTGCTACCTGACGGGTCAGCGGCTTCTCGGTCTGTTTGGCGAGTTTGACCTGCTCTAGCGACCAATACTCAATATCGAAGAGGTCTTCTTCGCTAAGCGCCTCGAACTGATCGATCCCTTCAGCACCGCGAATGACTTCGATAGTAGCTTCAGCCACATCTGCACCGATGCGCGCAGCTTTCTGCGTTGGCCCAGCTGCAAACAACCCAATACCGTCGATGTAGAACACCCGCGGCATCGGGTCGAGCATAGTTTTACCACCACCGACGCGCGCATTGTTGCGCTCAAAATACTCCTTATATCCAGCGACATAAGACGCAACGCTGTCTTTTACTATCTGTGCCCAGCTCTCAAGATCCTGTGTGTAAGGGGCAGGAAGAGATACACCATAACGCTTGATATGGATAACGTGCTCCGGCGTTGCATTGCCGCGACGAACAAGATCCGCAACATTGGGCGCTCCACAGAAATCAAGGATATTGTCATCCGAACGATGCTCTATGATGAAACGGCGCGGACGGCCTTCTTCCTTGCCTGAAAGAGCGATTGCTCCGCGCAATATCGGCACAATATCACAAACTGAAGCTAGCTCTTCCTTATGCGGGTTTTTGCTCGCATGGCCGAAAGGTCGCGGATTGCCTTCAACAATCCGGTTCTCGGCCCGATCAATCGCTTCGATCATATTTTCATAGGCAATGCGGGGATCTTCCGACCATGTGAAGATTCCATGCTTAAGCAGGATCATGCCTGGTGCATCCGGGCGCTCAGAAAAGGCTTTCTGACAGGCCTTGGAAAGATCAAACCCCGGCATGACGTAGGGCACGACAATCATTTCTGGAAAGAGTTCGCGAATGATCGCTTCGCCGTTTGGTTGGTTGGTTAGCGCGACAATCGCATTGGCATGGGTGTGGTCGACATGCTTGAATGGAAGAATTGCATGGAGGATCGCTTCGACGGACGGATTTGGTGATGACGGATCGAGCAGCAGGCGGCGCTGCAGCATCACCATATCGTCATCGCTAAGCGTATCGTAGTTGACCATAGCTTTCAGGCGCTCAAGATTTAGCGCGGGCAACCCTGCGGGCTCGATCTTGCCCATATCCCAACCGCTTCCCTTCACACATAGCACTTCAACCGGCGTGCCATCATGGTCATTCAACACTGTCTTGACTGAGGTGTTACCGCCGCCATGCAGAACGAGCTTTGGTTCCGAACCCAGCAAGCGCGTGGTATATGTGCGGATGGCCACATCGCGGTTGATGCCTGCTTTCTCATATGCACTAACAATTGCGTTGAAATCCGCATCCGACCAATTCGACTTCATCTGCCTACTCCTCAGTTGGCAATCTGCGGCCTCCGAGCCACAGACATAAAAAGGCGCTCACGGAAAGTGTATTTTTCCACGGCAAAACAATAATTTATGAAGAAATCTCCTCACCGTAAAACAATTGACACTATATACTGACATTAGTCAACTTCCTTCATTAGCTTGTTGATTAAAACTCGTTTCTGTGCGAACCAGATCAACAGCTAACATCAGGAAATCAGTATGACATCGGACGATCTGACACCGTCTACGCATGCCATCCCGGCTGAATTTGATGACGCGATCGTATGGGCTGCCTGGCTTTATTATGAAGACCAGCTAACCCAGAACGATATCGCGAAGAAAATGGGCGTTTCGCGCGCGACCATCGTCAATTATCTGCAGGAAGCACGGCAGCGGGGCGTGGTACGGATTGTGATGAATTCGGAGATTCTCACCCGAACCGAGATCGCCAAAAAGGTCGCGACCCTATATGGTTTGGACGAGGTCCTCGTCATTCCTAGTGAAAAATCGGGCTCCTCCGAGGCGCTACTTCAGGCGCTGGGCACCGGAGGCGCACGCCTCATTGAGCGCATGGTCAAACCGGGCGATACGATCTGCGTGTCCTGGGGGCGAACTGTTCTGGCAATCGCGGATGCGATCTCGCTGCCTCGTTCGATCGAAGGGCTGACAGTCGTTCAAGTCACGGGTTCATCAATGGGAAAACGTGAATTTTCTGCAGAGCTTTGCACCTCGATCATGGCTCGCAATGTCGGTGCAACCAGTGTAAACATGCTGGCTCCAGCGATTTTGAGCAGTCCGGAGTTGCGCGACGCCTTGATGGGCGAACCTGCGCTTAAACGGCAATTTGATCTGATTGCTCAATCAGACATGATCGTCTTTGGCGTTGGGGGATTATCATCTGAAAGCACGATGCGCATTGCGGATGTCACTAGCGATGAAGAAATCGATGCCTACGCCAAGGATGGCGCGGTCGCAGTCTTGATCTGTCGCTTCCTCGACAATGAAGGCAAGCAGGTCATTCGTGAACTGGACAAACGCGTCATCGGCATTGAGTTGGATGAATTACATCGGGTTCCGCGCAGGCTTTGCGTGGCGGGCGGTTCGCGCAAGGTCGAAGCAATCCGCGCAGTTTTAACCGGCGGCTATGCAACCCACCTCGTTACCGATTTTGAAACAGCGGAACTTCTGCTCGCGCAATAAAGGAAAAGCGGCGGTCGTTTTAATGATCCGCCCCAGTTTTGATTACTGCTTGATTGGCGCAGCATTCATGAAATTCAATGTATCCTCGAACGAAAGGATACCGGCATCTGAGCCAAGGCCTGTGGCGACCAATGCTGCGGATGCCTGCGCAAAATTCAACGCGGTTTTCACATCCATTTTACGGTGAAGGGCTGTGATGAAACCAGCATCGAATGCATCCCCACAACCTGTCGTATCAACCACTTCAATCAAGAATGCTGGCTGGCGCAGAACCATGCCAGTTGCATCCATGAAGCATACGCCATCACCACCAAGCGTGAAGACACAATGCTTTACGCCGCGTTCGATAAAGAAGTGCCCCGCGCCTTCGACATCAGCCGCGCCTGAAATCTGCTTCGCTTCCTCAATAGAGGGCATGAAGTAATCAATATGCGGGAAAAGTGGAGAGATCAGATCGAGAGTATCATCATTGGCGCCCAAAAGATCAAAGGTTGTAATACGCCCACGCGCCTTGGCCTCAGACAGCAATTTACGGCTTGGTTCACCATCAAGTTTTGCCAAAAGACCCGTTCCACCCAGATGAATGATTGGTGGCGCCAGAACTGCATCGAGCGCGCTGTCGGCAATTTCAAAATGATCGGACGCGCCGCGCGCATGAAGTGCCGGGCGATCTCCGTTGCGACGGATATTGAGAATGGTCGAAGATGTGGGAACGCCTTGCAGACGCTGCATCTGCGCAACGTCGACGCCAAAGCGCTGCAAAGTCGCCAATACGAAATCAGCCTTCTCATCATCGCCCACGGCCCCAACCGCGAGGCAGTTTAGACCAAGCTTCGCCAGATCGACGACCGTGCCGCCAGCGGTTCCCGCAACGGTCAGCCGGATTTCATCGATAAACTCGACATTGCCGCCTGGTGGAATTGCATCAACAGGCCGCCCGAGTACGTCCAGAATATAAAGTCCGATAACGGACACATCATGAGACATAGAATCCTCCCAGATTTCAGTTGATGCGGTCGGTGTAAACAACACCGGCTGCCCAACACTATTCAATTTGATAGTTGATGGTTGTGCTCATAAGGCTTGTTTTAAGCCTTGTCGCGCAACGCGAAGATCGTGCCAGCAAGCAGGATGAAAGCCCCAACGATTGCCAACTGCAACGTGCTTGGAATTCCCACAAAGATTAGGACGTTACTGACGAGCGTTATCAACAAAACGCCCAGCAATGTCCCCACAACCGATCCCGAACCGCCGGTGATACGCGCTCCGCCAAGGACCACCGCCGCGATAATTTCAAGCTCCATACCTGCAAGGTCGAAAGGATTAGCAAGACGATTGCTGGAAACGTGAACCACGCCCGCAATACCCGCCAGCAAACCTGCATAGGCAAAGACAAATATACGGACACGAAAAAGGTTGACCCCAAGTCGCTCGGCAATGGATGGATTGCCCCCAACCGCGAAAATAGCGCGCCCCATCAATGTGCGTTCAAGGATAAACCACGTCACGAAAGCTGCGACCACCAAAACTAGCACAGTGGCAGGCAGAACGGATACGACGCCGTTCGATGCGCGATGTGTGAACAGCGACGCCTTACCGAACGCGTCCATCGCGGCCGGAATATTCATAAAAAGTGCAGTGCCGACGAAGGTGAGAAGGAAGCTTCGGATCACGTACTGTGTGCCGATCGTCACGATCAGCGAAGGCGCTTGCAGCTTTTGCACGAGAAAACCATTAAGCGCACCAAAGCAGGCACCGCCTAGAGCGGCCAGTAGTAATATGAGAGCCATTGGCATTTCTGGAAACAGGTTTGTCACCAACATTGTCAGCGCATACATAACGAAAGCGGCAATGGCCGTAAACGAGACGTCGATACCACCTGATGCTAGGACGACAAGCACGCCCATCGCAAACAACCCACGCACGACGGATGCACGCAGAATGTCAACCAGATTGCTCATCTGCAGGAAATCAGGGTTGGCCGCGATAACCACAAGACAGGTGATAACTGTCAGCAAAAGCGTGAACAGTTCTGGCCTGGCGCCCATCAAGTCCCAAAGCCGGAGCAGTATGCCGCGTTCTTTCGCGCTAGTCTTTTCTACCGATACGATTTCGGTCATTGCGCGATCTCCTTTGCAGTGCTGGCCATGGATGCATAGATCGCGTCCTCGGTCAGTCCATCGGCATTGTGTGCAGCAACGATACGTCCCTGCCGCATAACGAGAATGCGGTCGCAGTTCTGCAAAAGTTCAGGCAGATCGTCGCTGATAATGATAACACCCATTCCATCGTCAGCCAGCCGCTGGATGATGCGGAAGATTGTATCCTTGGAACCTACATCGACACCTACCGTCGGACCATGCAGGATGAGAAGCTGCGGATTGATGGTCAGCCAGCGCCCAATCAGGACACGTTGCTGATTGCCACCCGATAGCGATTGAACCGGAATAGTGACGTCCGGTGCAACAATCTGAAGGTCGGCGACACTATCTTCCGCGACCTTCCTGGCACGTTTTCCACTGATCATGCCCAGAGCATTGCGCAGACGATCAAGGACCGGAAGCGTTATATTGTCCTGAATAGGCTTTTCTAGAAACAGACCTTCTGTAAGCCGATCTTCCGGGACATAGCCAATACCAAAGCGGATTGCGTCAGCGGCCGATTGTGGTGCGATTTCTTCGCCGTTCAGCCGGATTTTGCCAGAGCTCGCCGGCACAACACCAGCAAGCGCCAGCGCCAGTTCATTGCGGCCTGAGTCAAGCAGACCAGTCACACCAAGGATTTCGCCCTTCTTCAGTGAAAGCGAAACAGATTCAAAATTCCGTCCGTCACCTAGGTGTTCGACGTCCAGCATCACATTGCCCAGTTTGGGGTCGGTGCGATATCGAGTTTCACTGATTTCGCGACCAGTCATCCAATGGCTGAACTCAGCCTTCGTATGCGTTGCAACATCAAGTTCAGCGACTTTCACGCCATCACGCATGATGATTGCACGACCGCCGAGCGACTTGCACTCATCAAGCTTATGCGTGACGAAAAGGACAGCAACGCCTTTGCTGAGCAACTTTTCGACAACGCGCAAAAGATTGACCACCTCCTGTCGCGTCAGTGAGGTCGTCGGCTCATCCATGATGACCAGGCGCGCCTCGGAAGCAACCGCGCGTGCAATTGCGATGAGCTGACGCGTGGCAAGCGGCAATGTATCTGTTCTGCGTTTCAGGAAGGCATTATCGGTGGGAAGATGCACTTCCGCGAGTGCACGCCGCGCTGTTGCATTCAGTGCCGAAACATCGAGCTTACGCGCAAGTTTCCCTGACGCTTCAACGAGCTGCTCGGTGAAGGCGACATTCTCGGCAACAGAAAAGTTCGGCAATAGCGAAAGGTCTTGATAAACCGTCTCGATACCTGCGCGTAAAGAACCGATGGCCCCAAGGTCGCCTGCGCGGGCGCCTGTTGGTTCGCCGTCGATAAAAATCTGCCCCTCATCGGCAGGCTGCGCGCCGGAGAGGATTTTGATCAATGTGCTTTTGCCACAGCCATTTTCACCCATCAGATGATAGATTTGACCTGCTTCGATAACAAGGCTTACTTCCTTGAGCGCCTTAACGCCGCCAAAGGATTTCTTGACGCTTCTGATCTCAAGAAATGGCGGTGTTGATGCAGGTGTTGAATCTGTAGCGTGCATGGAAATTTCCTGAAACTCTCAGACACTTCTGCGCCTTGCGTTTTCTCAAGGCGCGAACTGGTTGGGTGCGATATCGCAGTTCCGGGGCTGCTGTGGTGTTACAGCCCCGGAATATTATCGGACAGGCAGAGTGCTTCTTAGAACGGAAAGTTCTTGTAGTTGGACTTGTCCACGTCTACCCATGCCTGACCCTGCATGATGACACCCTTGCCCGGTCCCTTGATTACCGTCATTTTCTCATAGCCAGGAACGCCAAGGTCCATACCGTCCTTGATTTCCTCACCCTTAAGAACCAGATCAGCGACTTTGTTCATTACATAGCCTGCATCTTTCGGATCCCAGAAGAAGATCTGATCGACGGCACCGCTTTCAAGATATGGGCCGGTATCCTTTGGCAGACCAAGGCCATAAACGCAGGTCTTGTCCTGCAGACCAGCTTCTTCAACAGCACGGCCGATACCAATCACATCAATAGCCGATGAGCCCTGGAAGCCCTTGATATCAGGGTATTTACGCAGGATTTCCTTGGCCTTTTCATAGGCTTTATTAGCATCGTTGAAGGATTCATTCTTCTCAGCAACCAGTTCCATATCTGGATACTGCTTTGCGTTAGTAGCGCCTGCATCAACCCACTGATTATGCGTGAGGCTTCCGAGCGAACCCACGAATGAAGTCCATTTGCCGGATTTGCCCATGCAGTTTGCAAGCGCTTCATTGATACGCGTTCCGAATGCCTTGTTGTCGAATGCTTCGATGTCGACATCAACATTGGTCAGGCTGTCACCTTCGTGTGCGATGACCTTGATGCCACGCTGGGCAGCACGACGCAGTACGCCTTCAAGTGCCGATGGGTCCATTGGCACTACGGCAATTGCAGACACGTTCTTTGCAACGAGATCTTCAAGAATACGAGCCTGCTGTGCAGCATCTGCCTTTGCCGGACCGACCTGGCTTGCGCTGACATCGGCATTGTCTTTGCCAAAGGCATCAACGCCTTCGTTCATGCGCGTGAACCAGTTCTCACCAGTTACCTTCACGACAGTCACGATGGTTGGCTTATCCTGTGCAACGGCGATACCGGCCATCGCAACTCCTGCGAGCATTGTGCAAGCAGCTAGTTTGGAAATTATACGCATGCTTCTCCTCCAATTATAGGGATGCTTATTGTTGAGTTTCATTCCTCATGCCCCGCAAAGTTCCTCCCGCTGGGCATCAGGGAATTGATCATCTTCTTAGTCGCAACCAGTAGCCCAGATGCACGCGCGCCGAAGCCAGCAGCACTAGAAGCAGCACACCCCAGGCAAGGTCGCGGAAGAAATTGGAAATGTTCATAAAGTTGAACAGGCTTGAGAGAATCTGCAGTGCTGTTGCGGCTAGCAGCACGCAAAGAACCTTACCGTAGCCACCTTCGGGTTTAACACCGCCAAGCACGGCAATAAGAATAGCGATTAACACGTAAGAACCGCCATAATCCCACTTCACGGACGAATTGCGCGCTGCGATGATGATACCCGCGATTGAGGCCAATACACCGCAGATCGTGTAGGTAATAAGCAGCATACGCTTTTCGTTGATGCCGCCATAACGCGCGGCTTTCGAGTTGCTCCCCATCAGCATCAACTTCACGCCGAATGGCGTGTATTTCAGAAGAAAAGCCAGAAGGGCAGCAATTGCAAGAAACAGCGCAAAGCACATTGGTATGCTGAGCACAGGCATATTGCCAAAATTATCCAGCGGCTCGATATAGCCGAGGCTGATCGCAGAACCATTGGTCAGGAAGACTGCTACACCCGTGAAAACCAGCTGGGTGCCGAGGGTTGCAATCAGCGGCGTAAGTCGCGCATAGGCGATCATGATTCCATTGATCAAACCACCTACGAGGCCAACCGCTACAGCCAAACCGGCAAAAGTCCATGAGAACAGGAGCGGTGTCTCGGCAACCGGGATAAAATTTCTAGTCAACAGGAAGGCGACAATTCCTGCAAGATTGGCAAGCGCAATGCCCGAAAGATCGATGCCACCGTTTCCCGAGATCATGGCAAGCATAACACCCAGCGCAAGCAGACCAAGCTCAGGCACCTGTGCAGCCATAGACTGCAAATTATAGCTATCCATAAAATTGGCACCGGCGAAAGCCGCGCCTGCGGCTAGAACCGCGCAATTGATCAGAAGCAGAAAAAGAGTCTGCCTATCCACGCCATACGATGACACGTCATCTCCTCCCAGCAGTATTCAGGGGCTCCCACCCCTAAAATGAACCGGCAATCCCTTAGACTCTCCGTCCAAATGAGTTACGCCACCTCACTATGACATTTGTCAGCCTATGCTGGCGCTTGTCAACTCATTTGTTATCAATCCGTCAAGAGCCTGAATTTTCAGCCTTTCTCGCCAACCGTTTGGATTGGGCAGAGTCTTCGTTCAATACTCAGCTTCAACGTTAATCAAAATTCTTACATTTGTCGATTGCCTATCGAAAAATGTAAGAATTTTGAAGTGCGAAAATGCAATTCCGCATTGATGCCCCGCTCGAAGGCTTCATGACTGCAATCCGAATTGAACGGGACAAGAAACCTTCATCTGTCAAAGACGTAAGTGGTCAGGCCTGCGACTTGAAAAACCAAGCCGAACAGAAAGGTTTGTCATAGACATGAACAACGGTTGAGTGTGGCTATCTTTTTTGTATCTTTTTAGCTGGATTATTGTCGCCAAGCGCACGTTTTACAGCGGCGCGCGCTGATGCAAGATCAGGCATAACCCAGTTCGGCTCGCTGCCAAGAAACTTATCAAGGAACGCGATTGCATAACCTGGCATTTCCGAGACATTTTCCTTGTACGACCACCATGTCCGCAGATCATCGGCACACTGGTCGATATCAGGCACTTTACCAAACTCCTGCTCTTGCACTGCAGCAATCGCGCAGATGCAGTAGTTGGTGTATAGAAAACCTTCCGGCCAGAAGCTGACGATCTCGTAAAGGCGGGCAGAATCGTCCTTGGCATGCCTCGGTGATGAAACGACCCTCACCGGTGACACACGGATCAGCTCGCGCAACACGAGACCCGCAGCGAAGATGATAAAATCCTTGCGATCCACCTTGGCAAAACGCTTATTCTGATTAACCAGCTCAACCCAGTTCAGAAACGCCTCAGTGAGCTTCTTTTCATCAATGTCGTAATCAACGCCATAGAGCTCATGCAACAAGCTTGCATGCTTACGAAATGTCGCCCTGAACCAGCGTAGTTGGCGTAGTCGATGGCGCAAATCAGGCATCGATGCCATTTGTTCTCTGAGTAGCAAGTCCATGTTGCCAGCGGCCTCCAGTTTGCAAATGACATTATGCGAAACCGATGGAAATGCCAGTCTTCATTCGCCGTCGGTTATCGGCGATAATTATACATATTGACATTCTGGAAGACAAATGTTCTCTAATTGGTGAATGACGAACGCGAAAAAATATCCTGTTCGTCCTTCGTGGGAGGAGATCAAAATGGCTATCTGGCAATGGGCTTTGCTGGCGCTTGCTTTGCTGTGGGGCTTTCAGTCGCTGGGCGTCTGGTTCCAGATGCGCCACTATTCCGATGTGATGAAGGGCATCACTTCGAAATACTCTGACGGTTTTGTTGGCGCTGGGCATATTCGGGGACGCTTCGGCAAAGGTGTCATCGTGTTGATCGTCGCAGACCGCAACTTGGTGGTGCGACGCTTCCTGCAAATGAGCGGACGGACGGTTTTTGCACAATTCAGCCGTCGCGAAGGCTTCGAGGGAATGAGTCTCAGCGAATTGCAGGACAATCCCGCAATTGGAGAAGGAAAGCCTGAAGTGGTGGCTGCTGCCAAACAGGCTATAGAGCAGATCGGTCGCATAAGAGATCAATCCGATGGGATCGAGCTCGAAGGTCTGAGGGCAGTGGGAGCATAGGAGTTGCTTGCCTGAAACAAGCAATCGAGGAGGAACAATGTCGATAGTGACGATGTTGGCACAACATGCCGACGTAACAATGCAATCTATCCATATGGCTGGCAGCATGATTTCCGATGCCGCCCTGCATGGCAAACACGCCGCAGAGCATGCAGGAAACGATTTACTGCAGCTTGCACAAGCGACCACCACCGCGCCGGGCGATGCTGGCAGCGGCGGAATTACCGTCGATCAGTTCAAAGAACGACTTCAGAACGTCCAGCAGGAAGAGCAGCTTGGCTGGCTTGCCTCTATTGGCAAGCACTTCATTGGCGTCTTCCAAAAGGGTGGCGAAGTTTTCGCCGGATTTGTAACCGGTATCATCCCAACACTCGTCGTGCTGATGACTGCGTTCTACGCCGTAACTGAACTGGTCGGTGAAAAGCGTGTCCATGGCCTCGCACGCAGCGCCGGCCGTATCGCGCTTACCCGCTATACTGTTCTGCCAGTGCTCGCGGTCTTCTTCCTGACAAACCCAATGGCTTATACATTTGGTTCGTTCCTGGACGAGAAATACAAGCCTGCTTTCTATGACGCGGCTGTGTCTTACGTCCATCCGCCGCTGGGTCTCTTCCCGCATATCAATCCGGGCGAATACTTTGTCTGGGGCGGCGTACTCGTCGCACTGCTCGAACTTGAGAAGAAGGGCGCGGTTCCAACAGGCTATCATATCAACGTCGCCATCTGGTATGCCATCGTTGGTCTCGTCGTGATCCTCCTCAAAGGCATACTCACAGAACGCATCACCGCCATCATGGCGCGGCGTCAGGGCATTGAGCTGTAAGCGGGAATTGGGGAGGACGACATGGTAAAGACCTATAAGGCAGTTAAGATTTCCCGCGGCTCAAATGGCTGGGGCGGCCCGCTCGTGATACAGCCAACCGAGCAGCGTAATAAGGTGGTATCGGTCACTGGCGGTGGTATCCATCCACTTGCACGCCAGATTGCTGAGCTGACCGGCGCAGAGGCCGTTGACGGTTTCCGCTCGCCGCCAATCGAAAGCGAAATGGCCGTTGTGGTTGTTGATTGCGGAGGCACGGCCCGTTGCGGCGTCTATCCACGCAAGCGCATTCCAACGGTGAACATTACGCCGGTCGGACAATCCGGGCCTCTAGCGCAATTCATCACCGAGGACATTTATGTTTCAGGTGTGAAACCAGAAAATATTGTGCCGGCTGATGGTTCTGCCGTTGCAGCTCCTGCTGCTGCAGCCGCAGAAGAAGAAGCCCCTGCTCCGGTCGAACTGCCAAGCGAAGGCGGTATTGTCGGCCTTATCAGTAGCATCGGTCGCGTGATGGGCCGTGTCGTTGGTATCTTCTTCCAGGCTGGTCGCCGCACAATTGATCAGGTTATCCGCAACGTGTTGCCGTTCATGGCGTTCGTAACGATGTTGATCGGCCTGATCCTATACACGGGCATCGGTGACATCCTCGCTCAGCCGCTCGGACCACTTGCGAACAACATTGTTGGTTTGCTGGTGCTTTCTGCAATTTGTGGCCTACCGTTTCTTTCGCCAATCCTCGGACCAGGTGCGGTTATTGCACAGGTTGTCGGCGTGGCAATCATCGGGCCACAGATCGCAAACGGCACAATTGCCCCGGCGATGGCCCTGCCTGCACTATTTGCCTACAACACACAGGTCGGTTGTGACTTCGTGCCAGTTGGCCTGGCACTTGGAGAAGCGAAGCCTAAGACCATTGAAATTGGTGTTCCGGCAGTATTGATCAGCCGTCAGATCATGGGGCCTCTTTCGGTTCTGATCGCATGGCTCGTCAGCCTCGCAGTGCTTTGAAACTCGGAGCCTGCCGCAACAAAAGCGGCGGCAGGCAATTTCCCAAAACATGTACAATATCGATGCTCCTGATCGACTGTCGTGGACATCGAACGACCATATCAAGAAAGGACCGCCTCTATGTCGATACATCTGAAAACGCGGATCACCGCGATCGGCCCGGAAGTAGCGGATCTCGCCGAAGGCGGCGTTCTCATCCTGTTTGCTGACGGCTCGCCACCTGAACTGGCAGAAGTATCTGTTCTTCACGTTGTGGAAGAAGGTCCTGAGGTATCAGCTCCCGCTATTGGAGCAAAAATCACCATTGGCTCGCTCAAAGCAGAAATTACTGCCGTTGGTGAAAGCGCCTGGCAGAAAGTCCGCGAAATCGGGCATGTGGTTATTTCATTCACGGGCGCGAATTCGACTGATCGCCCTGGTGAGATCTGTGCCAGCGAAATAGCAGGTGAAGACCTTGTCGCTGCTCTCAAAGAAGGGCAGATTATCACCATCGATGGCTAGGAACTGGCCATCTCTGGAATAAGAATCGCGTGTTAAAACAGACAATTGAAACGATTTTTATGTCATGGATGTGAAATCGTTTCAGATGTCGATTTGAGGCTTACATAAATGGAACGCTCGACGATCGTCCGGGTGCATGAAGGGCTGCATGCGCGCCCTGCAACTCGCTTTGTTAAACTGGCCAAAGGTTTTGAGAGTGACATCGAAATTGCCAAGGCAGGAAAAAGCGTAAGTGCCAAAAGCTCCGTTAAGCTGATGTTGCTTGGCGTAAAAGAGCTCGATGAAGTGACCGTTCGTGCCGATGGTGCAGATGCGATTGAAGCTATTGAGGCTTTGATAGGCTATCTGGAGAACCCACAGGCGGGCCTTGAAGAAACGACAATCTCGACAAAGCCAGCTCCTAATTCTGCGCCTCAAGCCGAAGCGACCCCTCAGCCTGCAATCACGATCAAGCTTCCTGCTGGTCAGATAAAAGGTGTGGGGGCCAGCGAAGGTATTTCATTGGGAGCAGCTTTTCCGTTCTTCCCTGAAGAGATTAGACCTTTGGGTCGAAAACTTGCAGCTTCTGAAATAGACGCCGAGATTGCCCATTTCAAATCTGCAATTGCAACAGTCCAACAGCGCATGGATGCTTCCCTTTCCAGCGGTAATCTCGCTGACGCAGACAGGGGCATCGTGGCGGCATTAAAAGATATTGCTGCAGATGATAGCCTGACCGACGAAGCACTTGGGCTTATCCGGGACGGTCTGGATGCGATTTCCGCCATGCTCGCCGCAGCTTCAACGGTAGCAGGCCAATTTGCGGCACTTGATGATCCGTATCTCAACGCACGCGCGGATGATGTGCACGCTGTCAGCCGCCAGATCTGTCTGGCTCTGCTTGGCAAGGAAGACATCAATCTTGAAGGCCTGCCGGAAGGCTCGGTGCTCATTGCCGACGACATCGGCGCTTGGGATCTTGCCCGCGCGCCGCTCAAGAAGATCAAAGGCGTAGTCTGCGGCCATGGCGGCGCAACATCGCATGTTGCCATCATCGCACGCACACATGGAATTCCCGCTGTTCTTGGTCTTGGAAGTGCAGTTCAAGAACTCAAGAATGCGAGGACCGTAGCAGTGGATGGAAGTTTCGGCATCGTTCATGCCGATCCGGATATAGCCACCCGCAACGAAATCGAAGCGCGCATTTCCGAAGCGCTGCAGGAAAGGCAGGCACTGGATGCTTACCGCTCCATCACGCCGCGTCGCCCTGACGGAACAATAATCGAAGTGGCCGCCAATATGGGTGCGCTGGAAGAAATTGATGTAGCCCTTGAAGCCGGTGCGATGGGCGTCGGACTTTTTCGCACCGAACTTCTGTTCATGAAGCATATTCACCTGCCTTCAGAAGATATGCAGACAGAAACCTACACGGCACTTCTAAAAGCTTTCGCGCCAAACTCCGTAATCGTTCGAACGCTTGATATTGGTGGTGACAAGCCGATTGCGGGGATTGAGTTCCCCGAGGAAGAAAACCCTTTCCTTGGCTGGCGCGGCATTCGCATGTGCCTCGACCGTCCTGATGTGTTCAAACCGCAGCTTAGGGCACTTTTGCGTGCTGCGGTTAACGGCAATCTCAAAGTTATGTTGCCAATGGTTTCCGACGTTGAAGAAATCCGCGCAACCAGACGCCTTATCGTGGAATGCATCACTGAGCTTAAATCCGAAGGCAAAACATTTGCTGAGTTTGACCTTGGCGTAATGATAGAGACACCTGCAGCGGTTTTCGCTGCCCGAGAGCTCGCAAAAGAAGCTGCTTTCTTTTCCATCGGCACCAACGATCTAACACAGTATGTGATGGCTGCAGATCGGCTCAATCCAACCGTTGCAAAGCTCAATGATGTCAGCCATCCGGCTGTAATGGCTGCAATTGAGATGACCGCGAAAGCGGGAACGGAAGCAGGAATCATGGTCGGCATGTGCGGTGAAGCAGCTGGAAAGCCGGAGCTTATCGGCGAGTTCATTCGTATGGGATTGACCGAACTCAGCATGAGCCCGGCTTCAATTCCACGCGCAAAAAAGCATATCGCAGATATGTTTGGCGGTTAGATCTTGCCTACAAGGCACCTACAAGAAGCCCGGATATCGCTATCCGGGCTTTTACTTTATGGAAGATGAGCAATTAAAGTCTGGAATAATACTTCGAGCTGAGCCTCATCGCGGTCCTCTGCCGCCTGCATGAGACGATCATGGCGTACATCAAGCGACAGGATGGCGCTTTCCAAAGGATCTACGTCTGCCAGATCTGCGGCCTTTGCTGTGGCCAGACCACAAGCGACACCAAATGCCGCAAAGCACGTTGTTTCAAATCTACGTAGCGCCTGTGGGTCGCAATGACCATGCGTCGAGATAAAGCGCACTGGTACTTCGTCAAGCAGTTCCAAAAACATGGCAGCGACAGCTTTAGCCGTTGCTGCAATCTTCCTATCCTCAGCTTTTGAAGAAAAGACACTTTTCAGCAACAAGCCATGCTTCTGCATCATTCTGGCATGAACCATGACAAATGTTGCTTCCTGGACCAGCACATTCTGCAACTGATGGCGGCGGAGCACTTCTTTTGTGAGATAATACATATCCCGACGAAAAGCACGTGCGCCCTCGGCACCAGTACCGAAATAAACCGACAAACCCTTCACATTCGGCGCGCTGTTATGCACATTTGGATTAGAAGAAATCAGTGAGATCGAAATTGTTTCAGCCGTGGTCAGCGCCATATCAATCGCGCTTGCCGCATGTCCAAGCAACAACTCCGGCGATACGATTTCTCCCGGGCGTGTCGCTGATTGCTCGACCTGCAAACTTTCATGTCGGTTGCGACGAATCATGTATCGAACCTCGCGCAGGCGGTCCTTCAGATTGACTGCAATTTCTTCTGAAAGAATGCGTAACATATTCATTTTCCTCAACCACAGCGCCATCCTAACAGGATGCACCAAGCACATGAATTATTGTTTGCCTTCGGGAGGAAAAGCAATAGTTTCGGTGTAAGAACACTACTTCTATAATGTAATAATACGTCAATAATTTGAGGGACAGTTTTGAAAAAAGCCGGCAAGAAGACGCAGAAAAATCCGGAAGCAGCGGACCTCATCATTGGATCGGAAGGTGTGGCTGCAGAAAATCGAACAAGTCGGCTGCGAACGCGAGCTGCGTGGATGTATTATGTCGAGCAAATGACCCAGAATGATATCGCCGAAGCGCTGGGGGTCGGTCGTGTCACAATCGTTCGCCTTCTTGCTGATGCCCGCGCTCGAAACGAAGTGAAAATTACGATCGAAGGCAAGTTGGCAAGTCTGACATCGTTAGAAGTTGAGCTTGAAAAAACCTTCGGGCTTGAGCGCGCGATTGTCGCACCACTTTCTTCGTCTGACATTGATCCAATACCACCGATCAGTGCGGCAACGGGTGCTTATCTTTCGGAAAAAGTGCAGCATGGCATGACAATCGGCGTGGGCTGGGGGCGTACCCTTTCCAGTACCCTGCAACATATCGGTGCCCGGCCGCTCAACGATCTCAAGGTAATTTCTCTGCTTGGCGGCATCGTGCAACCGCGTCGCTCCAACCCACCGGAATTTGCGTGGCAATTTGCGCAGATTTTTCAGGGAGAAGGCTATCTGATCCCCGCCCCTGCTCTGGTCGACAGCAAAGAAACGCGGATCGCACTTATCGAGCGTTGTGGGCTGAATACTGTGTTGGACATGGCCGAAGAACTCGATATGGTTTTGCTCAGCGTTGGCGATATTCAGACAGCCAGTAGCACGTCTTATCGCGTGGGCCTGATCGATGAGGCACAGAAACTGTCCCTGATCGAGAACGGTGCCGTCGGCGACGTGTTGTTCCACTTCTACGATATAAATGGCAAAATCGTTGATGATCCAGTGCATGATCGTGTCATGTCGGCCAAAATTGAGAGCCTTCAGAAGACACCGCAGCGTATTCTTACATCAGGTGGAAAAGAGAAGATCGCAGCTCTGCTTGGTGCATTAGAGCTTCTGAAGCCAACCGTTCTCATCACTGATGAGGAAAGTGCTGCTGAGATACTCAGAGGGCAATCCCATTAAATGCAAAAAGCACATCGTTTTGCGACGATGTGCTTTTTTAATTGCCGCATCTGCGACGAAACGGGCATCAATTGGCAGCTGCCACGCATTCTTTAAGGATTTGCAACACCGCAGCTCGCTCTTCGATTTGTGGCATGTGTCCACACCCTGCGAAAATGTGAACGCCCACTCTCCCCGGCAAGCCACGAGCATGAGCGACGGGGATAACACTGTCTTCGACACCGAAGATAAGCCGCACTGGTATAGCAAGCGAAGCAATGCTTGAGCGTACCTCAAAGGTCTGCGTACCATCTGCAAAGAACCGGGCACCAATTGCTTCCTGCGTGTCGCGCAGTTCTGCATCCATTGCCTGAGCAACAGTCGCACTGATGAAAGGTTTTGTCAGATGGCTCTCATCAGCGACGAGCAGTTTCAGCCAGGGAACGATGCTGGCTTCGCTTTTCGCGCCGACGAGACCCGTTATAAACGCCCCATTGACCTGTGGCCCCAAGCCGCCCGACGAAATCAGCAGCAGCGAACGCACATCGACAACACCGCGAGCAGCCGTTACAGTCGCAACCGCTCCACCAAGTGAATGTCCGACCATATGGCAGGATGTTACACCCAATGATGCAAGCGTTGCCTCAACGCTTGCTGCAATGTCGTCTATGCTTTCAGGAACGACGCGTGGTGAATTGCCGTGTCCTGGAAGATCGAGTGCTAGAATTGGATGACCAAGCGATGCACCGGCAAACAATCCACGCCACGAATTGAGATCGGCGGCAAAACCATGAATCAAAACAACCGGCAAGCGGCCTGCTTCACCCTCACGCAGCCAGACTGCATTGAGCTGTCTAGATGCGACAGGTGCGGTGATTCTACTCGGAGAGGGCTTTGCTGCTATCGCTGTGTTTATAGGCTTTGTCGCAATGATATTTCCCTCAACATCCTTCTTCTGAACACGCCCTTTCGGGCCTGAACCTTGAATAGACGTAAGATCAATGCCTGCTTCGCGGGCAAGCCGACGAGCGAGCGGTGTTGCCCGAACGTCATTGACTGAACCCGATTCATCGTCTTGGGAGGACTGAGGTTCAACCCGTTTCAGGGTTACCGGTTCGACTACCGCCTCCACTTGGGCAACAGCGACGGATTCTTCAACAAGCGGAACCGACTTGCCGTTACGTGCTTCCCCTTCTGCGTAAATCCAGGCCACAGCCTGACCGACAGGCACAACAGTCCCTTCAGACGCACTAATATCCGCGATAATACCCGATGCTGGCGCATCGACTTCCATCGCCGCCTTGTCGGTCTCGATTTCAAAGAGAAGCTGACCTTTCGTAACGGTATCGCCATCCTTGGCGTACCATCGCGAAATCTGTCCCGTCTCCATATCCATATCGACCTTGGGGAGAATGACTTCCACAGCCATGGCTAGCGCACTCCCCTGGCCAGATCACGAGCGCTATTCAGGATATCGGGTACCTGTGGAACGGTCGCGCGTTCAAGGTCGGGGTTATAAGGGATTGGGGTTTCTGCTCCGCCGAGACGCACGATTGGCGCATCCAGATAGTCGAACGCATCACTTTCCGCCACAATAGCAGAGATTTCAGCGCCAATACCAAGGGTCTTTACCGCCTCGTAAACGCAAATAAGCTTTGACGTCTTCTTGACGCTTTTGATGATGGTTTCACGATCAATCGGACGCACGGTGCGCAGGTCGATCACTTCAACATCAATGCCTTCCTTGGCAAGTTCAGCGGCGGCATCAAGGGCTTTGTGCACCATGATAGCCGTTGCAACGATGGTCAGATCGCGCCCTTCGCGAACTACTTCCGCCTTGCCGATTGGCACAGTGTAGAAGCCTTCAGGAACCGGACCTTTGGTCTTGTAGAGCAGCTTATGCTCAAAAATCATAACCGGATCGGGATCTTCAACAGCTGCGAGCAACATACCCTTCGCATCGTAAGGTGTCGCTGGCTGCAAAACTTTGAGACCCGGCACATGGCCAAGCCATGCTTCAAGGCTCTGGCTGTGCTGTGCCGCGGCACCCGTTCCCGACCCTGCCGGAAAACGCATAACCAGTGGCACCGAAACTGCACCACCAAGCATGTAACGGATTTTTGCAGCCTGGTTGACGATCTGCTCCATCGCGAGCGCTGCAAAGTCGGAGAACTGAAACTCAAAGATCGGACGCATACCGGTCAGTGCTGCACCGACCGCAACGCCCGCACCGCCCAATTCTGAAATCGGCGTATCCATGACCCGGTCTTCACCAAAGCGATGCACCAGATCACCTGTCACCTGAAATGCGCCGCCATAGACGCCAATATCTTCACCCATCAGGAATACGCGGTCGTCGCGTTCCATGGCAATTGCCATTGCTTCCTGGATGGCTTGCGAATAGCTCAACTCACGGATTGTCGTGTCCATTTTCAAATATCGTCCGTGTAAACGTCGCGGGTCAGGTTGGTCAGATCAGGTGCCGGGCTATTCCTGGCGAACTCGATCGCGTCAGCGATTTCCTTCTCCACTTGAGCGCGGATTTCCTTGATCTCGGCGTCATTGATGAAGCCATAGGCTTTCAAATCGGCCTCAAAATGCGCGATTGGATCGCGATCATTCTGCCAATGCTCGATTTCTTCCTTGGTGCGATAGCGGTTGCGATCGCTTTTGGAATGACCACGAATGCGGTATGTCTTGTTTTCAATGAGTGTCGGACCATCGCCGCGCCGTGCACGTTCAGTGGCTTCATTGATGGCCTCTGCCACCTCCGACAGATTGTTACCATCGACGATCACTCCGGGCATATTGTAAGCTGCGGCGCGGTCTGCAACATTGGCAACTGCTGTGGAGCGCTTGGTGGAGGTAGACATGCCGTAACCATTGTTTTCACAAACGAAAACAACAGGAAGCTTCCAAACAGACGCCATATTGAGCGCTTCGTGGAAAGCACCTTCATTGTTTGCGCCATCACCAAAGAACGATACGACTACCTTGCCGTTTTTCTGCTTCTTGGCGGAAAGCGCAGCTCCGACCGCAATCGGAATACCGCCACCGACAATACCGTTTGCGCCAAGATTTCCCTTGGAAACGTCGGCAATGTGCATCGAACCACCACGGCCTTTGCAATAACCCGTTTCCTTGCCAAAAAACTCAGCAAACATACGCTTCACGTCTGCGCCCTTGGCGATGCAATGACCGTGTCCGCGATGGGTCGACGTGATCATGTCATCATCATTGAGTGGCAGACACGATCCCATCGCGCTCGCTTCCTGCCCGATGGAAAGATGCATCGTTCCGTGAATGAGACCACGCGTGTAGCTTTCTTCCGCGCCTTCTTCAAAGCGGCGGATGAGATACATCTTGTGCAGCGCTTCTTTCAGTTGCTCCGGCGAATAGGTGCGGAAGGCATAAGGTAAGTTATGACGGTCGCCCAAATCCTGCGGTTCGACTTTTTTGGCTTGAACCATGATGTTTTGTCCTCACGCTCCGTAAACGAGCTTATCTTGACGCGCGCGCAGTTCAGCAATTTTGGAACCGGAAGCCACGGCCGCATTATCGTAAGTGATAAGCTCACCCTTCTTGATCGGCTTGGTCACACTCCCACCCTGCAAAAGCCCGCAAGGGATCGCATGTGCGCTGCGCGCCTCGCCCGAAGTCATGATCCATGCGCGGTAGCAGTATTCACCAATTGCATCGAGCTGTTCGCCCGGCTGCATGTCCTTCTTTGCAACCGCAGCCACTTCTGCGACCGGCTTTGAAAGCGGAACCATGTCAGGCTTGCCGTAAAGAACAACGCGGGCGCAAGTCAGCGGCACTTCGAGGGACGTCAGGTGATACGGGCGATGGAACGTGAAATATGGACCCTTGCCCATCTTCAGGTCTTCCATGCGCTCGGAAATACGTGGATGCGACATGTCGGCGACGACAAACACGCCGGGCGCTACACCCTTCCCGATCGAATAATCAACCACACCAACTTTAGACAACACACCGCCGTCCTTTTCGGGGATCAGTGTCTTGTTGAGCTGATCAAGGGTCGCAGCCGGACCGTGCATGCCGGCTTTATCCGGGACAAGACCTGTCGCATTGGCGATAGCGGCCATTTCGACCATGGTTTTTGAACCATCGACGAATTCCACCAGCATGCGCACGTTCATGTTACGGCGCGTGGCTTCTTCTATATATTGGTCAGGGACTGCATCAATATTGAGCGGATTATTCTTGCCCTTGCCGGCGGCCACAATTGGATGCCCCATGGCACTCACAAACTCGATCAACTCCATGCAAGATGACGGCTCGTCACCAGCGCCCAATGAATAGGTAACACCAAGACGTTCGGCTTCTGCTTTCAGATAAGCGCCGATTGTCACGTCTGCTTCGACATTCATCATGACAAGATGCTTGCCGTGCTCCATGGCGCGAAGGCCAATCTCGGCACCGACAGCCGGAACACCGGTTGCGTCGATTACAACATCGATAAGATCGTTTTCGAGGATCAGATTGGCGTTATCTGTTACGGCGACCTTGTGAGCCTCCATGGCAGCTGTCAGATCGGAAGCGGTCGAAACCTCACGGCCATGACCTTCCTCCTGAAAAGCGATATCGACGGCCTTCAGGGCATTGGGAACGCGCAGTTCAGAAATGGCACCAACTTCGATACCCGGCATATGCGCAACGCGCGTGACGATATCAGTCCCCATCTCGCCCGAGCCAATCAGTCCGATACGGATTGGTCGCCCACTATCAGCCCGCGCCTGCATATCACGCGCCAAGCCTGTCAACGCCACGTTAGTTGCCATCGTTTCCTCCTGAACGTCCCTGCAAAAATTCTCGCAGTCTCCTCTGATATCCAATCGATTAATGAACATTTGTTTCTAAGTCAATACCAGTGTTCATTTGCCGCGCAACTCAACCTGCTCGTAAATGCCATCTTGTTATTCAACTTTAGTTTGCTATAGAATACAAATGTTCTGCCGTTTCGCACAATTCACATTTTGAAACGTCGATACGTGCGATCTAATAAGGGCGTTCTGTTAGCTCGGCGCACTTTGGGAGTGCTCCGGGGGGAGGAGAAAATAGATGGACGCATTTCTGAGCGGACTAAAAACGGCAGTCGATACGCTTGGGGCAACTGTTCTGTTGCCTATCGTCATCTTCATCATTGCGGTGGTACTCGGCGCAAAAGTGGGCAAAGCCTTCCGTGCAGCCATCACCATCGGGGTTGCTTTCATCGGTATCAATCTGGTCCTGGGTCTTATGTTCACTTCTATTGGCGAAGTGGCTCAGGCAATTGTCACCAACACAGGCATCAAGCGCGATATTGTTGATGTAGGCTGGCCTTCGGCTGCAGCAATCGCCTTCGGCTCATCGGTCGGTCTTTGGGTCATTCCTGTCGGCATTCTGGTCAACATCGTGCTGCTTCTGCTTCGCTGGACACGCACGTTGAACGTTGATGTGTGGAACTTCTGGCACTTTGCTTTCGTCGGTTCGTTGGTTGTCGCTGCAACCGATAATCTGGCTTACGGCATCATTGTTGCAGCACTTGTTGCAGCACTGTCTCTGCTGTTTGCAGACTGGTCGGCGCGTGCTGTTCAACAGTTCTACGGTGTA
Source organism: Ochrobactrum sp. BTU1 (assembly GCA_018798825.1). Lineage (NCBI taxonomy): Bacteria > Pseudomonadati > Pseudomonadota > Alphaproteobacteria > Hyphomicrobiales > Brucellaceae > Ochrobactrum > Ochrobactrum sp. BTU1. The sequence continues at coordinate 491,695 of CP076355.1, read as the reverse complement.
CCGGGAGTTTCCGTACCACATCTGGCCTCGGCACAGATTCTGCCGATTGCAATCGTGCTCAACTGGATCATGGATCGCATACCCGGCATCAACAAGATCAACATCAGCACGGAAACCATCGAACGTCGCTTCGGTGTATTCGGCGAGCCGGTTGTGCTCGGCCTGATTATCGGTTTGGTGCTCGGCCTAATCGCATTTTATAACGCAGGGGATTTCGGCGTCGTACTCGCGAAAGTTTTCGGTACAGGCATGACACTTGCCGCCGTTATGTTGCTTCTTCCGCGTATGGTCAAAATCCTGATGGAAGGCCTGCTGCCGGTTTCGGACGCTGCACAGGAATTTGTGCGCAAGCGCACCGGCGACCGCGAACTTCTCGTCGGTCTCGACTCGGCAATCCTTATCGGACATCCAGCCGCGATCTCGTCGTCGCTCATTCTGGTGCCTATTGCGATCATTCTTTCCGTCATCCTGCCAGGCAACCGCGTCATCCTGTTTGCCGACCTTGCCGTCATTCCTTTCATCGTCGCCATGACTGCACCGCTTCTGAAAGGAAACGTGTTCCGCATGGTCGTTGTAGGAACGATCACACTGGCAATCGGCTTCTATGTCGCCAATGCGCTTGCCCCGTTGTTTACGAGCGCTGCGGTTTCATCCGGCTTCAAGCTGCCTGAGAACGCCTTGCAGATCACTTCAGTGGTCGATGGATTCCTGTGGGTGCCATACATCATCATATCGGCCATCCAGTGGCTTGGTGCTATTGGTATCGCGGTGATTGCCGTTGTTATTGCTGCACTTTTCATGCTCTATCGCCGCAATACCCAGGCATGGGAGCGTGCGGCAGGCGCTGAAGACGAACCAGCAGACGAAACTGCCGCCTAAAGTTGGCAATGATCGATGCATGAAATAAAAGTCGCACGTCGAGACCGACGTGCGACCTTCTTTAAACGGAGAATGAAATGGCTGCTGGTCTGATTGATTTTCTCGACCCACAAGCGATCGAGCTTCAGAGCGAAGCAAAAACCAATGAAGAAATCATCCGGATTCTGGCGGGTAAGCTGGAAAAGCTGGGTTATGTAAAGCCAAGCTACGCCGACGCGGTCGTAAGCCGCGAGCTGACGATGCCAACAGGATTGCCGCTTGAGCGCGAAGAAAACGTTGCCGTGCCACATACTGATCCTGAGCATGTGCTCAAGGCTGGCATTGCCTTTGCAACACTGAAGTCACCAATTGAATTTGCCAATATGGAAGATCCTGAAGAAGCAGTTTCTGTTGGATATGTCTTTCTGCTTGCCATCAATGACAAGGACAAACAGATTGAAACCTTGCAGCAGATTATGGCGACAATTCAGGATCCAGATGCACTCGATAGGCTGAAGGCGGCACGCACGCTTGAAGACATTCAAAGTGCGCTGAATTAAGAGTAGATCTTAACAGCTGAATTCGAGACAACAAAAAATACGATCTTCGCGCGTTTCATGGAACGCACGAACACCACTTGGAGGAAACCATGGCTAGAATAAAAACAATTCTCTTCGCTTGCGGAACAGGTGTAGCGACATCTACGGCAGTCAACGCAACAGTCACCGAAGAAATGAAAAAGCGCGGGCTTACCTTCAATGCTCAGCAGGCAAAGGCCACGGAAGTAGCCTCCTTAGCTGACAATGTGGATTTCATCGTTTCAACAACGCCTATTTCCGCTTCCGTCACCAAGCCAGTCATCAAGGGTCTACCCTTCCTGACTGGTATCGGAAAAGACAAAACGTTGGACGAGATCGAAGCCGAGCTTCGTAAATAATCTTACTCAGCTCAAAAAGCGGAAGTGGAGGAAGCAGTTCCTCCACCTCAAATGATCTGAAGAAACGCGTCGGTGTCCGGCGCTTTTATGTTTTTTGAACCACACGGATACGTTGCTCACTGCCGATATCTATAAACTGCGTGGGTGGCGGCACTTGATGCACATCATGTGTACCAAAGCTTTCGGGATAAAACGCGTAGCCTTCTGGTGCGTTGGGTGGGTTTCGATCATCGATCAACCGACCACCTGTCAATTCCGTCATCGGATCGGGAATGGCCGAAATCAGTCGCCGCGTATAGGGATGCGTCGGGTTCGAGAATATCCGATCCCAGGGGCCACTCTCAACAATCTGGCCGAAATACATAACGGCCACCCGATCACTCATATGCTCAACGACGCTCAGATCATGGCTGATCATGATGTAGGAAAGACCAAGCCGCTCTTTCAGTTCCAGCAGCAGATTGATGATCTGTGCCCGGATCGAAACATCTAGCGCTGAGACAGGTTCATCCAGCACGATAACTTTCGGATTGAGCAGCAAGGCGCGCGCAATCCCAATGCGCTGGCGTTGCCCGCCGGAAAACTCATGCGGGAAACGTTTTGCCTGCTCGGGCTTCAATCCGACGAGGCGTAGAATTTCCTCAACGCGCCCATCAACCTCGCTACGTGATTTTACACCATGAAGTCTTAAAGGTGCTGCGAGCGATGTATAGACCGACTGGCGTGGATTGAGTGAAGCAAATGGATCTTGAAAGACCATTTGCGCTATCTTTGCCCGCTCCAGCCGCGAAGGCTCATTCTTGCCAGTAATCGGACGTCCTTCAAAATAGATCTGTCCACTGGTTGGCTTCTGAAGACCTACAATGGAGAGGGCGAGCGTAGATTTCCCACAGCCAGACTCACCCACGATGGACAAGCACTCGCCTTTATTAAGGGTCAGGCTGAGATTATTGACGGCGCGCAGCAATTGCTTGGAATGGCTGAAGATCCCGCCGCTCACCGGGAAATAGACGCAGACATCATCAATTCTGACCAATGGCTCTGCTAATTTCGTCGAATGCATATCATTCATGATGGAAACACCTCACCACACCCGCATCCTCAAGTGGCGTCCAGTCCGGCTTTTGCACGCGGCAAATATCGGTGGCACGCGTGCAGCGCGGCTCAAATCTGCAGCCTGCCGGGAAAGCGGAAATGGAAGGCACCACGCCTTCGATTTCCTGCAGCCGTAACTGACCGTCTTTCTGGCGGGAACCAAGTTGCGGGAGCGAAGCCAGAAGTCCATGAGCATAAGGGTGCGCCGGATGGTGAAACAGACCCGCTGTTATGCGCTCTTCGACAAGATGCCCGGCATACATCACACCCACGCGACGGCACATTTTCGCAATAACACCAAGATCATGACTGATCATGAGTACGGAAGTCCCACGCGCTGTGCAAAGCTCCTGCATCAGACGGAGAATTTCCGCCTGAACCGTCACATCAAGCGCCGTCGTGGGCTCATCGGCGATCAACAGATCCGGGTTGCATGCGAGCGCAATAGCGATCATCACACGCTGGCGCATACCGCCCGACATCTGATGCGGATAGTTCTTCACGCGCTGCTCCGGCGCGGGAACCTGAACGCTGGCCAGTGCTTCAACCGCTTTGCGCTCTGCCTCATGCCAAGTTGCGCCCTGATGGAGCACAAACATTTCTGCAATCTGCCGCCCTACGGGTGAAAGCGGATTGAGTGCGGTCATCGGTTCCTGAAAGATCATCGCGATGCGATTGCCACGCAGCTTTCGCATTTCGCGTGACGACATGGATCGCAAGTCCTGCCCTTTGAACCGTATCGCGCCACCGGTTATCGATAGTGGTTTGCGCAGCAATCCTATCATTGACAATGCGGTGATGCTTTTTCCGCAGCCGGACTCTCCAACCAAACCGAATGTTTCACCGGCACCGATTGTGAAGGATACGTCTTCAACAACATTATGATTGGTCGAACCAGACACGATATCGATCCGCAGATTTTCGACCTCAAGAAGTGTTTGTTCGCTCATACCTTGCGCGTCCTCATATGTGGGTCGAGCCAGTCACGAAGACCGTCACCGAACAGATTGAGACCAAGCACCGTGAAAAAGATGGCAAGACCGGGAAACACTGCTGCCCAAGGCGCATTCACGATCAACTCACGCGCATCGGTAAGCATGTTGCCCCAACTAGGATCCGGAGGACTAATACCAAGACCCAGATAGGAAAGTGCCGCTTCTGCGAGGATCGCGTCACCCATTCCCAGTGTGCCGATCACAAGGACAGGTCCAATCATGTTCGGCAGGATCTGCGTAATCATGATGCGAACATCGCTATAACCCAGCATCTTGGCGGCCTGAATGTAGCCCTGCTTCTTGAGCGAAAGGGTGGAACTGCGCGCAATACGGCACGTCCAGGACCAGTTTGTGAGACCGAGTGCGAGCAAAAGGCTCGGCAAACCGGGGCCGAGAACAGCCATGATCGCCAACGCGAAGATTAGCGACGGGATTGCCAGCATGAGATTTGTGAGACCATTGACGAAATCGTCCCACCAGCCGCCGAAGTAGCCAGCAGAAATTCCAAAACAGAGGCCTATGACCGTGTTGATGCACTGTGAGACCACACCAACGGTCAATGACACCTGCGCGCCATAGAGGATGCGCGAATATACATCGCGGCCTTGTGCGTCAGTGCCAAACCAGAATTGTGCATCGGGTGGCAGTTCTGCATTCATCAAATCAGCATCGAGAACCGGATTATAGTGCGCCAGCAACGGTGCAAAAACAGCCGCGCCCACGATTACGATGCACACGAACCCGCCAAATACGAGATTGAAACGGAGCTTCATGGGCTTACTCGTGACTTATGCGCGGATCGATAACCGCGTAGAGAATATCAACAATCGTATTGATGACCAGAAACCACAATACGATCACGAGAATAGCCCCCTGTACGACGGGAATGTCGCGCAGCGAAACGCTATCAATCAGCAATGAGCCAAGGCCCGGCCATGAAAACAGCTTTTCAACCACCACGGCTTGCCCCATCATCGATCCGAATTGCAGACCGATTGTCGTAATGATCAAAACAAGCGCATTTCGCATGACGTGCCACGTCACGAGCCTGAAGCTGTTCATGCCTTTTGATCGCGCTGTGCGAATGAAATCCGCGCCCATAACTTCAAGCACAGCTGCGCGTGTTGTCCTTGCGAGAAGCGCCAGCGGTGCAACACCCAAAGTGAGTGCTGGCAGAATGATGTTGCGTATGCCGCCATTGCCGTAACCAAAACTTGGCAACCATCCAAGCGTCAGTGCAAAGAGATACATTGCAAGCAGCCCCAGCCAGAATTGCGGCAGTGAAAGGCCAGAGACCGCGCCTATCATCGTCACACTATCGAGAATGCTTCCAGGCTTCAGCGCCGCTATAAATCCAAGCGGCACCCCAATCAGAATGGCAAATCCCATAGCTGCGAAAGCGAGTTTCAGCGTTGGCCACATACGTTCCTGAATGAGCGAAACAACCGGCTGCCTCGATCGGTAGGACGTGCCAAGATCGAACTGTGCCAACTGCACCAGATAGTTGCCGAAACGCACATGAACGGGCTTGTCGAGACCGAACTCCTGCGTGATCTTTTCGACCATCTTCGGGTCGTTCATGCCCTTGCCGTTGGCGATAAGACCAGAAGCAATGCTGCCCGGAACGACGCTGAAAATGACGAAGATCAGAAGCGACACTGCGATGACTGTCGGTATCATCTGCAAGACGCGGCGGGCGATAAAATAGAGCACACGGTCCTCCTTTCGGATCAGCGTGGAAGACGCTGGAGCAAAGGGGATCAGTGGCCCGCCCGAAATCGAGCGGGCCGATCCAGATCAGCCGGAATTAACGACCGGACGGAGCCGTGTCGTCGACCCAAAGCTTTTCATAGGACTGTACTGCTAGCTCCGCAGAGTTTGGCTGCAAGCCGTGCAACCATGGCTGATGCGCCATGACGGCCTTGTTGTAGTTGAAGAACCAGACTGGCGCTTCTTCCTGCAACAGATTGTTGGCCTTTTTCAGCAGCGCATTCTTTTCGTCTTCGGTTTTCGCAAGTTTTGCTTCATCGACGATCTTATCAAATTCTGCATTGGCGAACTTCTGATAATTACATGCAGATTGCGGTGTCGTGGAGTAAAAGCACTGCATTGCGGTCAGTGCATCTGGGCCACTTTCGAGTGACCACATATAGGCCTGGAAATTGCCAGCAGGAACCACATCCGCAAGTACGGACGCTTCGACCGGCTTTGCTTTGACCTTGATCCCAACCTTATCCAGCATCGGGATGATCGCCTGAACGATGGTCAAGCCCCAGCTTTCGTTCTGCGTCGCCGTCAACTCAAACTCGAAACCGTCTGGATAGCCAGCTTCAGCAAGCAAAGCTTTCGCTTTTTCAGGATCATAGGGATAAGGCTTCGCATCTTTGTCGAAGGCAGGCGATGAGTTCGGAAGCCAACCCACGGCACGATAGGCCTTGTCCTTGACGAGACGCTTGATGATCAGATCGCTATCAATGGCGTAGTTGATTGCTTGGCGGACACGCTTGTCCTGAAACGGCTTGAAATCCGGGTTAAAACCAACAGCGCGGGTATAGACCTCGGCTACTTCCACCATATTCTTCGCAAGTTCAGGATCGGCAAGATAGGCAGTGTACTGCGCCGGTCCGAGCACTGCCACATCGATTTCCTTATTGCGGAACGCAACGTCACGGGCAGCAGCATCGCCCATGATCATGATGTTGATCTTGTCTGCGTATGGCTTGCCCTTTTCGTAATATTTGTCCCATTTTTCAACCGTCAGACGGGAGCCAGGAACATATTCGGCGAATTTGTAAGGTCCAAGACCGATTGGGTGACGCTGATATTCTTCGCTATCGCCCTGACCAGCAGGATAAATCGCCGTGTTGTTGCGCATGAACTGATAGCCGGGATCAATTGGCTGTTTCAACGTGATCTCAAGCGTATGGTCGTCGATCTTCTTCAGACCGGAGATTTCCTTGGCTTTGCCCTGTGTATATTCTTCGGCACCCTTGATTTCGGCAATATAGCGGGCTGGCGGGAAAGCCTTCTTCGGGTCCATAATGCGGGTATAGCTCCAGATAATGTCGTCAGCCGTTAATGGCTTGCCATCATGGAAAAATGCATCCTGGCGCAGCTTATAGGTATAGACGAGCCTATCCTCAGAAACGCTTACATCTGTTGCCAGACCGAGTACCGGCTTGTTCTGATCCGCATCCCAATCATAAAGCGTGCGATGAATGGCCTTGGCATAAAACTCGTCCTGAGTTGCAGGTGAAGCCTGAACGTCAAGGGTCGAGAAGCTGTCACCATAAGGTGCAACAAAATTAATAACGCCTCCCGAACGCGGTTCATTGGCAGCATAGGCGGCAGTACCCGCCATCAGTGCGATAGACATTGCCGCAAGCAATGAAAATTTCCTCATAGTCTTCCCCTTTTACTTTATTCTTTTAGATCCGATGAGCGTCTTCAGGCGGCGGGACCGAAGCCTCGCAGCCTGTCCTTCTTACGAACGTTCGAACACCACTTCGCCTTCGCGAATAGTGAGCATACACTGCGTGTCGTTGAGAATTTCCTGTGGTTTTGCATTAAGCATATTGCGTGAAAACACTGCGATATCAGCTACCTGCCCCGGAACCAGTTTGCCTTTCACATCCTCCAGTTTCTGCGAAAAGGCACCGTATTCAGTATAGACCTGAAGTGCTTCTTCGATCGAAACACGCTCACGGGCATCCATCACCGTTCCCTTACCGGTTTCGCGCGTGAGCATCGAATAGATGTTAGGGTAAGGATTTGGATGACAGACAGGCGCGTCACTTCCTGTAGCAGGCTTGAAACCGAGGTCTTTCCACGTCTTGAGTGGATAGCTCGACAGCGCTTTTTCTTCACCAAGAACGGAAATATATGCATCGCCAAAGTCGTATATGAAAACCTGTTGCGGGCATGGATAGATGCCAGCCTTTTTCATCCGCTCATGCTGTTCGGGCGTAGAGAATCCGCAATGTTCGATACGGTGGCGACGGTCAGGATCGGGATGGGCTGCAAGTGCCTTTTCGTAGGCAGTAATGAGCTGACCAATCGCTGCGTCACCGATTGCGTGGCAGGCAAGCTGATAACCCTTTTTGTGGGCATCAAGCACCAGTGCTTCTAGTTCCGCATCCGGTAATATCTGCACGCCGATATTATTATCGTCTCCGAGATAAGGCTTACTCATCCATGCGGTCCGCCCACCTGCAGAACCATCAAGAAAAATCTTGACCGCACCAACCGTCAGCATGTCATCGCCGACCCCGGACACCAATCCGGCTTCATAACATTTCTCGACAATCGATGGGCCAGGGTCGCCCAACAGGACAAGCCATGTGCGTACCGGCAATCGCTTTTGAAGTTTCGCGATATTATAGGCGCGCACTTCGTCAAAGCCTGCAACTTGCCCAACGGCAGCATCCATCACGCTGGTAATGCCATATGAAAGCAACAGATTACCAGCAGCCTCAATGGCTTCGATCATTTCTTCCGTTGTTGCTTTTGGAATTGCTTTGCGAACTGCCCCTTGTGCATTTTCCGCGACCATTCCGGTCAGCACGCCATTTTGCTGTTCGATTAAACCGCCGTCCGGCACCGGCGATTTTTCATCGATACCGGCAAGCTCAAAAGCTTTTGAGTTGAAGATCGAAACGTGACCACAGGCCCGTACCAGCATGACGGGATGATTGGGTGCAACAGCGTCGAGTTCTGACTTATGCGGATGGCGCCCGATGTCTAGTTTGGTCTGATCGTAGCCACGAGCTCTGATCCATGTCCCCGGTGGAACCGAAGCCGCCTTTTCGCGTATCGAACCAAGCAGACTTTCCAAAGTGGGTGCGGCTTGCGGAGTTGCATCAAGCCACTTGAGCGTTAGCCCGACTGAAATCAGGTGGAGATGAGAATCGTTTAATCCGGGTGTAGCGAAACGCCCTTCCAGATCTATGACTTTTGTTTTGTCACCTTTGAGAGACCAGATTTGGTCTTTAGTACCAGTGGCTAGTACCTTGCCTTGCCAGATTGCCAGGGCCTCTACCGTGCCCTCTTCGTATCCACACCAGACAGTGCCGTTATAAATAATGGTATCAGCACGCAATTCGGGCATTACAACAGACATTCAGCGATCCCCTCCCTAAGTAACGCCTTGGAAATAAGAAGATCAGAGTTCCACCGATGGATCAACCGTGCAAGCCTTTGATATGACAAATTTTGTGTAGACAATTTAATCAAATCGACGAAGCCACCGTCGTTTTGTTGAAACATTTGCAAAGATCAAAAATCCAAACTCAACGATAGAAAAGCATTACGACCTTATTGCACTGCTCATTGATCAGCTTTAACCAACCGCTTTGACTACATGCTAGACCAAACATGGTCATCGCAGGCAAAGCAAAATTATTTTGTGTGGGATCAAGAGTTGAACATTCTGTTTGATAAAGCCGAGGCGCAGTTTGCCGATAAAGTGGTTCTGGAACCGCTTTCGCTTGAGCTTTCAGAACGGCGCATTGGTATCATTGGCCTCAATGGATCAGGGAAGACCACCTTTTCACGCATGGTGAATGGACTTGTTCTGCCATCGTCGGGACGCGTTTTGACAAATGGCCATGACACAGCAACTGACGGTGCGAAAGTGCGCGCAGCCGTCGGCTATATTTTTCAGAACCCCGCGAACCAGATCGTACTGCCACTAATCAAAGACGACGTTGCATTAGGCCTGCAATCGCGTGGGCTGAGAAAGCAAGAATTGGCGAACACGGTTTCAGCGGCACTTGATCGCATTGGGATAGCGCATCTGTCCGAACGCCGCGCACATGAGCTATCCGGAGGTGAGTTGCAGCTTGCAGCGCTCGCGTCGGTTCTTGCCACGGAACCTGATATTGTCATCATGGACGAACCGACTAATCAGCTCGACTTGAGAAATAGAAATATAGTGGAGCGGACCATCCGTGAGCTTAAGGAAAATGTTATCGTGGTCAGCCACGATTTAACCTTGTTGTCGGGCTTCGACCGTGTGCTGCTTTTCCATCAGGGTAAACTCGTCGAGGATGGCCCCGCTGATGAGACGATTGCGCGTTATCTGGCGTTAGTCTCATGAACTTCTATGAATCGCTCGGCGATGGGCCAATCCATAGACTGCCACCAGCAATCAAGCTCATTGCTCTTTTCGGGTTAAGTGTTGTTCTGTTCATGCTCAACACTCCACTCGCCCTTGGAATTTTAACCGCTCTCGTGGCGTTGAGTTCCCTCGCCTTTTGTCGTTCAGCGGTCGTTCAATGGCTAAAATCTTGGCCACTCTTACTGACGATTGCCGTTGTCGTTGTGTGGACGGCCTATGCTAACAGTTTTGAAGCGGCTTCCATCGTCCTAATGCGGCTGGGCTCATTGAGCCTTTTTGCAACCGTCATTACGGCCACGACAACGATTGGTCAGTTCATCGACACGATAACCAGAGCCGCACGACCATTTGAAGCAATTGGCATAGGCAACGCTCGTGACATTGGTTTAGCGATTGGGCTCGTTATTCGCTTCGTGCCTGAGGTTCACGCACACTATAAATCGGTAGCGGAAGCTCATCGTGCGCGGGGATTGAAAATGCGGCTATCCACGGTGATCGTACCGATGGTAATTGGCACAATGCAAAGTGCAGATGAAATTGCAAACGCAATTGACGCGAGATGCATTCGCTCGCAACAGCGCAAGCACAATTAGAAACGTAGGCGCGCCGCCGCTTACGGCCACAATATCGTCAGCAAAAAGGTACACGACGTGCAAACGAGATCTTTGGTTATGATCGCGCTGTTTACAGCAATAATCGTGGTGTTAGGCTTGATACCACCCATCATGCTTACCTTCGTACCTGTACCTATTCATGCCCAAAGTCTGGGCGTCCTGCTCGCTGGCGTGGTACTGGGCGCCCGCGGTGGAGCGCTTTCAGTCTTGCTGCTGATAGCACTCGTCGCAATTGGCTTACCTGTTCTTTCCGGAGGCAGAGGCGGCCTAGGCATCTTCTTCAGCCCAACCGCTGGATATCTGGTGGGGTTCTTGCCTGCGGCGTTCATAACGGGCTGGATTTCAAATAAGGTGGCCCATAGCACGAGCGGTGGCTGGAAAACCTTCGCAGGCTTTTTCATCGCTGCAACGATCGGCGTTATTATCGACCACATCTTCGGTGTAGCATGGCTTATCGCCTATGTCGGCCTCTCTCCATGGAGCGCCATAATTGGAGATTTAGCCTTCGTACCCGGTGATCTCTTCAAAGCAGCGATTGCAGCTTATGCGGGTCAGTTCATCTTGGTAAACTTTGGAAATCGGACCCGCGATATCTAACCTCACTCCTTCCATACAAGGTTCGCCGAACTCGTCTTTCCAGGGAGTTGCATTGCCGCAACTCCCTGGGACAATAAGGCGAACAACCCCTCTGAACCAAAAGCAAGAATTATACACGCAATCTTTGCGCAATGTTTGTGATTCAACTAGTGGGGCGTTTAAGGACACGCTAAATAAGCTGTGGGACGGCAGAAAGCCGTGGGAGGGGATAATGAAAAAGCCTGAGATGCTGCTATCGAGCAGCTCTATAGTGACGCTCGCATTTCTGATGAGCATATCGGGATTGGACACTGCCGCAGCCAGTTGCAGTTTACCGGGTGGATCGCCCCCTTGCTTTGCAAGCATGGCACCTACTCTGTTGCCAGTAACGGTTGATGAAGGCGCGGTTGAGATAAATGGTTCCAGGTATCTCATCCGAGTGACAACGCAATCGTCGGAACGACAAGCGGCAAACAAGCCAGCCTTGTCATTTCTAACGGTGGCACCCTCGAAAACCTGCGCGGTATCGTCGGCGATGTTGCTGGTTCTGAAGGCGAAGTCCTTGTCATTGGACCAAACTCTGCTTGGAACAATATCGAGCAGCTCATAGTTGGCAATGACGGCATCGGCACTCTGTCGATTGAAAAAGGCGCAAAGGTTACAAGCGGCTCTTTCTCGGCTGTTGGCTGGGGTGCAGGATCCGTCGGCAATGCTACAATCACTGGCACCGGATCACATTGGTCTTTCGACTATTCAATGGATATCGGTTCCGGCGGCAAAGGCACTATGACCATCGCGGACGGCGGCGCTCTCAGTGGAGAAGACCTCTTCGTCGGTTATGACACTGACGGTCAAGGCAGCTTGCTTCTTGGGGGTAAAGGCTCGTCAATCGACGTCAATGAATTCTACGTCGGCTTTTATGGCAAAGCCGACATTAAGGTCGAAAATGGCGCCAAACTCAAAAGTGCACGAATTCGCCTGGCTACGCAGGCTGGCTCAGAAGGTTTGCTTGAAGTAAGCGGCAACGGCACTGTCGTACCGACCGGCCCTATTCTGGCAGGAACTTCCGGGAAGTCCGCCATCATCGTGCGCGACGGTGGAACGCTGAACACCAATTCCCTCAGAATGGGGATTCTCGCCGGCTCTAACTCGTCCGTCACAATTTCTGGCTCAAATGCCAAGCTCAACGCCGATGAAATCTGGTTTGGAAACGGCAAAACAACGCTCGATTTCAGTCACAACAATGAGCTTTACGAGTTCTCCGGGAAATTGATCAGCAGACACATTGATGGCAATACTTGGAAAGACGGCATCACCGTTGGAACCCATGAACTGCATCAGAGTTCTGGCAAAACACTTCTGTCGGGCGACAATTCACTTTTCCAAGGCAAGACATATGTTGAAGGCGGCACATTGCTGATCGGCAACAAGCTTGGCGGCGACGTACTTGTCAGCGGTAGTGGTGCGTTGGGCGGCTCAGGCGCGATTGGAACAACCGATGCGCTTTCGACTGTGACAATTGCTTCGGGAGGCATCCTTGCACCTGGCAATCTGAACGGGGGACTGACAATCAATGGCGATCTGATTTTTGCCGCTGGCTCGTCCTATCAGGTTAACGTTGATCCAAAAAACAATGCATCTGATCATGTTTACGTTTCTGGCAAAGCTTCGCTCAATGGTGGCTCCGTACTCCATGTTGGTGCAAGCGGCAACTATAACCCTTTTTCGACCTATCGCATCCTGACCGTTGGAAAAGAACTAACCGGCGCATTCAACGGCGTAACCTCGAACTTCGCATTCCTGACACCAGAGCTTATTTATGACTATGCGAAAAAAACGGTCGATCTGAAGCTATCGCGGAACGATATGAAATTTGCCAACAAGGCTATGACCGCAAATCAGCGGTCATTGGCCGGTGCATTGGATACCCTCAAGGCTGATGGGAACGCACTTTACACCGCTCTTGTTACTTTGGGCGACGATCAAGCAACAATCCAGAGCAGCTTTGATGCATTATCCGGTGAAGTGCATGCATCAGCTAAATCAGCACTGATCGAAAATACCCTGCTGACACAGAATGCTATAACCAATCGCTTGCGCTCTGCTTTCAATGAGCCTGTCGCAACGCCTTCAATCGAGCCTCTCGGCTACGGACCGGAGAGCAAGCAGCCTACGGCATTTAACAGCGTTGTCGATAAAGACAGAATAGCCGCGACTTATGGTGGGTGGGCGCAAGCCTATGGCCACTGGCTTAAACAGGACGGCAATAGCAATGTCGGCGAGTTCAGGGCTTCGTCAGGCGGTTTCGTGGCAGGTATAGACACCACTATCGCTGATAGCTGGCGTGTCGGCGTGCTGGCGGGCTATGGACAGACGAGCTTTCACAGCAATGACCGTGCTTCATCGGGCAATAGCGACAACTACACACTTGGAGTCTATGCAGGATCGCAATGGGCGATGTCGCATGGCGTGCTCGCGTTCAGTTCCGGCATCGCTTATACTTGGCATCAGCTGGAAACTGAGCGATCTGTTGCTTTTAACGGGTTCTCCGATCATCTAAATGCAGATTATGATGCCAGCAGCCTGGTTGCCTTTGGTGAACTTGGCTACAAAATCGCAGTTGGCAGAAGCACTTTTGAGCCTTATGCCAATTTGACGAATGTCCATCACAAGACCAATGGCTTTAATGAAACCGGCAATACACTTGCTGCGTTGGATGTAGATTCCGACAAGACCAACACCGTCTTTACAACACTTTGTCTGCGCGCGGCGACGACGTTTGATCTGGGCAACATTTCACCGAAAGCAAGAGCCGATATTGGCTGGCGACACGCTTATGGTGACGTTGATTCAGAATCCTCCGCGCGTTTCACGGGTTCCGACATTTTCACTGTTGGGGGAACTCCCGTCGCAAAAGACGTCGCTACGCTTGAGGCAGGGCTGGACTTCAATCTGCTGCCGTCGACAGTTCTTGGGGTCGCCTACACCGGTCAGTTTGCCAAGGATGTGAAACAGAACGGTTTCAATGTAAAACTATCTGTTTCGTTCTAAATCAGCCAATTTACAACTTAATGGTCTGGTGGCGCGTAATGCACCACCAGACCATTTTTACAGTTAAATTTTTCATCTCGTATCATGGATAAAAGCTTGCATTTAAATTGCCTTTTGATGCTTTAAAAGAATATCCAGTCTCCAAACCCGAAATTATCAAATATTGATTTTTTCAGGCACTGAGCATCGAATATTATGGCTATATGCCCGTAATGTTTTTGATGATGAAATTTTCCATATAGGATTTTTCAGCACAGTATAAGTTTTTATACCTGTCTTGGAGGAGGTGGAATGAGATGGCATTGGCGATTTGACTGGATGACTTTGGCTATACTAGCCTTTTTTTTATCGGTCCTGATTGCCGTTTTCGGCACCAAACATATGATGTCTATCGCACTAAATGGGTTGCATCAGCGTGGTGCCAACACTTTGGGTCTGGCTTCATCGGCGCTTGCCGGCCAATTGGCGCGCTATGAGAAGCTACCGGCCCTCATTGCTGAACACGACACCATTCAAAATCTGGTACGCAATCCTTCAACTCAAAATGTGCTGGCAGTAAATCAGTATCTGCAATCCATCAATAATCTGCTCGAATCCTCAGACATCTATCTGATGAACGACGAAGGCTTGACAATTGCCGCCTCAAACTACAATGAACAAAGGCCTTTTGTCGGAGAGAATTTCAGCTACCGTCCCTATTTCTTCGATGCAATCGCGGGGGACAGCGGCAGGTTCTTCGCACTCGGCACAACATCCGGAAAACGCGGTTACTATTTCAGCGCCCCGGTAATGGTCGATGGTCAAGCACGCGGTGTTCTTGCTTTCAAAGTCGACATGGATGTGATTGAGCGGTCATGGCATGGCAATGATTTCGAAATCATCGTGACTGATCCCGAAGGCATAATCTTCATGTCGGGGCGACCCGATTGGCTGTTTAAAAGTATAGGCCCTCTCACTGCTGAGCAGATTGCACGCACGGCTCACACCCGTCGCTATGCAGAAACACCGCTGATCGAAATACCGGTCCGCGGCACGCAAACGGACCGTGGTGACACTTTGCTTGAGATGGATGACGCAGAGCGCACCATTGAATATCTGATCCTATCGGAAGAAATGGCCGATGCCGGTTGGACCGTCAGCGTGCTGCAGGCGACGCGCTCAGCCCGAAACCAGGCTTATACCTCCGTGCTTGCCCTCCTGCTGCTGGTTGGGCTCGGCGCAATGGCCATTGCTGTCTTTCTGCAGAACCGCACACGGCTCGCCGAACGTCTCGCAGCCCAGCGTGAAATCAAGGAGCAATTGGAGTTTCGTGTTGCGGCACGTACCGTTGAACTGGCGACGGCAAACAACAAACTGGCAAGCGAAGTCGAAGAACGCAGAGCAACCGAGCGGCAGTTGCGGCGGACGCAGGTCGAACTTGTTCACGCCGGAAAACTTGCGGCACTTGGGCAGATGTCAGCGGCGCTATCGCATGAGTTCAATCAACCGTTGGCCGCAGTCCGCGCTTATGCCGAAGTCTCTGGTCTGATGCTCGATCAGGGGCGCGAGCGCGATGCTAAAGCGGGGCTGGACCGGATATTAAAGGTCGTCGAGCGCATGACGAGTATCAGCAAACATCTGCGCAACTTTGCCCGACGACCCAACAAAAAGCTACGCGCTGTGAAAGTGCAGGATGTCATACGTGATACGAAGGAAATCATTTCATGGCGCCTGAGCGTCGCGAAGGTTGATCTCTCCTTCAACCAGCAAGACGAAGAGACCTGGGTGGTAGCGGACTCCGTGCGTCTGCAGCAGGTGCTCGTCAACATCATCTCAAATGCAGCTGATGCCGTTGAAGGTCAAGCGAGCCGATTTATTGGTATTGAAATCAAGACAGAGCCTGAAAAGGTTCAGATCGCGATCACGGATAATGGCCCTGGTGTTCCGGATGCTATAGCGGCCCGCATTTATGATCCATTTTTCTCGACCAAGGGCGTGGGCAAAGGCTTGGGTCTGGGTCTCTCTATTTCCTACAACATCGTCAAAGATTTTGATGGGGAACTCTCCGTGCAAAATTTAACGGAGGGTGGTGCCGAGTTTTGCATAAATCTCCATCAGGCGACTGCTCCAACCAAGCAAGAAACCGGAAAAGACATATGAGTGTTGGCGAAATCCTCCTTATTGATGACGAAGAAGAGACCCGAGAAGCGATAGCACTTGGACTTAAATTCATGGGATATCGCGTGCGCCAATTGTCAAATGCGGAACGTGCGCTTGAGCTGGTCGGCTTTGGCTTTAAAGGCATTGTTGTCACCGATATTCGTATGCCCGGCATGGATGGTCTGACCCTCATGTCACGCATTCATGAGCTGGATCCGGAAACACCCGTCATTGTGTTTACAGGTCATGGCGATGTGCAATTGGCAGTACGTGCGATGCGTGACGGCGCATATGATTTTCTCGAAAAGCCTTTTGCCATGCAGCAACTTGCAGAGACGGTTGGGCGTGCACTCGACCGCCGGCAACTGGTCATGGAGAACCGCCTCCTTCGTGCAGCTGCCGGACAAAAAGACGACATCGAGCAACGACTTGTCGGGCGAACGCAGGTCATGATTGATTTGCGCTATCATGTCCGCGCCGTCGGTCCTACAGACGCCGATGTTCTGATCGTCGGTGCAACGGGCACGGGCAAGGAAGTCGTCGCGCGGACGTTGCATGATCTGAGCACCCGCGCCGACAAACCTTTTATCGCGATTAACTGTGCCGCACTTCCGAGTAATCTCATCGAAAGCGAATTGTTCGGCCATGAACCGGGGGCTTTCCCTGGTGCGATGCGGGCCCGCTTTGGCAAGTTTGAACTCGCACAAGGAGGAACGATTCTTCTTGATGAAATCGCAACCATGCCCATCGACACGCAGGCGAAATTGCTGCGCGTTATTCAGGAGCGTACAATCACGCGGCTGGGATCGAACGAAATTTATCCGTTGGATGTTCGCTTCATTGCGACCAGCAAAGCCAATCTGGAAGATGAAGTGGCTGCTGGCCGCTTCCGTGCCGACCTGCTTTACAGGCTCAATGTCGTGACGATTAAAGTGCCATCGCTCGCAGAGCGGCGTGAAGATGTTCCTGTGCTTTTCCTCAAACTCGTCAACGAAGCAGCCGCACGCTATCGCAACGACCCAACCCCTGTTCCGCCTCACCTGATAACCACGCTTACGGAGCGTGAATGGCCGGGAAATGTCCGCGAGCTGCGCAATGCGGCCGACCGTTTCGGGCTAGGACTTGGCCTGCAATTTGATGATGATCGCAAACATCAGACACGCCCGATGCGTCTTGCCGACCGCGTTGCTGCGTTTGAAAAAAGCATCATTGCAAGCGAGCTTGTGATGCATCGCGGAAGTCTTAAACCCGTCTACGAAACGCTCGGACTATCGCGCAAATCACTTTACGAGAAGATGCAGAAGTTCGACTTGGACAAGCAGAACTTCATCAGCTCACAAGAAGACTGAACGCCGAGATGGGTGGAAATCCACCCATATAATTACGCCGACGTTACCGTTTCCACCCATGGCCATCAACAAAATGACAAGAACAGCATGTTTGTGCCGAGCTTTTTCTTGCACGGTAAATGATCAGCCCGCGTTATCGCATTAAGTGGTCTGGGAGGAACCACGGCGTGAACGGGCATATCGTATCCGCTTGCTCTATTCCGCCCGTCCACACCGCGAGCCTTTTCAGGGCATCAGGGGCAAAAGACATCCGGGAGGAATTCAATTGAAAAAAGCAATTCTCACTGCTTTGGCATTCACCGCTCTTACTGCAACCGCGTTTGCGCAATCCTTTCCAAACCAACCGATCACGATCATTGTGCCATTCACAGCAGGTGGGCCGACCGATACCGTGACACGTCTTGTTGCGCAGGCCATGAGCCGCGATCTGGGCAGTCAGATTATCGTTGAAAATGTTGGCGGGGCAGGCGGAACGCTCGGCGCGGCAAGGGCTGCTCAAGCAAAGAATGATGGTCACACGCTGCTGCTTCATCATATCGGCATGGCTACATCGGCCACTCTTTACCGCGAACTTCCATATAAGCCGCTCGAAGCGTTTTCCTATGTCGGTCTGGTTACAGAAGTACCGATGACCATCATCGGCCGCTCGGATCTTGAAGCCAACTCGGTTGAGGAAGTTATCGAATACATCAAGACCAATGGCGAAGAGGTTATGTATGCCAATGCGGGCATTGGTGCGGCGTCGCATCTATGTGGCTTATTGCTGATGAACGCGCTTGGCACCCAGATGACCACAATTCCTTATCAGGGCACCGGTCCTGCAATGACGGACGTTATGGGTGGACAGGTTGATCTGATGTGTGACCAGACGACAAATACCACCAACCAAATCCGTGACAAGTCGGTAAAGGCTTTCGCTGTCACGGTACCGGAACGCGTTTCAAGTCTGCCGGATCTGCCGACCATAGCGGAAAAGGGTTT
The DNA here is from genome assembly GCA_018798825.1 of Ochrobactrum sp. BTU1. Classification (NCBI taxonomy): domain Bacteria; kingdom Pseudomonadati; phylum Pseudomonadota; class Alphaproteobacteria; order Hyphomicrobiales; family Brucellaceae; genus Ochrobactrum; species Ochrobactrum sp. BTU1. Next base: position 472,982 of record CP076355.1, on the reverse strand, counting down.
TCCAAATTTTAATGTCAGTATCTGGCATGGCCTTTATGCTCCAGCCGGAACGGACGAAGCTGTGGTTGAGCGCCTGAGCAAAGCTCTTCAAGTCGCACTCAAGGATGAAACCGTCATCGCTCGCTTCGCAGATCTCGGCACGGTACCGTCGTCAGAGGAAGACGCAACACCGACCGCACTCAAAGCAAAACTTGAGAGCGAAATCGAGCTCTGGCGCCCCGTCATTGAAGAAGCAGGCGTTTACGCGAACTAAAAACTGACAAAATCTAATCCATTTCATTGGGGTATCGCAAAATGCTGTCCCGAGATTATAGAGATATCGTTGGGGGCATCCTGCTGGTTGCCCTCGGTCTCGCTTTCTCCTGGTATGCGGCTGCAAACTACGAGCTTGGCACGTTGCGGCGCATGGGACCGGGTATGTTCCCGACATCACTTGGCGTTGTACTGGCTGGCTTCGGTCTGGTGATTGCCATACCAGCTTTCTTCCGCCCGGGCGTTATGCCGGAAATTCGTGTCTGGACTCCAATTTATGTTCTGTTGGGTGTCGGTGCTTTCGCGCTCACGATCCGGCCCTTTGGCTTGATCCCGGCAGTGCTGAGCGTTGTCGTAATTTCGTCCTTCGCCGAGTTGCGTGTGAAGCCACTTAGCCTGACAATTCTTTCAACCGCACTTTGCCTTATCGCCTGGCTGGTCTTCCGTGTCGGACTTGGGCTTCCTGTTGCAATGTTCCGGTGGCCGTTCTGATGGACATATTCTCCAATATCGCGATTGGCCTGGAAACAGCTCTGACGCTTAACAATCTCTTCTATTGTTTTCTGGGGGTGTTTCTGGGAACTCTGATTGGCGTCATTCCAGGTATCGGGGTGCTTTCAGCCATTTCTATGCTTTTCCCGATCACCTTCTATCTAGAGCCTACCACCGCTCTCATCATGCTGGCAGGCATCTGGTACGGCACCTCTTATGGAGGGAACACAGCCTCCATACTGCTCAATATCCCCGGAACGCCTGCCAATGCTGTCACCTGCCTGGACGGGTATCCGATGGCGCGTCAGGGGCGCGGCGGTATCGCGCTTCTGATGACCACGGTCGCCTCTTTCGTTGGTGGTTCCATTGGTATTGTTTTGCTGATGTTGTTCTCACCCATCATCGCAAAATATGCGTTGAGCTTTGGCTCGGCGGACTATTTCTCGCTAATGGTTCTGGGGCTGGTTGCTGCGTCCACAATATCGGATGGCTCGCTGGCAAAGGGCCTCGCAATGGTTGTTCTCGGCATCATGTTTGGCACAGTCGGTGCTGATATCTACACCGGCACTGCACGCTTTTCGTTTGGCGTACTCGAACTGACCGACGCCATCAGCCTGATTGCGCTTGCCATGGGCATTTTCGGCGTATCCGAAGTGATTGCCAGCGTGCGTAAAGTCAATGTCGGTGACATTGACCCAGAGAGTGTGAAACTCAAGGCCATGAAGCCATCCCGCGAAGACGTAAGCCGGTCATGGTTCCCGATGCTACGGGGATCGTCAATCGGCGCCTTCTTCGGCACATTGCCGGGCACCGGTCCATCAGTGGCGGCTTTCATGGCTTATGCTGTCGAAAAGCGTGTGGCAAAAGAACCGGAGCGCTTCGGCAAAGGTGCAATCGAAGGTATCATGGCGCCGGAGTCTGCCAATAATTCCGCAGATCAGACCTCGTTCATTCCCACGCTTTCACTGGGCATTCCGGGCAGTCCGACCATGGCGCTGATGCTGGGCGCTCTGATGATCCACGGCATTGCGCCAGGCCCTACTCTCATGACCGATCAACCATCTCTGTTCTGGGGTCTGATCATGAGTTTCTGGATCGGCAATCTGTTGCTGGTGATCCTCAATGTTCCCCTGATTGGCGTCTGGGTGAGACTACTAACAATCCCATATCACCTCCTGTTTCCTGCCGTTCTGATGTTCATCTGCATCGGAACCTATTCGGTCAACAACAGTGCCTTTGAAGTTTGGCTAGTGGTGTTCTTTGGCTTTGCCGGATACCTCATGCGTATCTTCAACTTCCCCGCCGCCCCCCTTTTGCTCGGCTTTGTGCTCGGACCGCTCATGGAAGAGCACTTCCGGCGGGCGATGTTGATGTCGCGTGGCTCGTTCTCCACATTCATCGACCGTCCAATCAGTGCCACGGTTCTCGCCGTCACTGCCGCACTACTCGTGTGGGGAACATGGTCAGCTTATCGCCGCCGCAATCAGCGTGTGCTGGCTGCGCAAACTCATAGTTCCTAAAACAAAATGGCCGGTGAGAAATGACTGTCTCACCGGCCACAACTTTGCTCAATAGGGGTTAGAACTTTACGCTAAGCTTGGCCTTACCCGAATTCTGATTAAAGCTCGAACCATACTGACCAGAATATTCAAGACCCAAGGTCGTCTGGTTGCCGAGATCAATATCAAAACCAGCCTTGATAATCGCAGTATCCTTGGCAATTGGTGCACCAGCCACTTCAAATACTGTTCCAGCATCAAATGCAGCAGCTGCAGTCGGTATAGTGTCGCCATAGGCGTGCTGCCAGCCGACTGTTCCGTTGAGCTTGGCATTCATGCTACCAAACACGACAGGAGCAGAAGCACGAAGACCAAGCGTAGTGAACGTAGTTGTCGTTGTTTCTTCTCCAATCTGCAGCGCAGCATTGCCGCCATGCTCGTTAAAGCGGTCTGTTTGCAGACGCACCACAGCAACATTCGCAAATGGCTCAATCGCTGTTCCATTCAGATCGAAACGATGTGAGAGTTCACCAAAAGCCTGTAAGATATTTGCGCTGTAATCCGTATCAAGACTCTCTGAAAAGCCGGGGAAAGTGACAAAGCGATCGGCTTCGATTTTGTGCCAGCTATAGGCAACGCCTGCTTTGAGCAGTGTCGCGTCCCATTGAGTGCCACCATAGATACCCAGATGATAATTATCGCTGTGACCCGACGAGTTGCGATCATTCACATCGAAGCTTGTGCGGCTGTATCCTGCGAGAGCACCCAGTCTCCAGTTTTCGACAACTTCCGCATCATATCCTGCAACGAAGCCACCCGTGGATTGCTTCAACTTACCGGCATTTCCGTCAGCTCCGGTCTCACTCCATTGACCGAGCGCCTGCCCCCAGATTGCTGCGCGCGGTGCGGAAATCTGAGCTGAATCGGCATCCGTTGCGACCGACGAAGATGCAGCATTTCGCTCACCACCAAATGCTGCACCAATGCGGTCCATAACTGCATTTCGCACAATGGAACTGTCATTGATGATCGCAGTTCGCGTTGAAGCATGAACTTCACCCGAAAGAGCATTGAATGCGCGAAGCGCATTTTCTTCGCTGTCCTGCATGACGACCGTGTCGTAAACAGCGTTGCCAGCACCAAGCTCTTCCACAGCGAGGGCTACCGACTTCTGATTACTTGTCTTTGCTGTAGCAATGAAGTCGACATCGTTACGAGCGATTTCGAGGTAAACCGCATTGGCGTCATAAGCCAAACCGAGATCTACGAAAGGCATGTTCTGGCTCATATCGCCAAATGTACCTGTGATGCCGCCTTCAGCACTCAGAATGGTGTAACGCTTGCCCGGCATATAGGTGCCAGCAGCCTTTTCTACATGAACCTTAGCGCCACCAAGCGCTGCCGTTCCACTCACATCGATACGGTCACTTTTACCGGCGGCATCAATTTCAGTGACATAAGTAGCTCCCGCATCAAATGCCAGATTGCCGGTAACCTTCAGCGTGCCGATAGAATTGCCCGGCGCTATGATACTGCCAGCACCAGCGTAAAGTCCGCCGATGATGCCTGCGCCACTAAGATGTGCGCCGTTTTCAACGCTAACCGTGCCGCCAAGGAATGCACCTGAATGGGATGCATCACCGATGACCAGACCGCCTTCTTTTACAGTTGTACCACCTGTATAGGTGTTGGCACCATTGAGAACCAGAACACCTGTGCCGGACTTCGTAAGGCTGCCAGTACCGTCAATGTTGCCGTCAAAACGCGTATTGGCAGACTGGTCTACAGTCAAAGCTGCAGAACCAAGGCTCAAAGTTCCGCCCTCACCCATCAGCGACGACATGCTCACATTGAAATTATTGAGATCAAGCTTGCCACCATTCACGGCGAAAGCGGTGTTGTTAACGAATGCACCATTTACACCGGCTTGAAGCGCACCGCCTTCAACCAAGGTTCCGCCCGTATAGTTGTTTGCCTGCCCCAGTACGAGCGTACCGGCTCCACGCTTGAGCAGAGCGCCCTCGCCCGTGGCTTGCTGCAACAACGTCACGCGGTTGTTTGCATCAGCAATGTCGATCCATCCAAGCCCTTCAAGCGAAACGGTGCGATCCAGTGTTTTCATATCGCTGCCAGTTATGCGCAAACCGCCATCAATGAGACGCAGGCGCGCAGCGGCATTGCCAAGAGCTGCATCTTCGCTGACAAGGATCGTTCCGCCGTCGGTTACTGCTGTTTCACCAATGAAGGAGTGGTCATCAATACAATAGTCCTTGATGGCCTGCTGGAAGCGCGCATCGGTGCTATCGCAGTTGAGCAATGTCTTCTTCTCTTCAAGCGTCAGATCGTTCAGGATTGGTTTGCCATTGGCATCCGAAATCTGGCCAAGATAGATATCTGTACGTTGGTTGTTTCGCGTTAGAACAAATTCCTTGTTCTTGTCCGCAAAGCCAAAAGCATTGGCACCCCAAACGAATCGTGTTTTCTGGACTTGATTTTCCGAGTAGGTCTGCAACTGAGGCCCGACCCAGCGGAAATCGTGCGCAACGGGTTCATGATCCGAGATTGCTTCTGGCTGGCGGCCAGGCCGAGTGACTTTTACGTCTTTAATCACCCCGGTATAGGGATCATTGGGATCATCTACAATCTCATACCACTTCCCGAATGGTCGCGAGACGAGGAAATGGTCGATCTTGGCACGGTCCCAGCTCGCCCAGGTATTGGTTGCGTCTTCGCCTGCCGATGGCCATGTGGTGCTACCATCGTTGAGATCATGTGGCTTGAAACCTTCACGGGCCGCATCAGTCTGAAGCAGCATATACTGCTTCTTGAGAACATTCATGGTAACCGGCGTGTTGTTATCTACCGCATAGGTTTCTTCTTGAAGACCAACATCCTTACCAGCTCTGTAGGCGACTGAAAGAGCGTCACCCCATTGCTTCCACGATAGGTTATCGATGTTTTGTCCGGCATATGCTTCCTGGATGACCGCACGCATGGTCTGCTGATTGGCGTTGAGAACATACTGCCGTGTCAGATCGCGGTAAAATGTATTACCGTCAGACTGCTGCATCAGCCTAATCTGTGCATCAATGTGATGAAGACCGCGCTCAGAAACATCACCAGCATTGAAATCGCCAAGAACAATAATTGGCTGATTAAATCCTTTTGCCCATGTATTGAGGGCTTTGGCTTCGTTCAGGCGACCAGTTGAACCGTCTGCATAATCAAGATGAACCGTACCGATCATTGTCTGCGGGCGGGAACCTTGGGCATCCAGCTGAGTGTAGCTGACATAGCGCCCCTGCGTCGATCCACCCAGATTAAGTGTTCCAAACGTGCCCGGGAGACGCGAAATAATACCCACATCGCCGACCTGCACGTTGCCGTAAGTGCCACGACCAGCGGCTTGGAGGAAATCGGGGATGCGCGTAACATAAGTACTACCGTTGATTTCCTGCATACCGAGGACATCAAAATTGGCGGCTGCCATAAAATCCGCGGTCAGTTCCGGGTTCTGTTTGAACTTGTTCCAGATATTGAGCGTCATGACACGAATGTCATAGCTATCGGCCGCGCGTGCCGGAGCAGCAGCTATTCCCGCGACTGCAACGCCACATAAAAGCTGCGCAGTTAAAGCCAGAAGTTTTCGGTTACGTTTGCTTGTCCCCGGTACCATCCCTCAGTCCTTTTCTTGGAAAATGCATCCACTTCATCAATGTGACAGCCGGATTGATCATCCAACTTCACCTGATACTGAAATGACAGAATTCAATGTCACTTTTATTACATTTTACTCCAGGGCGACTTTGGAAGACTCAATTATCCCACCCCATGAACAGTAATTGTCATTAATATTACATTTTTATTTGCTATCGCCTCTGTGAGTTCTTGTGGCCTAAGCCAACAATTTCCTTGCCTATTTCAACCTGGGAATGAGAGATGGATCTGAGCAACCACGCGCATAAGGATGCGAGAGCAAATATGAGCGAACTTGCTGGTTCCGGTGGCAAAAAGAAAGAAATCCGTCAGCAAATGCTGCTTCAGTGGATTGAGAACAGCCATTATGTTTCGCTGGAGGAGATCGCCGAACGATTCCGCGTTACCACGCAAACAGCCAGACGTGACATTGCGGATCTGGAGCATCAGGGCAAGGTCAGAAGGTTACATGGGGGCGTATCACAGCTAGCTCCGCTGGACCCCATCACCTATCGTCAGCGCAGGCATGATAGCGCAGATGAAAAGGCTCGGATTGCTGAAGCAGTGGTCGCGCTCATTCCCGATAACGCCACGATTTTTCTTGACACCGGCACCACATGCGAAGCGATCGCCAATGCGCTTGTAAGCAGGGAACGCCTGCATGTTGTCACATATAGCCTGAGATCCGCCGCCATTATTAGTGAAAAAACGGATTTCACTTTAGCAGTTCCTGGTGGCTTTGTTCGACCTATCGATGGCGGGATGTTTCAGGAAGATACACCGGAATTCATCCGACGCTTTAAGTTCGACTATGCAATCATTTCCGTCAGCGGCGTTGATGATGACGGTGATCTTTGTGACGACGACCATACGGAAGTGGCCGTCGTTTCAGCCGCATTGCGACAAGCGGCACAAAAGCTGCTCGCAGTTGACAGCTCAAAATTTGGCAAAAGAGCCATGGTCAGACTTGGATCGATTCACGACATTACCACCGTCATAACCAATGAAATTCCAGCCCCAATTTTATCCACCTTGCTTTCAGAAGCGAACATCCCTGTCGTTTTGGCAAACATGGACGCATAAAGTCATGAATCACCTACTTTGCTCATCCATTCGTCCCGTTCGGTGCAAGATCCTGAGATCGCGCAACGACTTTAACGACCCAATCAGCAAAAACGCGGAGGCGATTGCTCAAATGGCGATTGGGTGGGTAGACGAGATGGATCGGCATCGGCTCGATCTGCCAGTCCTGCAATACCGGGCGCAAGGCGCCGTTCGCTATATCCTCTTGCACCATGAATAATGGCGCCTGCACCACGCCTAAGCCAGCGCGTGCAGCGGCAAGATAGGTGGTAGATTCATTGGCCGCAACAACATAGCGTCCATTGACCTCGACCTCTTCCGTACCTCGTTTGAAGTGAAATGGCATTTGCTGACCGGTTGAAGGCCGGAAATAGCCAACTACATGACAATTATTGCTCAGGTCGGATGGATGTTTAGGTGTGGAGCACCGATCAAGATATTTCGCAGACGCACAGGCGATAAAATGCATATCGCCTATCCGGCGCGCAATCAGCGACTGATCGCTCAACTCGCCGATCCGGATCGCACAGTCGACGTTTTCCGCCACATAATCGACAGGGCGGTCTGATACGCCCAGATCAATCTGAATATCAGGATAGCGTTGATGAAACTCGATTAATGCCGGGATGATGATCAGATTGGCAACCGCACTCGCCATTTCTACGCGCAGGCGGCCTTTGGGTAGTGTCTGGGCGCTTGAGAGACTGCCGTCCAATTCTTCGAGATCGGAAAGCAAGCGTGCAGCACGCTCATAGTAAAGTGCGCCATCCGGTGTTACGAGAACACGGCGGGTCGTGCGATTGAGGAGTTTTGTACGAAGATGGGCTTCCAATCCTTGAATAAGATTGCTGATTGTGGCCTTCGGCACATTGAGAGAGGCAGATGCACGCGTGAAGTTACCGGTTTCAACCACCCGCAGAAATGCGCGCATGGCGGAGAGCTGATCCATTTTCAATAGCCACCATTGTTCGAAATTTTGGATAGTGTAACCAATACATGGGGACTATTCCAGATAATAGACAATGGTAATATCTCAACATGGCAGTTTGCCGCTAGTGGTTTGATTCCGACATTTGCTCTTACGAGTTACAGAGGTCGAACAAATGTCAGAATCAATTGACCGCTAGTCACGAAAGCAAGAAAGATGTGCGAGAAATTTACGGTTGGAACAATGCAGGCTGGTGATTCCACCTGCACGGCACGCATTTATCGCGGTGCCAGGTTGCTTTCACCGCCACCAGTGGTTTTACACCTGCATGGGGGGGCGTTCTCAAACAGCTGTCTTGGTGCCTGCGAACGCGTTGCCGAAACACTTGCTGAGGCAGGTGCGGTGGTCGTATCGCCTGAATATTCATCGGCCTGTCTCAACCCGTTCCCGGCGGCACTGGATGTGGCTTATTCCATAATGACCTCAATGCGCGCGCGTTGTCCGGAGTTTGCGCACAAGAAGTCTATGCTGTTCGTCGCCGGTGAAGAGGCGGGCGGTAATATTGCAGCCGGCGTGGCACTCATGGCGCGCGATCAACATCTGGCGGATCTTAAGGGTCAGATATTGCTTTCGCCCATGCTTGACCCATGCCTCGCCACGGCATCTTTCCGCAAATATTGTCCGGAGAGTGCCGTTCAAACGATTGCAGACGGCTGGCAGAACTATCTTGGCGAATGTGCAGGGTTCACCCACCCCTATGCCGCGCCCGCCCTTTGTACGCGGCTTGGTGGCTTGGTGCCAACTCTGCTCGTCACCAGTGCCCAATGTCCAATGCGTGACGAAACGCGAGCCTATGCAGAGCGTCTTCGTCAGGCCGGCGTCAAGGTCCAGTCGCATGTCCTGCCAGGACAAGCCGGCTGGATACCTGAGAACAAGGTCACGCGCACGGACTGGAAACCGCAGGAAAAGACACTGATCGACCTGTTTTCGGATTTCTTCCGGCAAGCAGGTGCAAAGCAAATCGAAGCATAACGTCAGCTCGAACGGTCTCCCAACCTTTGGCATGACGCTCAATATGAAGCCGGCCCCACCGGTTAGGAGATACAACATGACATCGAACATTGCCCGCCGGGCCCTATGGGGCGCTGGCCTGAGTATCCTATTGTCTGCAGCAGGTGGTGGCGCCATTCTTTTCGGTATGCCGCACCTGAAAGCCGACGCCGCAACCGATGTATCTGCTTCGCCACCCGCAGTTCCGGTTTCAGTTGCAGCAGCCGAACAGCGCACCATCAACAGCTGGGAAGAATTTTCCGGTCGTTTGGAAGCCATTGACCGCGTGGAAATTCGTCCGCGTGTCGGCGGCGCAATCTTGAAGGCACATTTCCGAGAAGGTGCTTTGGTGAAACAGGGTGATCTACTCGTTACAATCGATCCGGAACCTTATGCCGCTGCTGTTGAAAAGGCCAAGGCACAGGTTTCAGCAGAAGAAGCGCGTGTAGCCCTCGCCAAAGCTGAACTGGAACGCGGACGCCAGTTGGTGACAACCCGTACCATTGCACAAAGCGGCCTTGATCAGCGTTCAAGCGCCTTTGATGAAGCACAGGCAAGCCTTCGTTCCGCAAAGGCAGCACTGCGCTCGTCTGAACTTGACCTCCAATATACCGAGGTACGCGCACCAATCTCTGGTCGTGTCGGACGTCTGGAAGTAACAGCTGGTAATCTGGTTGCAGCAAGTTCAGCTTCACCGGTACTAACAACACTCGTATCGGTCGACCCGATCTATGCAAGCTTCAGCGCCAATGAAGAAGTTGTCACCAAAGCGCTTGCCAAGCTCGCGACTTCCCCCGGCGGCAATTCCATCGAGCGCATCCCGGTCCAGATAGGAACGGCAGCTGATAATGGCACACCGATTTCAGGACATATTCAACTTATCAACAACGAGGTGGATGCCACGACAGGCACGATCCGTGTTCGTGCAGCCATCGATAATCCAGATGGCAGGCTCATTCCGGGACAGTTTGTCCGCATTCGCTTTGGCGAACCGGACCCCGATCAGAAGCTCGTGGTAAGCGATCGCGCAATTTCGTCTGATCAGGACAAGAAATTCGTCTTTGTGGTTGGTGCAGACAACAAGGTTGAATACCGGCAGGTGGTGCTTGGTCGCAACTATGACGGTCTGCGTATCGTCGAAAGCGGATTGAAGCCCGGTGAAAACATCGTCGTCAACGGCCTGCAGCGCATTCGTCCCGGCGTAGTCGTTGTACCGCAGCCCGTAACTGAAACGCTTGCCAAGAATTAATTGAAACGGCGCGTCTGTCGGCGCGCGCAAACGCAAAAAGCTCAGCCTATTCATCCCGCGAGAACACATGTTTTCGCGGGAACGGGAGAGTCTTTTGCTCATCCGCCTAAAGGGGGATAATAAGATGAACTTTTCACGCTTTTTCGTAGACCGACCGGTCTTCGCTGGCGTTCTGTCGGTACTGATCTTTGTTGCCGGTCTGATTGGCATGACCGGTTTGCCGATCTCGGAATATCCGGAAGTCGTGCCACCACAGATCGTGGTGCGTGCACAATATCCGGGCGCCAATCCAGCCGTTATTTCAGAAACTGTTGCAACACCGCTTGAAGAGCAGATCAACGGTGTCGAAGGCATGCTCTATATGCAAAGTCAGGCGACCGCTGATGGTGTCATGACACTGACGGTCACTTTCGCACTCGGCACAGATCCAGATCAGGCCCAGCAGCTGGTACAAAACCGCATTTCACAGGCCGAGCCACGCCTGCCGGAAGAAGTACGGACGCTCGGTGTCACGACAGCCAAGAGTTCGCCCGATCTTACACTTGTTGTTCACCTGATATCGCCCGATGGCCGATATGACGTGAACTACTTGCGCAACTATGCTGTTCTCAACGTCAAGGATCGTATTGCTCGTATTCCAGGCGTCGGTCAGGTGCAGATTTTTGGCGGCGGCGACTATTCGATGCGTGTCTGGATTGATCCACAGAAGGCCGCTGAACGCGGGCTTTCGGCCGGAGACATTGCCAACGCCATCCGCCAGCAAAACGTTCAGGCCGCAGCTGGTGTTATTGGCGCTTCACCATCCGTTTCGGGTCTCGATCTGCAGCTTTCAGTTAATGCTCAGGGACGTCTCCAAACACCTGAGGACTTTGCCGACATCGTTGTGAAATCCGGCAGTCAGGGTGAAGTTACGCGCCTTGGCGATGTTGCACGCGTTGAAATGGGGGCAGCGGATTACTCGTTGCGCTCGCTGCTCGATAACAAATCAGCCGTCGGCATGGGTGTTTTTCAGGCGCCCGGTTCCAATGCCCTTGATATTTCCACAAACGTCCATGCGGCCATGGCCGAACTGAAGAAAACCATGCCGGAAGGCGTGGACTTCGATATCGTTTATGACACAACAGCGTTTGTTAAGGCCTCTATCGAGTCGGTTATTCACACTCTGCTTGAAGCCATCGTTCTGGTTGTAATCGTGGTTATCATGTTCCTGCAGACATGGCGAGCCTCGATCATTCCTCTCGTAGCTGTTCCCGTGTCTATCGTCGGCACCTTCGCGGTGATGTATGTATTTGGCTTCTCCATCAATGCACTAAGCCTCTTCGGCCTCGTGCTTGCGATCGGCATCGTCGTCGATGACGCGATCGTGGTGGTGGAAAATGTCGAGCGTAATATTGAACAGGGCCTCTCTCCGATTGAGGCGACCTATCGCGCCATGCAGGAAGTGTCCGGTCCAATTATCGCCATTGCACTGGTGCTGGTTGCGGTTTTCGTACCCCTGGCCTTCATTACCGGCCTGACTGGCCAGTTCTATCGTCAGTTTGCGCTGACTATCGCCATATCGACCGTGATCTCGGCCTTTAACTCACTGACGCTGTCGCCAGCGTTGGCAGCTTTGCTGCTGCGGGGCCACAATGCACCGAAAGACCGGCTGACCCGCATTATGGACAAGCTGTTTGGCTGGTTCTTCCGTGGCTTTAATCGCTTCTTTGGTGCAAGTTCAAATGCCTATGGTCGCGGTGTTGGTGGTATTCTCACACGCAAATCGCTTGTGATGGGCCTCTATGTCGTGTTGCTCGGCGTCACCTTCGTTCTGTTCCGTGCGGTGCCCGGCGGCTTTGTTCCGGCACAGGACAAGCAATATCTGATCGGCTTTGCACAATTGCCGGATGCGGCAACGCTCGACCGTTCGGAAGATGTTATCCGCAGGATGACGGATATTGCACTCAAGCAGCCTGGCGTCGCCAATGCTATCGCCTTCCCGGGTCTATCAATCAATGGTTTCACCAACTCGTCGAACTCCGGCATTGTGTTTGTAACCTTGAAACCGTTTGAAGAGCGCAAGACACCTGAACTCTCTGCAAATGCTATTACCATGCAGCTCAACCAGCAGTTTGGATCCATTCAGGATGCCTTCATCGCCATGTTCCCCCCCCCTCCCGTACAGGGACTGGGTACTACCGGCGGCTTCAAGCTTCAGCTGGAAGATCGCAATGGTTTAGGCTTCCGCGCACTTGACGATGCAACCAAGGCATTTCTTGCCAAGGCGTATCAGACACCGGAACTGGCGGGCCTTTACTCGAGCTATCAGATCAACGTTCCGCAACTTTTCGCTGATATTGACCGGGTGAAGGCACGCCAGCTGGGCGTGGCCGTTACGGATGTTTTCGAAACTTTGCAAATCTATCTTGGTTCGCTTTACGTCAACGACTTCAATGCCTTCGGCCGCACATACAGCGTGCGTATTCAGGCAGACGCGAATTATCGCAGCCATGCCGAAGATATTGGCAAGCTGAAGGTTCGTTCGCAGTCTGGTGAGATGATCCCATTGTCCGCCCTTCTTAAAGTTGAGCAGACCGTGGGGGCAGAGCGCGCAATCCGTTATAACGGCTTCCTTTCAGCCGACATAAACGGCAACCCGGCTCCCGGCTTTTCATCCGGTCAGGCGCAGGCTGCAATAGAGCGGATTGCGGAAGAGACCTTGCCTGCAGGCATTGCCTATGAATGGACCGACCTGACATATCAGCAAATTCTGGCTGGCAATTCGGGTTTCCTTGTCTTCCCTCTGGCGCTGCTGCTGGTCTATCTTGTGCTGGCTGCGCAGTATGAAAGTCTCACACTGCCACTCTCGATCATCCTGATCGTACCAATGGGCATCATGGCCGCATTGATCGGCGTCTGGTTTACGGGAGGTGATAACAATGTCTTCACCCAAATTGGCTTGATCGTTCTGGTGGGGCTGTCCGCCAAGAACGCGATCCTGATTGTTGAATTTGCCCGCGAGCTGGAACTATCCGGAAGAACGGCAGTTCAAGCGGCTATCGAGGCAAGCCGGTTGCGTCTGCGTCCGATCCTCATGACCTCAATGGCTTTCATCATGGGCGTTGTTCCGCTTGTCATATCAACAGGGGCCGGTGCGGAAATGCGCTCTGCAATGGGTATCGCTGTGTTTGCCGGAATGATCGGCGTGACGGCCTTCGGTATCTTCATGACGCCGGTGTTTTATGTGCTGATCCGCAAATTGACAGGCGAACGTCCGCTGAAACATGCTGGACCGAAAGTAGAAATATTGGATGCTCACGCTGAAGTCTAAAAACATTAAGGCCGGAGGCAAAACCTCCGGCCTTTCTGCATATGAATCACCAATTGTGTAACCCAAAGCCGTTCTCAATGACTTTTATTCGTTCACGCGCTCGGACTTACGCAGCACAAGTTAAGCTTGAGCCATATGAACTTTCAGAATGAGAACGGCCTATCTAAAGTGTTTTCTCAAATGACATATCGTTCCACAGTGGCGACTGGCGGCGGGGTATCGCCTTCGAAACTGATGCTGCAGAACTGGTTTGAGAGCCTTTTCTGTTAAAGACGTCAAAACAACTCCATCAGAAGCGGTAGTTTACGCCTGCCTTGATGACATGGTCATGCACATTTGTATTGGTGGTACCATATGATGTCGTGCTTGAGACATCCTTGGTTGTCACGTAGTTATACTCGATTTTTGCCGACAGACCGCCGCCAAATCCCTGTTCAATACCACCGCCCAGAAGATAACCCGATTTCCAGCCGTTAGGGCCGGTAACGTCATCGCCGTCTTTGAATTTTGTCATGGTCACACCTGCTGTGCCGTAAACCAGTGATCGATCAAACGAGAGACCAGCTTTGGCCTTCGCTGCACCACGAAACCGCTCTTTCAACCGGCCATCCGGTACGCGGGCTTCATTTCCCATATACGAACCTTCAAGTTCGGCACCAAGAACAGCAGGGCCAAACTGGAAATTGTAACCAGCCTGCACGCCGCCGGTCATGCCCTTGCCGCCAGTAAATGGATTAATCTTCGGCGAAGCCAAACCACCATGAGCACCGATATATGCGCCGCCCCATGAAAATGCTGGCGGGGTTTCGTAATCGTAGGATCCTGAATTGTAGTTGAGATCAGCAGCATATGCGTTTGTTGTGACCGCGAGGGCAGCGGTCGCAGTCGCAAGGGTTTTTGCGATAAAAGACATGTATAACTCCAGACGAAGCCAGCGCATCATTCATTGACGCTTACAAAGCTTCAGTTCGCGTTGGAGAGCCCGAAGCAGGCTCCTATTGATCTCCCAACCCAATCAACGATGTGCGCTGACTAATTCAGAAGATGCTGGCATTCTCCTCGCGAGAGTTGCGCTTAGATTACAGGAACATTCATTATATAAAATTTATCCATTGTTTTTAAGTGCTTAAAGTGCTTTCTTTAACTAAATATTAAAGAATTGTGCTTTGAGGCATAAACTACTCAATGCTGCTTCTTGTTTAGATCGGCGCCTGATCTCGCCGTGACTGATTGAATCTGCAGACGCACGCAAAAGCCAGGTTTCAAATCAAAAAACATGACTTTTCCGCCGTGAATTTCTGCAGCCTTTTGGACAAGGTTCAATCCAAGTCCAGCTCCCGATGAATGCGTATTAATGCGCCGAAATGGCTCAAATACATGCTCGCGCTCAGAAAGAGGAATACCAGGACCCTCATCACAAACATCAATAGTTCCAGAAGCGCCTACCTTGATAACGATAGCCCCTTTGCCGCCCGCATGGTCGATCGCATTGCGGATCAGATTAACGACTGCCATCTCGATAACCGAAGTCTGAACAGTGAAAATAGCTTCTTCGCTGCTCGGCTCAAAGTCAAAATCATAACCTCCATCGAGCGCCAGCGGTGCAAGATCAGCAGCAAGCCGCTGAACAAGCACATTCAAATCCTGACGTTCAGCGCGCAGTTCAACAACACCGATAGCCTGCATTTCAAGTAACTGATGCGCCACACGAGACAGGCGATCTATATCGGATCGCAACTGCTTGCTTACATCATCATCGGCTAGAAGATCAGCTCGTGTCCGAGCTATGGCGATTGGTGTTCTAAGCTCGTGGGCAGCGTCTGCGAGAAAACGGTTTCGGCGATTATAACCTTCATCAAGTTTGGAAAGTGCGGTGTTGAAGGCATCGACCAGCGGAATGATCTCCTGCGGAACTTTGGACCGGTCAATACGTGCAGAACGGTTCTCAAAATTGATAGCCTGCGCTTGTTTCACAGTTTCCATGAGACCACGAAGGGAGCGGCCAACAGCCCGTGGTGTCACGATCAACGTCGCAATGCTAGTCAGGATCAACATTGGCACGACAGCGATCAGGACGATGATACCTAAGCCCGGCAACACATTGGACCAATGAATTTCCCCATCAGGATATTTAGCGAGATCGATTTGCATACTAATCCAGAGACTGATCCCGTCGTTTTCAAATCCTTTTTCCGTGGCCGCTATCACTTGAAGTTTGCCAACGGAGGTATTTCGATTTTCCACTGTAGCACGCGTCGTATTGGCCGTTTGCACACGCGCACGGTCAATGTTCCATGGAAAGGTCGCATCAAGACCCGCCCACGGTATCTTGCCATATTGCACGACAACCGCATTTTCATCTCTCACGATGAACCACAGATCGGGATATCGTTGTTTGAGCTGAGTGAACTGCGGGGTCTCTAATATCTGAACATGGCCCTGCCCGTCTTTCATCACACTTTCGGCAACAACGCGCACCGCTCCTTCATTGGCATCTTCCAACTCGGGGTTGATGATCCAAATCCAGCCCACGAGCAGAATGACGAAAAGTACAAGTAAAGATGCCTGCAATATGAACAGGCGCCTCATCAGACTCCATCGCAGCGATTGGCTACGCATCTTTTTCATGCTTTCGACCGGATCAGATAACCAATGTTTCGCACCGCCCTAATCTCAACAGTCGCGTCGGCCTGAGCCAGTTTCTTGCGAATGCGGGAAATGTGAGCATCAAGGGCGTTTGACTCAATCTCGTCATCAAGTGTGTAAACGGCCTCGACGAGATTTGAACGGGTCACAATACGGTTTGGGCGCCGCATTAACGCTTCCAGCGCGAGATATTCTCGCCGCGGGAAATCAATAACCGCATCAAGCACAGTGACCTGTTTGGTCCGAGGGTCAATGATCAGGTTTCCGAAGCTCATAAATTTATCTGACAACGAAGGTCCCCGCCTCCTAAGTGCGCGCAGTCTCGCAAGCAGCTCTTCAATGGCAAAAGGTTTGGCAAGATAATCATCCGCCCCTGCATCTAGCCCATCGACGCGGTGATCGACGCTTCCCAATGCGGTTAAAACAAGAATGGGTACGGAGAGCTTACTCTTGCGCAGTGCTGCGACCAAATTGAGCCCTTCTCCGTCAGGAAGACGACGATCCAAAACGAGCACATCGTAATTGCCATCACGCGCCAGGGCATCTGCATCGGCAATGGTGCTGACATGATCAACCAGCACTTCATGTCGTCTGAGCGCTTCAAGTAAAGCGCGCGCCATTTCAGGTTCATCTTCGAGAAGCAAGATACGCAATGATTTTCCCTCAGAGGCCAGTTTTTGTCCTCATTCCCCCACTAGCCATCCAACATTGCGACTACATTGCAATTGGCATCCTTTACTATATTTAGCACCTTGCAATAAGCTTTCCGAGCGGCATTGTTAAACGGTGGCTAAGGGCATCTCTGAACAACCAAAACGTGCAATGTGCTTGCAATCTTGGCTCATATCGTTACTGCAGATAGCAACCGATAGGAACAACCATGGCAGTCAGATTATTTCCTGCCTCCCAGTGAGGAGTAGCCGCTCTTGGAACAGCTGTAGTGCTGACAGGCTGCGCTTCGCAAATGCCGCACCCATCAGTAGCGTCATGCGGGATTTCGGCCCTCCCGACAATATCTATAAGATGAGCGCAAACGAGCAAGCCTATCGATGGAGCCGAACCAAAACGCAAGTCGTTGCTGGTAAGTATAACGGAGAGGTAAAAGAGACACCTCGCGGAGAACGTTATAAAGGAACTGAAACTCGCGGATATGTCGAACATACCGGGTGCTTCTACACCTCCTATCCGCGAAGATCGGGCCATGACTGGTTAGTGGCAAACTTCCGTCGACCACCCCTACAATGCGAATGATTTCAAAGTGTAATTCGCGCATCCGGGCGAAGACTGGTGTTTAAAAAAACTAAGGCTTTCGAGACATTTTAGCATCGAAAGCCTGGTATTTATGGCAGGTGTCTGATGGAGTTGCAAAAGCAAGACCCGATCAGTTCTTCTTCCATTGAACCTCTTCAATTGCGACTTTACCTGAACGCTTATCGTAGAGGCAAATAACCGTCGTGTCTTTGGATTGCTTGCGATTGCGGGTCGACCCTTCACGCAACAGCAGTGCAACTTTCCCAACTCTATCATCAAAGTCGACAGGCTCGGAAACAAAAGGACTGACCATGGACGATTTCGCCATGCATGAACTGACGACTTTGGTATGAAGCGCCTCCCAAGCAGCCGAACTGGATGCATGAGCAGAGCCCACGCAAAAAGCAAACGCAGTAAGTGTAAATGCTACCGTCTTCATTGACAGACCTTTCAAGCAGGATAGTTATTGCTTGCCGATCAGTATCGCACATTGAATAGGCTGTCGGCTCTAACATTTCTAACAATGAATAAGCCGCAAAAAAGGCATTGTTGCAGGAGGGCGATCACCGCCCTTCTGCCGGTTAGACCAATTCAATCCCGACTTAGCGCGAACTGATGGTCCAGAAATCCTGCCAATCCTGAAGCTTTGAGTAGTCGCTTTCAGCGGTCTCAGAATGCGGGACATAGAGCTGGTCGATGACTTTCACGATGCCAGACACTTCGCTTTCTGGAATTTTCGCGTCCTTATTTGACGAAATCTTTCCGTCTGCCAACTGCGGAGCCATGCCCTCTTCCGTCATCATGTAATGCACGAAGAGCTTGGATGCATTCGGGCTTTTCGTACCGGACGCGATAACGGCAACGCGTGGCGTCAGCTGTCCTGCCCAAGGCTTCATGCCGGCACAAATTCCCATCGTGTAGCCATTCTTCTTGGCATCACGGAAAATCGAGGTGCTGAGGAAGCCCATAAATGGCTTTTCCTGCCCCTTTGCACCGATGATCGGGCCAACTTCCGTATCGCTCCGTGTAACGCTCGGGCGGTTCTTGGCGAAGCGCTTGACCCACTCAGCGGTCGCGCTTGCTTCATCGGTTTTCAATGGCTCACCGAAGAACTCTTCATATGCATTGCGCATGGCTTCATCATCATGCTCGGCAATCTGATTGAACCAGAACATGGTTTCGTTGCGCAGGAGCGGATCAGGAATAGCTATGCGGCCCTTCCATTCTTCCGTGGTCAATGCCCAAATATTGTCAATTGGGCACTTATCGCCATGGACATCCGAGTTATAAGCCCACACCCATGGGTTAAGGCTGGTGATAGCCGGGTTCTGATATTCCACAGGCACCTGATCCTTGAGATCGACAGGAAGCCAACTGAGACCTGCGCCCTGAACTATGATCTCCGATGTAACTGATGGCAGATTGCTCATATTGAAGACATCCGTGCGAACATTGTTCGCAGCAGCTTCACGCAGAATGACCTGTTCCTGGTTCTGGCCGTTCATCTTCACGCCTGTAGCCTTCACACCGTATTTTGCGGTGAAGGCTTCAGCCATGGTGACGATCTTACCAGTGGCGTCCACAACGGTAATACCGGGCTCTTTCTTGGCCGCTTCAATCAGTGCTTCTAGTGAGAAATCCGCATCCTTGATGCCGATTTCAGCGACCGGCTCTGCGAAGGCAGCCGTGCTTGCCAGAAGTGCGGCACTCAACGAAAGGGCTGTATATTTGCGAAGGGTTGAACTCATTATTTCCTCCAAAGTTGATAATTATTGTTTGAAAGCGAAAGCATCGACGCGCATTTGATGCGTCTCTTTTCAGTCGCTGATGCGCTTGCCTTCTCTGTCAAACACATGGACGTGACTGCGTTC
Source organism: Ochrobactrum sp. BTU1 (assembly GCA_018798825.1). NCBI lineage: Bacteria > Pseudomonadati > Pseudomonadota > Alphaproteobacteria > Hyphomicrobiales > Brucellaceae > Ochrobactrum > Ochrobactrum sp. BTU1. Next base: position 453,655 of record CP076355.1, on the reverse strand, counting down.
GACAGAGAACCAGATTTCATCGTCAGCCTTCTGGGCTGGAGCATCTGCAGCGATTGCAAAAAACTGCTCGCCGTGAACTGACATTTCGACGATCCAGCTACCGCCGGTAGGCACGATATCGACCACTTTGGCCACGCATCCCTGCTCAACAGGCGTATCGCTGAGACGTACGGATTCAGGCCGGACACCGACGGATCCGACATTGCTTGCCGCAAGGCTCTGCGCCTTGAGGTAATCGCGTGCCCATGTCGCCAACGCGCCGTTATTGCTGTCATTAAGCTCAATGATATTGATCGGCAGATTGCCGATGAATTCAGCCACAAAGCGATTGGCCGGGCGCTCGTAAATGTCGTCAGGCGTGCCAAGCTGCTGCAACTCGCCTTCGCTCATCACCGCAATCGTGGTTGCCAATGTCATGGCCTCCCACTGATCGTGGGTTACGAATACGACCGTCGACCCCATTTCCTGATGAATACGCTTGAGTTCCGCGCGCATTTCGAGACGCAGTTTCGCATCGAGATTGGACAGTGGTTCATCGAGCAGAATAATATCGGGCTTAAGCGCCAGCATACGCGCAAGCGCTACGCGCTGCTGCTGACCGCCAGACATCTGCGCTGGCAAACGGTCGCGATAACGCTCAATGCCAAGCTTCTGCAGAACGTCATCGATAATACGCTGACGCTCAGCCTTTGCGACCTTATGCAACTTCAAGCCGAACTCGACATTTTGTTCGACAGTCATATGCGGCCAAAGGGCATAGTTCTGGAACACCAGCCCCATGCCACGCTTTTCGGGTGGTACATAAATGCCGTCATCAACCGACACAATCTTCTGACCATCGACGAGGATCTGACCTTCGGTTGGATATTCAAGACCCGCAATCATGCGGAGCGTCGTCGTCTTACCGCAGCCCGAAGGTCCTAGCAGGCAGAGAAACTCCGACTTTGGAATTTCGAGTGAAAGCTTTTCAACTGCGGCGCGGGCGGCTTTGCCGTAGCTCTTTCTGACATCGCGAATAGTAATGCTCGACATTATTTGCCTCCCAATCCGTCAGACAATTTGCTGTTGGTGAGTTTTTGAACGATGACTGTGCCGCCAAAGGCGATGACACAGATCATCAAAACGACTGCATTTGCGGCCTGGCTGTAGCTGTAGTCGACGAGGCGCAATGCATAGGTGGTGAGAACATCCGTGCCCGGCACAGCCAGCACGACGACGAGGCTCAAGCCTTTGATGCCAGAGATAAACGGCAACAGAATACCTGAAACCAGAGAGCCTTTCTGGATCGGCGCGACAATCGAAACCAGACGACGCCAGAAACCGGCACCCACGATCTGGGCCGCTTCTTCAGGTGCTTTGCCAAGTTGCATCATTGCCGAGATACCCGCACGCGATGCGAATGGCATCTGATCGGCAAGGATCGCGAGAACCAGCAGAATCGGCGTTCCGTAAAGTGCCGGAAGCGGACCACGCTGCACTGCAAACATAGTGAGATAGGCCGCAGCAAATGCAATGCCCGGAACCAGATACGGCAAGAATGTCACCTGACGCAGAAACGTGCCGACAAGCGAAACAGGCGTACGAGCCACGACATAGCCGACCAAAAGACCAAGCAGGCCTGCACCCAATGCAGCCGAGCCGACGATCCACAACGTGTTCCAGGTCGCTTTCCAGAACTCGCCAGTCAGGAGGATGCCATTGCTCATCGCGGTGGTGTTAAGATCGGTGCCGATCCAGAAATCCAGCGTGAAATTATCAAGCGTGAAAACGCCCGGCACGCGCATAACCGTCGTCAGCAGAAGCGCCATCAGCGGAATGAACGCACTGACAACGAACATGAGTGCGGCGAAGCTGAATGCAGGCACACGAAAACGACCGAGGTCTGTCTCGCGGTTCATAGAACCCTTGTTGCCAATAGTGACGAAACGGCGCGCTTCCTTGAGCAGATACATATCGAGGAAGATTGAAATGCTACCAAGAACGACAATGGTTGCCGCAAGAACGGCACTCATGCCAGCCTGACTGGTTGAAATTGCACGGAAAAGAGACGTTGCCAGAACGTCAAAACCAACCGGCACGCCAAGAATATAGGCGACACCAAAGTCGCCGAGACATTTGGCGAAGATCAGCGTTGAAGCCGACACAAGCGAGGGCAGCATCAATGGAAGAATGATCCGGCGCGCAATCAGCAACTTGCCTGCGCCCATGACACGGGCTGAATCTTCAAGCGTGGAATCAAACTGCCGCAACGCATTGCCGAAAAGCAGGATCACGAATGGCGTATAGTGCATGGCCAGAATGAGCGTAATTGGCAACATGCCGTAAGCAAGCCAATCAGGTGGCGAGAAGCCCAAAGCTTCCATCCAGCTTGGCTGACCACCGGTGGTGCGGTTTTTAAACAGGGTCAGCCAAGCCAGCGCGAAGGTCCACGAAGGCAGCATGTAAGGAACGATCAATGCTGTCGAGAACCACTTCTTGCCCGGTAAATTTGTGCGGCTCAAAAGCCATGCGAGTGGAATGCCCGTGACAAGCGCAAAGGCAATCGAACCAAGTGCGATGATTGCCGTGTTCCAAAGCGGACGCCAAAACACATCCGTCGAAATCGCCGAGAAGAACGCACGGTTGAGATAATAAAAGGTCAATTCACCAATCTGCTGGCCCGAGCGTGCCCGATCAGCAAATTGGACAATCACTGCATCTGACAAAAGCAGCACGATTGGCGCTGCAATCAGATAGGCAAAAACCATTGCCAGCATAACCCCGATCAGTGTCGTGGGGTCTGCATTATAGACCTTATATTTGTAGGTTAGTTGCTTGTAAAAACTCATTATTTTATCCACTTTGAGCCGAAGAGACTCCGACCGAAACCCAATCGGGTTGCAGTTGACTGTGTTCTGGCTTGCTGCGGGAGCTGGCACTCAGAGAAATGCCATGCGAATTGATCGCTTACTAGGAAGCGAATTATGGAGGCGGTGCGCCAGCCTTCTCGCTCACCTCGCGCACCACCGACCACGCGGCTGCGTAATCTATCGGAATGAAGTGATTGTCGCCCTGAAACTCGGCTCTCATTTCAGACGTAAATGTGAAATTAAAGAAGCAGCGCTTCATTTCCGCCACAAGAGGTGGAGCAAGATTGTGAGCATATGCAAATGATGAGGTTGGAAACAGATCGCTCTGATAAATCAGACGAATGGCATCACGCTTCACAAGCCCCCGCTCGATCATGCGTTCAAGCACATCGGAGGCAACCGCCGCCATATCGTAATCACCGGCGACAACACCGAGGATCGATTTGTCGTGTCCGCCCGACATGATAGGCGCATAGTCCTGCCCCGGCGTGAGACCTTCTTTTGGAAAGAGAGCGCGTGGCGCGACATTGCCGGAATTTGAGAACAATGATGCATGGGCGACGCGATGCCCTTTAAGATCACCCAATTTTTCATAGGAAGATTCCGCGCGCACGACCGCGACCAGCCTATAGCCGCGCATCTGATCGCCAGTGCCTTTGGCGGCAAAAGGAACGGCACCTGCGCGATTGACCGCCTCAATTGTCGGCCCTGTAGAGAACCCCGCAAAATGCAGACGTCCTGAACGCATCGCATCAACTTCATCGGCGCTGGACTGAATTGGATAATAAACGATCTGCCGTCCAAGGCAGGCTTCAAGATGCTGCGTGAATGGCTTGAAAAGTCGCGCATAAACCGCCGGGTCTTCGATGGGCGAATAAGCCCATACGAGTGTTTGCGGATCACGCCACTGGGAAGCGTCTTTGGGTGTATCTGCGACAAGGTCGCGGTTCTCGTCGCAATAACGCTCATCCAGCGCACCGCGATAAGCGCAAGCAGCATCAGCGGCATTCGCATAAGCGATGCACAGCTGAAGCCCAAACAAGGTCATGCCGATTCGACATGCCAACCCGCGCCAGAACATTTTTTCCTCCCTGGACACTTGCTATGATACAAGCGCCGCAGCCTCATCCAGTATTGTCTCAGATACTAGCAATTCTAACTGTCAGAATCCTGTCGTCCCGAAAACCTTGAATAGAATCGTCGAACACAACATGCGTATCCTTCTTGTAGAAGACACAATCGATATTGCGTTTGCTATTGCTTCAAAGCTTGAAAAGGAAGGCCACTCTGTCACGACTGTCTATGATGGCGTGCAAGGGGAAGATCTGGCTGTGAATGGCTCCTTTGATCTGGTCGTACTCGACATCAACCTTCCGGGACGTGACGGTTTTGCCATCCTGCGCAGTATGCGCGAACAATCCTTGTCATGTCCGGTATTGGTAATCACCGCTCGCAATCAGATTGCCGACAAGATCGATCTTCTCGAGCTTGGCGCTGATGACTACCTAGTCAAACCCTTCGATCTCAGGGAGCTTGTTGCCCGTATCAGAGCAGTCGCAAGACGGCATATGGGCGTGGCGCAGCCGGTCTTGCGGATCGGCGAACTATCGATCAACCTGACACAAAGATCAGTGATGCAGGGTGACGAGCCACTGGATTTCGGGCGGCGCGAATTCGACGTTCTCGAGATGCTTGCCACCCGTTTCAATGTCACGGTCCCAAAAGATATGCTGGTTCTGAAACTGTTTGGCCATGAAGATACCGGCACACCCAATGCTATCGAACTGCTGGTTTCACGCGTGCGGAAGAAGCTCGAGAACAGCACAGTTGAAATTATCACACAACGCGGCGTGGGCTATCTGCTCAGGCTTAAAGCGCTGCAACTCTGATGGTCAAAGGAGCCGCAAACAGGGAATATTCAATCCAGCGCCGCATTCTGGTGGGCAGTGGATTGACGCTGCTTGCTGTCACCGTTCTGCTCTTCTTTCTTGGCCGCTGGTATGCGCATCGTGCGGCCGATGAAGCATTCGATCGTGTTCTTGGTGCCGCCGCCCTATCCATCGCAGACACGATAACTCTGCAGGATGGTTCGCTCAGCGTCGATCTTCCCCACTCCGCCTTTTCCATTCTGGGCACCTCGCGTCTCAATCGCATTTTCTATCGTGTCGTCGCACCCGATGGCAGCCTCCTGACCGGTTCACCCATTCTCGGGCTAGAAATTCCGCATGGCAATAATAGCCGCGTTCGCCTCAGCGACAGTATGTATCGTGGGGAAAAAGTACGAATTGCTGCAGTCGCACGCTATCACAGCGACGCAAAAGGCGGCGGTTGGGTCGATGTTCTGGTTGGGGAAACGCGGGAAGCACGGAGACAGCTGACGTTGCAACTAAGCCTCAATACTCTCTTGCCTGCGCTTGGAGTGGCTTTGCTCGCACTGGTGCTTATCTGGCTCGCAATCCGATTTGCATTCAGACCGCTGCGGACGGTTGAATCTGATCTGCGCCAGCGTTCCTCATCCGATCTCAATCCACTGGCCGGCCCTATTCCTAAGGAAGTCAGCGCACTTGTTGCAGCACTCAATGACTTCATGGGACGTCTGAACAATGTGCTTGCCGGATTGAAGCTGGTCACTGCTGATGCAGCGCATCAGATGCGCACGCCACTCACAGCCTTGCGTGCCCTGACCGAACTGTCGCTCGAAGAAACTGATCCAAATCGGCAAAAGGAAATCCTTGCCCGTGTCCATGCCAATTCCATAAGCGCAAGCCTTCTCGCAAATCAGCTTCTGTCTGAAGCGACCACACTGCACAGTATTCAGTCGCGAAAGCTCGAAACGCTCGATCTGCGGCAGGTTACACAGGAAGCAGTCCGGAGACTGCGCGCTGAAGGCAGTTATTCTGATCTGCAACAAACCATCAGCTTTGATGTGCCTGATGAGCCGCTCTATGTGAGTGGCGAAACCATCAGCCTCAGAGAAATGATTCGCAATATCGTCGAAAATGCACTCGTTCATGCACCCGGCCCTTTGACTATCAGCCTTAGCCAGAATGGAGCTACGATCACGCTTGGCGTTCATGACAGAGGGGCTGGGCTTGCGACCGACATGAAAGACCGTGTCTTCGAGCGTTTTGTCCGAGTGGACCAGTCAAAGCCCGGTTCCGGTCTTGGTTTGTCGATAGCAAAAATGGTTGCGGAAGCACTAGGCGGCCAGATCGAACTGCGTGACCGCGAAGGTGGTGGAACAAGCGTGCTGGTGTCATTGCCCGCGACGACGCCGGAGCAACGCACATGAAACGCATTATCCTGCAATTCTGTGCCGTTCTGATATTGATTGTTCCTTCATGGCATAACACGCATGCGCAAAATGACCTGGCATCAAAGCCCGAGTTTCAGATTGTCGGTGACATTGCACCCGAAACCATAGCCCCCGTACAAGCTGGTCTGGCCCGTCAGTTGCCTAGCGTCAATATCGCTTATCGACAGATCAGACCGGGCGAATGGACCTCGCGGCTTCTAGCTGGTGCCGAAGAAGCGAGTGCCGCCGATCTCGTTATCCTCTCGACACCCGATCTTGCGGTACTCATCGCCAATGAAGGCGGCGCGCAGCCAAGAAATGGAATTGTTCGCAATGCAGGATTAGCACCACAAGCTCACTGGCGCAGCGAATTGTTCAGCATTGGTTTCGATCCAGCGGTGAGTGTTGTCAAACGCCGCGCGCTCAACAATGAACTGCCAACGACACGCATCGAACTCGCACGATTGCTGGAGCAAAACGCAACGCTTTTTCAACGGCGTGTCGGGCTCGTCAATATCGGCATTGATAATGTCAGCTACACACTGGCGGCTCAGGATTCGATCCGATCACCGCTGTTCTGGCGTATCGTCCGTGCTTTCGGCGCATCACAAGCGCGTATTTTCGATACAAGCGAAGAGCTGTTACAGGCGTTGTCGGCTGGCAACATCGATCTCGCCTATAATGTGCCGTTGTCAGACGTAAGCAAATGGCAATATGACGCCCGGGATTTTGCAGTCATCGTACTACAGGATTACGTTGTCGCCCTGCCCTGGACCGCGCTCATCCCGGATCGAAGCAAACACGCAAACATCGCCGAACAGGCGATCACATTTCTTCTGTCTTCTAACGGTCAGGCGATCCTTCAAGAAACTGGTCTTGTATCGGAAACGAGTCCCTCGGACGTAGCATCACTGCAACCTGTCGAGCTTGGACCGGAGCTTCTGGTTTATCTCGACGGATTAAAACGCAGTCGTTTTCTCGACACCTGGTTCCAGCTTATCGTGCATGAATGATATTTCATATCACGATATGCGATCGTCTAATTTGATCAACGTGCTGGGCGATTCCTCGCCCAGCATCACAGTTTTTGGATTATCTTTAAAGATATCGCGCAGCTGGGTTTGAATTGCCAAACAGCGTGGAGAGTTCACCGCGCGCAGCTTCAAAATCTGTCCATTTCTCAACATCATGCAGCCCTGGAATGGTAACGCGCTCGCCGTTTTTGAGACCGGCAAGTGCAGCATCGACCATATCATCCGTCGACATCACAATGCTTTGCGGCAGCTCTTCCACTGGTTTACCAGCAATGCTCCAGAAGTCGGTGGCCGTCGCGCCCGGTAGAACTGCTTGAACACGAATACCTTTGTCTGCCAGCTCATGGTTGAGGGAGTGGCTGAAACTCAAAACATACGATTTCGAGCTGCCATAAACGCCATTCAATAGCTCTGGTGCTATCGCAACAACTGAGGCGATGTTGATGATCGTCCCCCGCCCCCGCGCGATAAACCCAGGTACGGCGGCATAAGTCAGTCGTGTCAGTGCGGTGATATTGAGCGTAATCATCCTCTCCATATCGTCCACATCGCTATCGAGCAGGGGCTTCACGCCACCCGCGCCAGCATTGTTGATCAAAAGACTGATATTCTTGTCGGATTTAAGTACATCTTCCACGGCGCGGACATCATGAGCGTTCGTCAGATCCGCTGGAAGCACTTCAACTGATCGCCCTGTCGCAGCGATGAGTTTCTTCGAAAGAGCTTCGAGTTTATCCGCACTTCGCGCCACGAGGATGAGGTCGTAGCCTTGTTTGGCAAGACGATCAGCATAGACAGCACCGATGCCAGTTGAGGCACCAGTTATGAGGGCTTTACCTAATGAATTAGCAGACATTCTAGTTCTCCAGATGATCGGAACGACCCGATATCTGATAAATAAGCTAGATGCCTTACGTCTCAAATGACGTATATATTACGTAATTAGGACAAATTCAGTTCCGCAAAGAGTGTGATTAGATCACCCCCTGCCGCGCATTACGACGGATGGCCTGAGGTGGCTGGCCGAAACCACGAAGAAAAGCTTCACGCATCCGCCGCCTGTCAATGAAACCGGTTTGTCCGGCGATCTCATCAATGCTGTGTCGGCTTTGCTCCATCATAAGACGCGCGGCTTCAAGGCGAAGATTTTCAACGGCCTTCGCGGGAGAATGTCCTGTTTCCGCCTTGAAGGCGCGGCTGAACTGCCGCGGACTAAGCCTTGCAACCTCAGCCAAATCTTCAACTGTTAACGCCCGCGAGAGATTTGCGCGCGCATATGTAAGGGCTGTTTGGATACGATCCGACTTTGCGCCCATATCAAGCAGAGCAGAATGCTGCGACTGACCGCCGGCACGCCTGTGGTACATCACAAGAGCCTGCGCAACGCGGCGGGCAACATCCGGGCCATGATCTTCCTCCACCATTGCAAGTGCCAGATCGATGCCTGCAGTCATACCCGCCGATGTCCAGACTTTGTCGTCTTTCACAAAAATGCGGTCTTCATCCAGTATGACGGTTGGGAAACGTTCTTTCAGGCTGCGCGCACAAGCCCAATGGGTCGTCACCCTTCGGCCATCTAGAAGCCCTGCCTGTGCCAGAACAAAAGCGCCAGTACAGATGGAAGCGACACGACGCGACGATTGAAAACTCCTGCGCGCAAAGTGGATCAGCCCTTCGGAAGCGTCCTCAAAAACCGTCGTCCCACCAGCGATAATCACGGTATCAAATATATTGTCTTGCAAAGGAGCGGTCATGATCGAAAGACCACCAGACGAACTTACAAGCCCGCCATGCTCTGAGAAGACAGCCGCGTGATACTTTTCCTCACCCAAAATCGAGTTAGCTGCCTCGAAAACCGGCTGCGCGGCCAGAGCCATTGATGAAAATCCGTCGATGACTACAAAAGCTATTGTTTGCATTCAGTATGCCTCAATGAGGTGAAATATCTCTTTTATGTAATATAGGCTGATTAACGGACACATTAAACCATCCCGATAAAAGTGGGAACCGGTGTCGCTTTAAACATTGCGCAGACAGACAGTTAGAGCCGCCAAATCTTGGGCGCAGCCGCTCTATCGAGCCGCGATTGGAAAGCAATATGGGGTTTCATAAAGCGGGCGTGGTACGACCAGCGCCTCAATCCCAAACACATCTTTCACCAGTTTAGGTGTCAAAAGCTGCGCTGGTGAACCCGAAGCATAAACGCGGCCCTCGCTGATCGCGATCAGATGATGCGCATATAGAGCGGCGTGATTGAGATCGTGCACGACCATGACAATGGTACGTCCACGCTCCTGATTAAGCTTTTGCAAAAGCTCCAGCACTTCAAGCTGGTGAGAAATATCAAGATAGGGCCCGCACTCGTGCCGTGCTCTTCTCCCAGGCAACCAAAACAAGGCTCGAACAAACTATCAGCACAGCGCCGAAAGCGACATTTGAAGCCGGGATTTCCGCCCAGATTGCGTAACCATAGAGGAACGCCCAAATGAGGCCAGTAAACTCGGTCGGCGCGAGCGCCGAGGCTGGTGCGTGACGAAAACCTTCATAAAGAAGATATTGTCCAATCGTTGCAACAAGGCCAAGGCCAATCATCAATACCCATGCCGATGCGTCAGGGGTTTTCCACACCCAAGGGAAGGACACAGCGCAGGCAATACCAAAAAGAAGGCTTGTCGCCCACATCTGGGTCAAAGTCGTTTCGGTCCGGCTAACGAGACGGATCAAAATCGTGCTCAGAGCCCAGCAAAAGCCGGCAATCACGCACATTATCGCGGGTATCAGGTTTGGCGTATGGGTTGGGTTGGCTGCGATCAACACACCGACGAAGCCGCCCATACACGCAACCCAGCGCCCTGCTCCGATCTTCTCCTTGAGAATAAAGATCGACAGAAACATCACCATGATCGGCGCTGAGAAGTAAAGTGTTGTGAGCTCGGCAAGGCCAAGATGACGGGCGGCATTATAGAACAGAAGCCAAGCCAAGAGCATCAGACCAGCGCGCAGCACAAGTGTGCCGCGATATCTGCTCTTGAAAATTGAGGGATGGCGGAGCCGCCACGCAAGCCCGCCGGTAATGATTACAATCACGAGGCTTCGCATAAATAGAATTTGCGGAACCGCATAATCTGCAACAAGCCATTTAACGATGGCATCTTGCAAGGCGAAGCAGGCATAACCTGCAGAGGCAAGCGCGATCCCGAAAATCGGTTTCGACTCAGCGTTTCCAGAATCCATGGTGACCTCACAGTGAAGCCAAGCCGCTATAGCTCACGACGAATGACTTGAGAAGGCTTGTTCTGATGTACGCAGAACACCGAGCATCTTGCAAAGGCATGAGGCGAGGAGTAAGCAGATTCTATTCAAACATGCAGCGAGATTATCCGGCAAACTTCAGCAATGGATTTGCGCACGAGAACGCGTTGAACCAGTGGTCGGGGCACCCAGAAATTATGAATAAGAAAGCGGCACTTGCCGTGGGCGGCAACGCTGTATTGGCGGGCATCCTTCTGATGCTGCTTGGCGATTTCATGTTCGCATTGAACGACGCCATGGGCAAATGGCTTGTAGCGAGTTTCTCAGTTGGTCAAGTTTTGTTGATCCGCTCGTTTGGTGCCTTCTTTGTGCTCGGCCCGATGTTATCGCGCCAGCCGGCAAGCGCCTTACTTCAGGTTGAAAAACCATCGCTTCAATTGGCGCGCGTGGTTCTGGCAACCGCGGATACAGGCCTTTTCTATGCGGCGGTTACTTTCCTTCCGCTAGCAGACGTGATGACCTTCTACATGGCTGGCCCAATCTACGTCGCAGCTCTCTCGCACTTCCTGCTGGGTGAACGCATCGGCTGGCGGCGCTGGCTTGCTGTCTTCATTGGTTTTATCGGCGTTATCATCGCGCTGCGTCCATCTTCAGCGATGCTGTCATGGCCTTCCGTTTTCGGCCTTTTGGGCAGTATTTCTTTCGCCATGACCCTAGTGCTTGGACGTGTTCTGCGTTCCACACCAGACGCGACGCTCGTAACCTGGCAGACGTTGGGCTGTCTTGTTGTTGGTGGCGTTTTGAGTATTGGACATTGGACGCCGTTTACCACCGGCGAATTGCTGGCATTACTTCTGCTTGGTATTGTTGCCTGCCTTGCACATCTGCTGATTACGCGCGCACTTAAGCTCGCACCGGCATCGGTATTGGCACCACTGCAATATACTCTGTTGCTATGGGCGATCGTGTTCGGTTGGATGTTCTTCAACGATCTGCCAGATCGCCAAACGCTCTTTGGGGCTGCAATCATTGTTCTGGCTGGTCTTTTCATCTTCCACCGTGACAAGGTGAAAAAAACAGAACCTCTCGTTCCAAATGATGCCAGCCATGGTTGATCGATAAAGCCTGCTAATTCGCTGCAGTATCAACCCGAACGACGACAGACATGCCGGGTGCAAGCAAATCAGCATCCGGCTGACCGTCATCGATGGCGATGCGAACCGACAAGCGTTGTGTGATCTTGGTGAAGTTGCCAGTCGCATTATCGGATTTGATAACACTGAACTCCGAACCCGCAGCTGGTGAAAAGGCCTCGATATGGCCTTTCAACTCAGCGTGGCGAAGTGCATCGACGGTGAATGTCACCGCCTGACCAACCTTCATCCCGTAGAGCTGGGTTTCCTTGAAATTCGCAACAACCCATTTGGTGTTGGGAACAAGCGAGACAAGCTGCGTGCCTGCCGTCACATATTGCCCGAGCCGCACGCCAACTTCGCCGAGTTCACCATCACGTGGAGCCATGATCCTGGTGTTTTGTAAGTCGATCTTTGCCAGCTCCACCGTTGCTTCCGCATTGGCTATATCGGCATTCAAGCTGTCTCGATTGACGATAATGGATTGGAGATCCTGCTTTGCAACAGCAAGAGCTGCCTGCGCTTCTTCAACAGAAGCCTGCGCCTGCAACAACGTACCATGCGCTGTGTCGGCCGAGCTTTGCGTTGTAACACCGCGCGGCAGCAGAGCCTCTACGCGCTTTGCATTGGCCTGCGCCACTTCCAGCGCTGCATTCGCACCTGAAATCTGTGCCTGCCGCGACTGGATCGTTGCTTCCGCAGAACGCTGACTCTGCTCGGAATTGGCCAGTGCTGCCTTTTTGTTGGCAAGCGACGCCTCTGCCTGATCCAGCTTCTGCTGATAGCTGCGACTATCGATTTCAAATAGAAGCTGTCCCTGTTTGACCGATTGATAGTCAGTCACATCGACGCTGGTAACATATCCCGCAACCTGCGGGCTTATGACCGTAACCTGCCCCCGGACATAAGCATTATCGGTCGTCTCGATGCTGTGCTTGAACGGTGGCAATTGCCACGCCCAGAGAACCATCAGAACACCTGCAAGGCCGATGATAAGGGCTAAACCGCCGCGAACATATTGCTTTCCAACAGACATTTTCAAACACTCATCGATTAACCAACGGTCGTCACTTCTGGATGACGACGGATTTGCATATTTTCATAAATGCGATAGGCGATCAGACAGCCAAGTGACATGACAGCGATTACCGAGATTGCAAGGAAGGCATCATTGTAAGCCATCACTGTTGCCTCACGCGTAACCTGTTGTCCGAGCAGTGCCAATCCTTCAGCCCTGGTTAGCCCTTGATCGGCCAGTACCTTCGCGTACGCACCCGAAAGCGCCTGAATGCGTTGCGCTACCACCGGATTGGACATCACGAGCTGCTCGACCAGATGCGCTGAATGATATTTCTCGCGGATCGCAATGAAGGTGCTGAACACTGCCGAACCGATCAGCCCGCCAATATTCTGCGTAAACAGGAAGATGACGATGAAGCTCGTCATATAGGTCGGCCCCTGTTTGAGCGCTTTCGTGATGCCCGTCAACATCGCAGGTGGTAGGAACAACGCACCACCAAAGGCAATCAACGCCTGACTAAGATATGCATTTTGCGGCCGTGTGAGATTGGTTGCGTGACTATCCATAAAGGCACCCACCGCAATGAAAATCAGCGCCAGTCCGAAGATGGAGGAGACGCGTTCAAGGTTCATCCACATGCCACAAAAAAGGCCACCCGCCAGTGATGCGGCGAGGATTATGAGATATAGAGCCTGACTTTGCCCATCCTGCAGACCGAAGGCCTGAAACAGCCCCACGGCGCCAGTTGTTTGTTCGGCAAGCACAATGCGGAATACAAGGAGGATCAGCGTAAAACGCAGGATCTCCGGCGAAAACAACCAATGCAGGTTCATCAGCGGTTGTTCGCGGTTTAATTCTATCGCAGCAGCACAAGCCAAAGCCACAATTGATATGGCAAGACACACGCCAATCCATGGCGCTTCGAACCACCAATAGTTTTTCCCCTGGACCAAAATGACAGCCAGAAGACCAAATCCGATTGCGATCAGTCCATAGGCCACAAAATCGAGCCAATGCAGAACTTTGGCCCGCGGAACCTGTGTCATTGGCAATACATAAACAACCGCAAAGGCCGCCAACGACAGGCCAATCTCAACCATATAGAGCTGCTGCCATTGTCCGATATCAAACAACATCGGCGAGATCACACGCGCAAATGGACCAGCGGCAGCAGAACAGGTTAGCGCGAGGCTCAGCCCCCAGGTCATCTTCTTTGCTGGCGGAAAAGCTTCAAGCATATAGAGAAAGCCGATGGTCGAAACAGGTGCAGCGGCGGCACCGGCGATGAAGCGGATCGGGATCGCTGACCAGATGTCATAGACCAACAGATGTAGCAGCGAAGAAACCAGAAAGATTGCAATCGCGATTTCTGCAAAGCGTCGGAGACCAAACTGTGTGCGGATCTTGACCAGAAGAATGGTGAGGCTCGCATAGGGCGCCATGTAGGCGGCAATCACCCATGAGGTTTCAGTCAAGGTCGCGCCGAGCGAACCCTGAATCTGCTGCGTATTTGCCGAGATGAAATACATGCTGAGGCCGCGTGTCGACCACATGAGAACAGACGCTGCTATGTAGATTGCGGACATGTAAACCGGCATATGCGCAACCGCAGACGTTGCAACCTGTGCGGGAACGACAGGCTCTTTTGCTGGTATCGGTTTATCGTCGCCTCTTTCGGACATACCGCATCACCTGTCTTTATCAGCGAGCGTTGCTTCAACGGTCTGGCTGATTTCCTGAAGGACGGTAAGTGCTGTTTCAAGGGACTTCTGATCAATCTTTTGCAGAAGTTCCGCGCGGATGCCTTGTGTGATTTCCTGAAGCTGCTTGACCTGAGCCTGCGCTTCTTCAGTCAGCTCAATGCGCTTGGCACGACGGTCACCCTCCACAGCTGCGCGATAAATTAGCTGCTGTTTTTCCAGACCATCAAGCAATCGAACAACAGAAGGATGCTCAACCTCAAGAGCGTCAGCGAGTTCACGCTGGTTCCAATCTCGCTTCTCGGCAAGAAGCAGCAGCACGCGAGCACGTGCGAGTGTCAACCCGCGTTCGCGAACACGGGAGTCAAAAAGATTGCGCATTTTTCGTGCGGCCGTTGAAAGGCCCATCGTGAATGCGGCTTCTAATTCTAGTTTGGACTGAGACATTGTATAGCTATCTATAATATGCGTAGCTACATATATAATGCATAACGATGTAGAGATCAATATCGATCTAATGTTGTGCCAGCTAACGAAAACGTTACCTAATCAGATGAATATTTTTCCGAACTGCGGGAATAAAAACGGCGACCCGATTGTCTTACGTCATATCGCATATCGCGATTGTAACCCGTATGAGGCAAACCATGAAAACCGCAACGTTCATGTCTGTTTTGGCAATTGCAGCAGTATCGGCAACGTCAGTGCTCGGAGCCCCCATGGTCAAAACGATGGAAACATCCAAAGGTCAGGTTTTGGCTGGTGCAAAAGATATGACGCTCTACACTTTTGACAAGGATAGCAAAGGCATGTCCAATTGCCATGATACTTGTGCCACGAACTGGCCGCCTTTTATAGCAGCACAGGGTGACAAGGCGTCAGGCGCCTATACATTGGTAAAGCGCAAGGATGGCAGCGAGCAATGGGCAAAAGACGGAATGCCACTTTACTACTGGATGAAGGACAAAAAGGCCGGCGACGTGACTGGAGACGGCGTTAATGGAGTCTGGCACGTCGCAAAGCCATGAGGCCGATGTGAGCCGTCCTGCCCCCGACAGTTTCGAGGGCCAGCTTCTGGCCCTCCTGCCGATCATGCGGCGCTATTCGCGCAGTCTTGCAACGTCCGATGCCGAAGGTGAAGATCTTTTGCAGGATTGCGTGACCAAAGCGCTGTCCAGGCGCGGCCAGTGGCGAGGCCTCAATCTGCGTGGGTGGATACTCACGATGATGACCAACCTTTACCGCAACAGCTATAAAAGCAAAGCGCGTACCCGGCATGAAACGCTGGATGCTGCCGAAAACATCATTACCCCTTCAACTGAAGACGATCCCTTTCAGTTACAGCAGCTTGAACAAGCCATCAACAGCCTGCCGGAGGACAATCGCTCCGTCCTGATGCTGATCGTCGTTGAAGGATATAGTTATGGCGAAGCAGCAGACATGCTTGAAATTCCCATAGGGACTGTAATGTCACGACTGTCTCGCGCGCGACAACGCCTTGCAGACCACATGAACGGCTCAAATGTCGTAAAAATTCGGGGAAACCTATGACAGAACGCAATTCTCCGATAACAGAAGCGGAACTGCATGGCTTTGTGGACGGTCAGCTTTCCAGTGAAGAAATCGCGCGTGTTTCAGCGATCCTGGAAGACGACCGTCAAAAAGCAGCGATCGTCGCTGAATGGCGCAAGCAGAATGAGGGCATCAGACAGCTTTTCTCCGGCTATGCGCTAGAGAAGAAAGGCGATACGAGGCTTATCTGCGCGCGAACCAAACAAAATGAACGGCGCTATCGCGGGGCCGTTGCGGCGTCCATTCTTGCTGCACTGGCGCTTGGAGGTTTCGGTGGCTTTGCAGGATCTCGCATTTATGACCAGCGACCGCAGATAGCAAGTATAGAAGCACTACCTCAGCAGGCACAGGCCGCCTATCTGATCTATGCAAGCGAAGTGCGCCATCCGGTAGAAGTCTTCTCGGCGGAAGAAGCTCATCTGGCAACATGGCTTGGAAAGCGGCTTGATATTCCTGACCTTAAAATCCCCGACCTCACCACGTTTGGCTTTCAACTTGTTGGTGGTCGTCTGTTGCCAGTCGACAGCAAACCGGGTGCTTTTTTCATGTATGAAGATGTCGCTGGAAAACGCCTTTCAGTCATAGTCGGTCGCAATCCGGAAAACCGGGACACGAGCTTCCGCTTCGCCTCAAATAATGGCGTTGAAACCTTCTATTGGATCGATGGTGAGCTTGGCTACGCGGTAAGTGGCGAGATATCCCGAGACCAACTACGGCAAATCGCTGAAGAATGCTATCGACAGTTTCCGAGCTGACAAAATCGCGTACATAAAAAAGCAACCAAGATTTCAATAAATTCTGCGCACTTCTATAATACATACAAGTAACTATAATGGGTGTTCTATAAAGACAGACCTGTGAAAAAGGCTGTATGCGTTCGCGTTAAAAGATTGCACGCAAACAAAAAAACTATGGGGAACGTGTGCTAAAATTCCAGAATGCTGTTCTTGAGCTGATTGCAAGAGGCAAGCCTCTGGAGCAGACTCTTGTGCAACTCTGTCGTGAGATGGAGGAGTTGATCGCTGATGCAAGCGTGATGGTCTGCTCTGTCGATAGTGCAGGTATGATGCATCTGCTTGCAGCACCGAGCATCCCTGAAAGCTATGGAAAAATACTTGACGGAACAGTAGTTGGTCCGGAAGTCGGCTCCTGCGGCAGCGCAATTTACCACAATGCTGCTGTGAGTGTGGCGGATATAGAAAATGATCCGAAGTGGGCAACCTACAAGAAATGCGTGTTGCCCTTTGGTTTGTTGGCCTGTAGTTCTGTACCTATACGGAACGAGGCTGGTGAAGTCGTCGGCGCGCTGGCTGTCTATTTCAGCAAGAAGCGCATTCCGTTGGCACAAGAGCAGCAAGTGATCAATACGGGTGGCACACTTTGCAGTCTTGCGATGGCGCGTGAAATGCGCATTCTCAACTATGAGCGCAGAGCGACAGTTGACGAACAGACAGGTCTTCCCAATCGTGCCGCATTTGATGACGCGCTTTCACAAC
The DNA here is from genome assembly GCA_018798825.1 of Ochrobactrum sp. BTU1. Taxonomy (NCBI): domain Bacteria; kingdom Pseudomonadati; phylum Pseudomonadota; class Alphaproteobacteria; order Hyphomicrobiales; family Brucellaceae; genus Ochrobactrum; species Ochrobactrum sp. BTU1. The sequence continues at coordinate 436,303 of CP076355.1, read as the reverse complement.
TGCGCTGCGAACTGGCTGGCAGCTGGGCGTTGTTTGTCATCGATATCGACAATCTCAAAATTACCAATGATACATTCGGCCATGAGGTCGGCGACTTTCTGATCCGCACTATCGCAACCAACATTTCGGCAGCGATGGCACCTGACATAACCTTCCGAACAGGCGGCGATGAATTTACTGTCATCCTCCAGAGCCATAGCGCACTTTACGACCTCGACAACACTGCGGAATTGATCCTTAAATCGCTTACTTCGCATGTCGAATTTGACGGTCAAACAATTCTGCCACGCGTGACTATTGGCGGCGCTGTTCTGGCCGCACAAGATACACAGCCGCAAATTGTGCGCCGCAATGCAGACTTTGCGCTTTACCACGCCAAGGAAAATGCGCGGGGCAGCTTTGTACGCTATCAACCGAACGTCGATACACGGATTGTTCATCGACGCAATTCGATCCGAGAAGTGCGTGAAGCACTCGATCAAAAGCGTATTACTGCGCATTATCAGCCCGTAATGCGGCTCGATACCAGGGAGGTCATTGGTTTTGAGGCCCTAAGCCGCATGACCACGACCTCGGGCGATATTCTGCCCGCGTCGGTATTTCAGGAATGCTTTTCAGATGTGCATATCGCATCTGAAATCACGCAGTATATGCTAACCATCGTTGCTCAGGACATAAGGAGCTGGCTCGACCTCGGCCTGCCTGTACAACATATTGGTGTGAATGTAACTGCTGCAGACTTTTATGTCGGAGATCTCGCGGCTTTTGTCTCTAAAACATTCGCCAAATATGACGTGCCACTACGACATCTCATCATCGAAGTAACTGAAACCGCCTATATCGGCCAACGCGATGACGTGGTGGCTTCTGGCATTCGAAACCTCCGGATGCTGGGCGTTCGCGTTGCTCTTGATGACTTCGGGACGGGGTTCGCCGCCCTTGCGCATCTCCTCACCGTTCCCGTCGATATCATCAAGATCGACAGGTCTTTTGTATGCAGGTTAGCACCGGGCGACCCAAGTGTCGCAATCGTCAAAGGCATCGTGCAAATTGCTGGAGACCTGAAAATCAAACTCGTTGCCGAGGGGGTCGAGACGATGGCCCTTGCTGAAAAGCTGCAGCAGATGGGCTGCCAGCTTGGTCAGGGCTACGCTTTCTCCAAGGCCGTCAATTACGAAAAGGCAACCACCTTATTGCGGGAATTTGGTCAATACGCAGATCAGATACCCACCGTCGAAGCGAAATCGTTGAAAGCAAAAAACTGAAGCCTTTTGCCCCGGCCTGTGATCCAGTTTCATCGAACCTTCGTATGAGGCTTCATGAATACAAACGTTTCCTTTGGCTCACAGACATGGCACAAGAAAGTGGAGCGCAATTTGCTGCTTCTGGCTTCGCGACATCTGAGCGTACGGGATTCGATACGGATGAATGAACGGACTGCTTCTGAAAATCAGCCCTCATTGGAGGAATTGATGCTGGCGGTCAGTTCCCGACGCGACGTGGACGCATTCGAGGCGATTTTCAAACATTTCGCACCCCGGGTGAAGGCCTATATGGCCAAACTGTCTGCCGATACGCAAACAGCGGAAGAATTAATGCAAGAGACCATGATTACGGTCTGGAACAAGGCAGATCAGTTTGATTTTTCCAAAGGTGCCTTGTCGACCTGGATTTTCACCATCGCTCGAAACCAGCGCATTGATGCAGTGCGACGCGCCCGCCGCCCGGAATTTGACCCAACTGATCCGGCCTTCGTACCCGATGAGGAGCAGCCAGCCGACTTGAGGATTGCCGAGCGGCAATCTGCAAGCCAGTTACGCGCCGCAATGGCTGACTTGCCGAAGGAACAATGCACCCTGCTTGAACTCGCTTATTTCGAGGAAAGCACGCATAGTGCCATCGCAAAGAAGCTTAACCTCCCGCTCGGCACGGTCAAATCCCGGCTTCGACTTGCATTCAGCAAATTGCGGGCAGCGCTCGATAATTCGGGGGCGCACTAATGGATATTAAACATCATCTGAGCGACGAACTCCTTTCAAGCTATGCCGCTGGCACACTGGCAGAAGGCTGGAGCATCGCTGTGGCCACTCATCTTGCACTCTGTCCAGCCTGCCGTTCCCGGCTCAAACAGTTTGAACAGATAGGCGGACAGCTTCTTGAGGCCGTCGAGCCGCAGAAACTTGAAGCATCCACATGGGACAGTTTTAAAGAGAGGATCCAGAAGACGCCGCCGTCAACAGCGCATTCGGCACCACGCGCCGAGATAAAAATGCCTGCCGTGATACCGGAACCGCTGAAATCCTATGTCGGCGGCGACTTACTGGACCTCAAGTGGAAATCGCTTGGTCGGGGTGCCTATCAGGTGCCAATCGAAACGCGCGATAGCGAAACACAGGCCCGCTTGTTAAAAATTCCAGCGGGGAGGCCAGTTCCCGAGCATGGGCACGGCGGTCGCGAACTGACGTTGGTGCTAAGCGGCAGTTTCTATGATGAAACCGGGCTTTTCGCTCGTGGCGACATTGAGGAAGCGGATGGTGATCTTGTGCATCAGCCGATTGCCTCGCCCGATGGGGATTGCATCTGTCTGGCGGTCACTGACGCTCCGCTCAAATTCCAGAGCTGGCTTATGCGGTTGGTTCAGCCCTTGATTGGCATCTAAAGCAAAGGCGGCAAATATGCCGCCTTTTTTATTACAGCATAATTCCTTAAATTTGAATCAGTTTAAGGTAAAATTGTTCTGTAAATATAGAGTGTTAGAGCAGCCTTTGTGCGCCCAAGAGGGCGCACCGCGCTCTAGTTTAACACGACGATTGCCGCGTTTAACGCTGTCGCCAGCGATAGCCAGATGAGATACGGCACGAATAACAGAGCCGAGATACGATCTGCTTGCCATGCGCGAATGATAAAAAGAAGTACGCAAAGCCAGACCCCGATGATTACTACAAGTCCCAGCGCGGTCATGTGAGCGCCAAAGAAAATGGGCGTCCAGAGGAAGTTCAAAATCATCTGGCCAAACCACGGTCCGCGCCGCTGCCACCCACTATCACTTATCCATGTGCGCCAGCCCGCAATGGCAATGAAGATATAAAGTATCGTCCAGATGGGACCAAAGGCTGCGTTAGGCGGGGTAAACCACGGCTTTTGAAGCGCTGCATACCATTCGCCCGGCGGGAACCCGATGCCGATTGCCATTCCGACAACAATAATGACGAAGGCGAAGACGGCCAAAAGACCCAATTTTTGCATATGATTACTCCAGTCTATCCGCTGATCCGCGACGTAACCCAATAGCCAATATAGGCTGACACTGCAGATAGAACAGTGCCCCAGATCAGGTCTGCAATCGTCAGTGTCCACGACCAGTTTTTCAAAGTTGCCTGATTGGTAAGATCATAAGTCGCATAGGCGACGAACCCCAGAAGTGCCCCATGAACGAGCGTGACTGTGCCACTTCCAGCAACAAGTCCGGGCCTCACCGCGAAGAAAATCAGTCCGAACACGAAGATCACATAGAAAACGATAGCCGGTGCAAGACGAAAACTCGGCGCAAGCATATCGCCCATGACAGGGCGGTAAAACACATTCGCCATGTTGGATAACCACACAGAGTCGATTGCCAGAAATGCAACCGCTGTCACTACATAGGCGATGAGATAATCTTTCATCGATTGCTCACTCTCTTATTTGATGCGAGTCCAGCCCACATTACGACACAGGAGGCCAGCCAAAACGCAGCCATTTGTCGTCATATTATCTCCGTCGACTTTCACGCTGATCTTGTAAGTCAGGTTGCGTTGCGGGTCGAAAGCAGTGCCTGAATATTGTCCGTCCGCGGTCTCGTTGATGCTCATCACCAGCCGGTCGCCAGTTTTCTCTTTGGGCGTTCCCGGCTTGATCCATATGTTTGTTGCGCAGATATCCTTGCCGCATCCGGCAATTTTTACCCGCGCGTTGCCATCTCCTCGCGCCCAATTGCCGTTGATATCAGCCGCTTGCGCCGAGAAGGCTAGCAACACCGTCATCATGCTGATCGTCAGTATCCATTTCATCGACGCCTCCTCCGTCAGTGGGCATGAAGCCTAAGCATGTTCAATCGTGTAAAGGCCGACATTGATCGCGCCTTCCTCAAACCCACCTTCGCAATAGCAAAGGTAGTATTCCCAAAGCCTCCGGAATCTATCGTCAAAGCCAAGCTTTTCGATTTCTTGCCAATTTGCGATGAAGCGCTGACGCCATTCAGAAAGTGTCAGCGCATAAGAATGGCCGAAATGCTCGGTAGCCGTTAACACCAGACCGGCCTTCACAAGATCACGCTCAAGCACTTTGTCTGACGGCAGAAAGCCGCCCGGGAAAATGAACTTCTGGATGAAATCGGCTTTGCGGCGATAGTTTTCGTATCGCGTTTCTTCGATCGAAATGACCTGCAAGACCGCTCTACCGCCGGGCTTGAGACAGCGCTTCAGGGTTGCGAAATATTCCGGCCAATAGGCTTCGCCAACGGCCTCAAACATCTCGATCGATACGATGCGGTCAAACTGACCTTGCACATCGCGGTAATCCTGCAGGCGAAGGTCAACGGCGTCGCTTTTCCCAACGTTTTTTACCGCAGTTTGAGCCCAGGCGAGCTGTGATGGAGACAGGGTTATCCCCGTCACATGCGCGTCGCCATATTCTGCGAGATAGCTGGCCAAGGCGCCCCAGCCGCAACCGATTTCAAGAATTTTTTCGCCGCCCTCAAGCGCCAGTTTTTCAGCAATGCACTGCAACTTTTGCTCCTGCGCATTCTCAAGGCTATGCGTTTTCTCATTCCAGATCGCAGATGAATAAAGCATCGAAGGATCGAGCCACCGGGCATAGAAATCATTGCCAAGATCGTAATGCGCTTCGATGTTGCGGCGGCTACCACGGCGCGTATTGGCGTTGAGCAGATGTCCCACACGGTTCAGCGCCCGCATCCAACCCGACCCGCGCAATGTGGAGAGCAGCGTATCGCGATTGCGCGCTGCAAAGCGGATGACCGAGGTTAGATCAGGGGATGTCCATTCGCCTTCGATATAGGCTTGGGCAAAGCCAATATCCCCACCCGTCAGCAACCGACGCAGGCTGTTCCATTTTACAATTGCGATCTTGGCTTCTGGTCCGGGTGATGGACCATTGACAGCAATGACCTCACCGCCAGGCAGCGAAAGCACCAATCGCCCATGCTGGACCTGTTTAAACAGCCGTTTCAACACAATAGCTGAAGGGCTGAAAGCAGGTCGTTCGATCCGGCTTGATCCGGAGAGTCGATGATATTCGTCGAGCTGGCTCATGCGGCCTTGTTCCTTTGCTGGACGGTCTCGTTACGAACAGATGTGATGGGAGTTTCAGGCGCTGCGGGTCGTTTGCGTAAACCGATGCCCTTCAACCAGATTTTCAGTGCCTCCCAGTGAATCCCGCCCACCACTTTGAGGGTGAGAAACGGAATTGCAAAAAAGGCACGCAACAGGGCAGCGTCGCTGAGTTCAACCCGGCGCGCCAAATGACGAGCCGTCAAAAGCAGGCCTTCATCGTCAAAACTGTTAATGCGGATGGATAGCCTGTCTGTGGGGGGCGTGACTTCAAACTCATATCGCAGCTTCATATCCATGAAAGGCGAGACGTAAAAAGCCTTGTCACAACTTTGCACGATGCGTCCGCTTGATGCGTTTTCGACGGGGATCATGTAACCGTGGCGCTGGTGAAATGTGTTATCAACTTCCCAAAGGATCGCCGCAAGTTCGCCGCCACGATTATAGCAAAAGAAAACACTCAGCGGATTGAAAGCCCATCCTGCAATGCGCGGCATGGTGAGCAGGCGGATCGCACCGCCATCCGCCGTTACTCCGACTGCATCCATGGCACGTTCGACCTGTTCGCGCAGCGACACAGTCGATCCATCGCCCCTATCTTTTCTGTAGAAAGAAAACAGATTGAAACGGTCGAGCGAGAACAGCTTCAACTTACCATCAAGCGTTTCCAACTCGTCGAGATCAAGCAGGAGCGAGTAGATTTTATAGGCCAGCTTATGAACCTTCGGCCGCAATCGCGCATGGGTCACATGCCCGGGGAACAGGGCCGACTGAAAGTTTTCGGTCATGCCAACGCCCTTTCCGTGATCGGTAAAGGCTGGCGAACGATGCGCGCACTTTCCTGCTCGACCTGCCATGGGCGGCGTAGGCCGCCCAGATCTTCTGCCACGGCAAGACCTGCCTGAAGGCCATCCTCGTGAAAGCCCGAGCCAAAATGCGCACCGCAAAACCATGTCCGGCGCGTTCCCTGCAAAGACCAGATTTCCTTCTGCGCACGATCCGTTGTCATATCAAAAATCGGGTGCTCATAGATTTCGCGACGGATTACCAGTTCCTCACGCGGCGCCCGACACGGATTGAGCGTGACAAAAGTCTCGGGCGCTTTGCCCAATGGTTGCAGGCGGTTCATCCAGTAAGTGATGGATGGCTGCGCTGGGCCAGTACCTGCATTGGTGAGGTAATTCCAGCTCGACCACGCCGCCCTGCGTTTGGGCATTAAAGATGCATCGCTGTGCAGCACCGCTTCATTACGTGAATATTGAAACGCGCCGAGAATGCGGTTTTCATCCGCGCTCGGATCGGCCAGCATCTGCAAGGCCTGATCGGCATGGGTCGCGATTATGACATCGTCGAAGCCATGGGAAATACCGCTACCGTCAATCAACTCGACAGATTTTTCGGAGCGTCGAACGGATTTAATCGGCGTCGAAAGCCTGATCCGGTCTGCATAGGGCTTGGTGATACGCTTTACATATTCCCTGCTGCCGCCGGATACCGTGCGCCAGATCGGCCTGTCACGAAGAGCCAGAAGACCGTGATTGCAACAAAAGCGAACGAAGCTTGCTGCCGGATATCGCCCCACCTCCATCGCAGGGGTAGACCAGATCGCCGCCGCCATCGGATAGAGATGATCTTCACGGAAAGCCCGGCCATAACCATTGCGTGCTAAATAATCATCAAGCGAGATGCCGCCCATAATGGCTAGGTCTTTGGATGCATTGCGATAAAATCGCAAAAGATCGCGGATCATCGACCAGAAACGCGGGCTAACCAGATTGGAGCGCTGGGCAAAGAGTCCGAGGGCCGTGCCGCCTGAATATTCATAGGCGCCATTTGCGACTGAAACGGCAAATGACATGTTCGACGCCGCGGTTGGAACTTCAAGTGTGCGAAACAATGCAGTCAGATTTGGATAGGTCACTTCATTATAGACGATGAACCCGGTATCGACAGCGACCGGACCGAGGCTGCTTTCAAAATCGACGGTATTGCTGTGGCCGCCGATGCGATCCGATGCTTCGAATACAGTTACATCATGGCGTTGCGAAAGCAGCCATGCAGCCGACAATCCTGAAATCCCGCTGCCGATAATCGCGACCCTGAGACGTTTAGAGCTGCCCGTGTGGTTCGTGATATCCATAGTCCCTCTCTTCACCGCATGCTTGGGCCGCGTGTTGCTGCATTTTCATCGTCTTACGTTTTGAGAAGGGGTTTGGTTCAATCGGCTATCAAACTTTTTTTCATTTTTTGAGCCGCTTACGAAACCAAACGGCCGGACCGAACGTATTGGATGAAGAAAAAGCGAACTCTCGGCTAAAGGTCCACCATGCAACCCGGTCTGCTTTTAATTGTTGCCATCAGCTTGTCGGCCATCATGGCTCTCGCGTGGGCGCTTGAAAGAAAGAGTGGCAAAAGTGGCTGGATCGATGCAATCTGGTCATTCTCTGTAGGCTTAGGTTCAGTCATAGCCGTGATGCTTGCGAATGCGACATGGCAACGGCGCTCCGCGATACTGATCCTCATTCTGGCGTGGTCACTTCGCCTTGGCTTTCACATAGCGCAGCGAAGCATGGGCCATGGTGACGACCCACGCTACGCAAAGCTGATAAAAGAATGGGGAGAAAATGCTTCCTCGCGCCTTTTCTGGTTTTTGCAGATACAGGCTCTCGCAGCCTTTGTTCTGGTTCTGGCAGTCTATCTCGCTGCTGTTAGTCGGCCGGGCTTTCCATCTTTCTGGGATATAATCGCGGTAATAATCATCGCCATAGCACTGATTGGTGAAGCCCTGTCTGACGCGCAGCTCGCGCAGTTTCGCAAGACGCCAGAAGCCAAAACTGAAATTTGCGAAACCGGACTTTGGGCCTATTCCCGACATCCAAACTATTTCTTTGAATGGTTGTTCTGGTGTGCGTGGCCGCTGATGGCGATCACCGCATCGCCATGGAGCTGGCTGTCGCTACTCGCCCCGATCCAGATGTACTGGTTGCTGGTGCATGTCTCCGGCATCCCGCCGCTTGAAGAACACATGCTGAAATCGCGCGGTGAAAAATTCCGTGCCCTGCAAAGCCGGGTTAATGCGTTTTTCCCCGGCCCCCGAAAAAGCCCCGCTAGATCAGGAGCCAAAACATGAATATGCTGGCATATGCAATCAATGCTGCAGAGCGCGTTCCTCTGAGCGATACCATCACACTTGCGGGTATCGATTATCTTTGCGCCCGAACCAAGCGCCGACTGGCAGGAACATCTGAACAGATCGAGCTGGATTTCCTGAAAACCATGAAGGATTTTCCGGTCGCCACCCATACGGATGATGCCAACCGCCAGCATTACGAACTGCCGCCGCAGTTTTTTGAGTTGGCACTGGGTCCGCAACGCAAATATTCCTGCTGTTTTTATCCAGACCAGAAGACAACACTTGAAGTGGCGGAAACCTATGCGCTCAGCGAAACTGTGCGCCATGCCGATATCAGCGATGGAATGGACATTCTGGAGCTTGGTTGTGGCTGGGGCTCATTGTCGCTCTATCTCGCTGAAAATTTTCCCAACGCGCGGATCGTCTCCGTTTCAAACTCCGCCTCGCAGCGCGCCTATATCGAAGCACGCGCCGCAACCCTTGGTCTTAAAAACCTCACAGTTATCACCGCCGATATGAACGATTTTTCCATCGACCAGCGCTTTGATCGCGTGGCTTCGGTGGAAATGTTTGAACATATGTCGAACTGGCAATCTTTATTTGAACGCGTACGCGGATGGCTTCATGCAGATGGACGATTGTTCATTCATGTCTTCACTCATCGCGATCGTTCCTATCGCTTCAACCATAAAAATCCGGCCGATTGGATCGCACATCATTTCTTCACTGGCGGCATTATGCCTGCCTTCGACCTGCCGCATCGCTTCGACGATATTTTCACCGTAGAGCAGGATTGGCGCTGGTCTGGACGCCATTATCAGCAAACAGCTTTGGATTGGCTGAACAATTTCGACAATTCGATTGATCAGATAAGGCCAATTCTGCAACAGGTCTACGCGCAGGATGCCATTCTTTGGGAACGCCGCTGGCGGCTGTTCTTTCTGGCAACTGCCGGATTATTTGGCCACGAAAATGGTGACGTCTGGGGCGTCGGACACTACCTCTTAAAGCCCGTCAAATAAGGATCATTCAATGACTGCGAATGCGCTTGTCTGGTTGCGTAACGATCTGCGCCTTGCCGACAATCCTGCCCTTCAAGCCGCCGTTAAGCTGGGCGGCAAGATCACAGCGCTTTATGTGCATGAAACCAATCCGCAATTGCGCGCACCCGGGGGTGCCGTGATCTGGTGGCTGGAACAGAGCCTCAGTTCACTCAAAAAAAGCCTCAACGAACGCAGTGTCGAGGTGCTGGTGGCACGCGGCGATGCACTCGATATCATTGAGGGTCTGATTGAAGAAAACGGCTTCGATACAGTGTTTTGGAACCGGCGTTATGCGCCGCAGGAGCGTGATGTCGATGCAGTCGTCAAATCCACATTGAAAGACAAGGGACTGAATGTGGAGTCCTTTGCCGGCAATCTTCTGGCTGAGCCTTGGGAGATCAAAACCGGCAGCGGCGGTCCTTATCAAGTCTTTACACCCTATGCCAAAACGCTGCGTCAGCAGGGAGTAACCCGACCGCTCTCCTCGTCCGACTGGAGAGCCGAACCATCAATCCTAAAGGACAAGCCTGCAAGCGAAGCTTACAAGCAGCCTTTCTGGTCAAAAAAGATGAATGGCCTGTGGGAGATAGGCGAAGCGGCTGCCATTGATCAGTTATATCATTTCTTCGATGAGACCATCCGCAATTATGCCGGCGATCGTGATCGTCCGGATGTCGAAGGCACATCCAAGCTTTCGCCGCATCTGCGCTTTGGTGAAATCAGCCCAAGACAGGCATGGTACGCCACGCTTTCGCTAATGGATGAACATCCGAACACACAGACCGGCGGTGAAAAATTTCTCTCCGAACTGATCTGGCGCGATTTTCATTATCACCAGCTCTACTATCGTCCGGACATCGCTGAAAATGATATGCGCGATACGCTGGCTGACGTTCAGTGGCAGAGCAATCCACAAGCGTTCGAAGCCTGGAAAAAGGGTAATACCGGCGTTCCAATGATTGATGCCGGGATGCGTCAACTCTGGGCTACTGGCTGGATGCATAACCGCGTGCGGATGCTGGTAGCGTCAGTCCTAAGCAAAAACATGCAGGTCGATTGGCGCGACGGCGAAAAATGGTTCTGGGATACGCTGGTGGATGCAGATATCGCAAGCAATCCAGGGAGCTGGCAATGGGTTGCCGGTTGCGGCATGGACGCGGCACCTTATTTCCGCGTGTTCAATCCTGTATTACAAGGCGACAAATTCGATACCCGCGGCGGATATGTGCGCGAATGGGTGCCGGAAATCGCCGCATTGCCGGATCGTTGGATCCATAAACCCTATGCTGCACCGGAAGACGTGTTGCAGAAAGCGGGCATCGTTCTTGGCAAAACTTACCCGCTTCCCGTTTTCAAGGCACCCAAAGCGGGTAAATAAACCCGCTTAGTGCATCTCTAGTTGAGACCGAGTGATTGGAACCACTATATCCCACGCAAACTGCTTCGCAATTTTGCTGGAAATGCATTAAAACCTCTGCATCAACACACGCGCGGCACGCTCGCTGCGCTTCAGATCTTTGTAGATATCGCGTTTCGCAGCATGGAACTCGCTGACCAAACCTTTCTGCGGCGCAATCGTTTCAGCAATTGCGCTCATGCTGGCAGCAATCTGAGCGAGATCCGTTTTCTCAAAAGCGCTAGCGCCCGCGATCCCTGAGCCAAGAAGAACAGGCTCGGCAGAAGACGGCAAGGATACTTCCAGCCCTGTCGCATCAGCCAATATCCGACGCATGAGCGGACTGCGCGCAGCACCACCACTCACGATTATTGTACGGATGGGAATATTTTTGGCAGTCAGTGCATCAACAATATCCGCCGTGCCATAGGCCAGACCACAAAGACCCGCAACGAACAGACAAACCAGATTTTCTCGCGATGCATCGAGCTTGATGCCCGTTATGGTACCGGTCGCATCAGGATCGGCGTCTGGCGCGCGGTTGCCCAGAAACTCCGGCACAACGTGAAGCCCCTTTGCCAGAAGCGCTGTCTTTGAAAACTCACCTGTCGCATCAATGGCCAGCTGCTCAAGGTAGTCGAGAAGTGACAGGCCTTTGGCTGCCGCTTCCTTCTCAGCCTCAGTCTTATAGGGATGCATACCGACCAGATAATCAGTCGCAGCACCAAATGCCGACTGCCCGCCTTCATTAAGCCAGAGGCCGGGCATCATGGCTCCCAAGTAAGGCCCCCAGACACCATCCACAAATGCAGGTTTCTGGGTAACACTCATCGTGCAGGCAGATGTGCCGATAATTAGTGCCAACCTGGACCGCATATCGACGGCGCTGTTCTCATCCGCACTTCCCGCGATAGTGCCGACACCGCCGGCATGTGCATCGATGAGCGACGCACCGACCGCCGTACCGGGTACAAGACCCAGCTCTTTTGCAGCCTGCTCAGTCAATCCCTGAGCCAATGGGGTGGCGATATCAACAATGTCGGTTCCAATACGGGCAAAACCTTCATCGGCCAGCACACCGAGGCCAATGGTGCGGAAGTAATCCTCATCCCATCGCTTTTCGTGGCCAAGATAAGTCCATTTGCAAACCACCGTGCAAAGCGAGCGCGAGTGGCTACCGGTTGCACGATAGGTCAGATAATCGGGCAAGTCGAAGAAGAGACCGGCGGCGTTGAACGTATCAGGGTTGTTTTCCTTCAACCAAAGCAGCTTCGGCGTTTCCATTTCTGGGGAAATGCGCCCCCCGACATATCGCAAAACGGGATTGGCCGTCGCATTGATACGTTCAGCTTGTTCGCGGGCGCGATGATCCATCCATACGATGATGTTTCGCTCTGCGTCACCCGCAGGGCTCGCAGGCAATGGATTGCCGTTTTTGTCGAGAATGACCAGCGAACACGTCGCATCAAAGCCGATGCCTTTGACGGATTCCGGGGCGACATTTGCCAGCTCTAATGCTGCTGCCACTGAGCTGCAAACGGCCTGCCAGATATCGTCCGAGGATTGCTCGACAATATCCGAACCCTGCTTCCACATGCGGATATTTTGCTTGGCACTCGCCAGCAACTCTCCATCGCGTGTAAACAGCCCTGCCCGCGCACTGCCCGTACCGACATCAACACCCAGAAATACGTCCAACTTATGCCTCCCATGCAGGCTAGGTGCGCCAAATGGGCGCTCCTTGCAGCGTCTTGGCTACAACATCGGCTAGAAAATCGGAACCGGTTTTTTCTGTTCTATTGCAATGGCGCACCGTTGGCGCGCGACCCGCAAAGATGAACTTCAATGCCCAGCTGGTGTGCGAGACTTGCTTTGGCCAGCATTGCATCGTCTGCCGCAGAAACATCACGCGAATAGACAACCTGTATATGGTTGGCCTTATGACGTGCCATCATCTGATCACGGGTGACGCCATAGAGCACACCGTGCATCATCGGCCATTCTCGATTGGTGAGATTCCAGCGTCTCTCAGTTTCCTGAGGTGAAAGCGACACCGCCTTTCCGCGTCCGATATCCATTTTAAGCCGCCCATCTTCCACATATATGCGCGACCAGACCAGCTCACCGGGCTTGGCTATACCACGAAGGGTGCCGCCGCCTTTACCAAAGAACATCGGAGGCTGCCGTACAGAATCCGATCCTCGATAGCCACCCTCATGATGAGCAGACGGTGCTGCACCTGAAATCTCAAACACCCAGACATATTCATCCGTCGTCCCGCCTCGATCCACATCACCCCAACGCAGATCATGAAGTGTGGTCTCAACCGGCTCACCAAGCGCGCGATGCAGGCGATTGATCATCAAAGCATCAAGGCCCGCACATTCATCCACTTCATTGAAATGAACTACGGCCTTACCTTCACGGATGATCTCTCCTTGTGCGTTACGCACAGGCGGGCGATCCTCGTTATTAAGAAGTCCTTCAACGAGGTCGGAGGCGGGAAGCAGATCTTTCAAGCCTTGCTGATACTGGATACCAATCGTCTCACATCCAAACTGCTCTGCCATACGTACGGCAGCGATATAGGTCTGGCACTGACCAAGCACCTGTGCTTCCGTCAATTCCTGCGCTTCATCTTTGCCAAGATGAAAAGTCATTCCAGCATCAAGCAGCCATTGATAGGCTTGCCAAGCGTCCTCCTGAGAAACATTGATCGCAGCATGATAGAGTGCCGACTGCGAGAGGCGTTCTTTGAAAACACCTAATGGAAACAATAGTTCATCGGGAATGATCGCATTATACATTCCCATGCACCCCTCATCGAAAATGCCCATGATGGATCTGTTCTCGAGAAGGTCTTTTGCAATGTGCGAAGCTTGCTCAACAAGATGCACCGGCACTGTCGCATGGTTAAACGACTTCACATGAGATGTATCATGTGAAGTAACGTTACCTGTTTTCAGCCACTCATTGAGCTTGTTCAGAAACCACTGATCGGTGAAATCCTCACTCCAAAGCGAAGCATATTCAACGCCCGCCTTTGTCAGCGAGCCGTTAAGATTGAGCAGGCCAACGAGGCCGGGATAGGTTCCCGACCAGTTAGCGACTGTCAGGATCGGACCACGATGAGCGATGAGGCCTGCAAGAATATTCTGGGAATATTGCCAGACCGCTTCCGCAACAATCAGTGGTGCATCGCGATTGATCTTTGAGAAAGCCTCAATGCCTTGCTTTTGCGTTGTAATGAAACCGTGGCCGGTTTTTGGATCGATACCATATCCGCGTACCGCTTTCCTGCCAAGTTTCTCGATTGCCGCAATGAGACGGCTTTCCATATTGGCCTGTTCAGGCCAGCATTGAATATTCGCGCTTTCACGCAAGTCGCCATTGGCGACGAGAATGATATCCTGCATGTGGTCGTCTCCTCCAGAACCAATGCTTGTCCTCTACGAGCAGTTCAACTGCTCATCAGACAGGCCCGGTTGAGCCCAAAGGCCAGACGCTTTGCAACTTCTCACCAGACAAAATACGTTCTCGGCATTGGATTTCACCATCACCATTGGCATCTGCATCGTCGGCGATAACGGCAACCAGTTCTTCAGGAATAACCACTACACCCGAAATATCAGCGAAAATCACATCGCCAGGGCGCACACGAACACCATTGATGTTCAACTCGACTTGCGACTTAGTCGGCTCCATACGTCCAGAAACCCCGACCGGGCTAACGCCACGCGCAAAAAGCGGGTAATCGAGCTTCTTCACTTCTGCAATATCGCGCACCGTACCATTGACGATTGTCGCAGCAGCACCGGCAGTTTTTGCACCAGTCGACATCAGCTCGCCAGTGCCAGAACCTTCAGCACAGGATGCGTCCACCAGCAGAATGCCGCCCTCGACGACATTGTCGATTGTGCCGTGATAGACATCCTGCGGCTGGCCGGTTCGCGTGCTTTTTTCATAGAGAACCGTATGGACTGGACCGCAGATCACCTGCCCAGGCTTCAATACACTTTGCAGGCTCAGCCCCTGCAGAAACCCATAAAAGCCATGCTTGTCCATGACATCCTGAATATCGCCCGAATACCAGCGCGACAGGCGATTGATGGCATCCCAATTGACGCGCGAATAATCATAGCTGCTCATTGTATTGCTCTTCCGTTTTAGCCCGTTTCAGGCCTGCTTCTGGATTGCCTGATCGCCTGTTCGAGATAAGCCGTACTATTGGTGATGTGTTCGCGCATCGCTTCGCGCGCATCGCTGGCATTACCCGCTGCAATCAGCCCGTAAATATTCTCATGCTCGGCCAGCCCCGCACTCAGTTTCTTGCTCGGAACTCGGCTCGATACTTTGATGACCTCTGAGATGAGCGAATGAAGATTGCCGTGCAGTGACGTTAAAATCTCATTGCCCAAAGATTGCACCAAAGCCCGATGGAAAGCCGCGTCGCCTTCGGCGAAACGCGAAAAATCGTTATCATCGGCAGACTTCCGCATGACATCGAGGGCTGCAGTTACTCCATCACGCAGCTCTCCCTCGCCAGAGGCGAGACGCCCCGCAACGTCCACTTCGATCAGGCGACGCACATCCATGGCCTGAACGAGATAAGACGAGTCTCGCGCAAAAAGCGATCCAACTGACGATACCAGTGAGTCCATGAACTCGCTGACATCATCCCGGACAACTTCCGCTCTTTCACCATGGCGACGCCGCACCAGCCCTTTGGTTTCAAGAACCTGCATGGCTTCGCGCACAGATCGCGTGCTAACACCGAATGTCCTGCCAATTTCGGCCTCAGAAGGCAGACGTTCTCCCACCTGAAGCTCACCAGAAAGAATGCGTGCCTCTATCGCGGCAACAATATGCATATGCAACTTGCCGCGATCGACATGAGGGGAAACTGAACCAATCACCATTTTACCGCTCCGAAGCCGCGATTATCGCGTTTTATTTACATTAGAGTTATGACATATGTCATATGTAAATTCGCATTTCATGTCAAGGTTTTGACATAATCAGGTTCTGGTTTCAGCCTCTTCCTACTCGGTAATATCGAGCTTTACCAAGCAGTAAAGCCGCCGTCCACAACGACATTCGAACCCGTCATGTAAGACGAAGCGTCGGATGCGAGGAAGCGGATGATACCGTTATATTCATTGATCTCAGCCTGGCGGCGCATTGGTACGCGATCAAGGAACGCATCGATAAATTCTTTATCGAAGCTTGCAGTCTTCACACCACCGAACGAAATCAGGTTCACCCGAACGTTCTTCTCACCCCAATAGGTGCCGAGATAGCGCGTTAGATTGATAAGTCCCGACTTGGAAGCGGCATAGGAAATTGCTTTGATGAACGGCTTGCCGTCGCGTTTTTCACGATAGGCATAGAGCGCCTGGTTTGGCGAAACGAGACCGTAGATCGAACCGACATTGATGATTGAACCGCGACCTTCGGATGCCATGTGGCTACCGATAACCTGACTTGTCAGCATAACACCGGTCAGATTGGTATCGATAATCTCATCCCAGAATTTCTGCGGATAGACTTCAAATGGCGCATTCTGCTCTGCCGAACCGTCTGGCTTTGAATCGATACCCGCATTGTTGACGAGTACATGAGGTACGCCCCAATCAGCGATCAGTTGTTTGGTTGCAGCTTCTAGGGCAGCCTTGTCTGTGACACTTGCCTCATAAAGGCGGATACGATCTTCAAGTCCGGGAAACTTTTCAGCAATCTGCTGCTTCGTGAATGGGCGACGGCTGAAGATTGCCACCTTCGCACCTGCTTCGGCCAACGACTTTGAAAACTGCGTTCCAAGCTGCCCGAGTCCGCCTGTCACAACCGCAACGCGGTCTTTGACACTAAAAATATCAGTCATTGTAGGTTCTCCTTGCAGATTTTACGCTTTGGCTGAGGCGTCGATTGCTTCGCGCGCCCGACGATTTCCTTCGTTGAGGAACATCACGTCATTACCCATAATAATCATGTCCACGCCCTTCTTTTTGAGCGCAGTTACGCTCTCGGCAACCGGTGGAATGCATGGCGCCATGACCTTGATGTCGCGCGCATGACACTTTTCGATAAGCTCGCTCAACTTCTCATCGACTTCCGGATGCGACATGGAATAGTCGATCGAAATGCGGCGCGAAATCGAGTAGTCGGCTGGGCCGAAGTTGATGACATCAATGCCTTCGACATCAAGAATTTCATCGATATTATCGAAGAATTCGAAGCTTTCTGCCATCGGGATAACGAGCTTGTTGGCATTCTCGCGTTCCATGTAGGATGACCACTGGAAGCCCGGTCCGGCAAAACCCGCGGCACGACATGAAGCGTCGCCACCACGACGGCCGTATGGTGGGAATTTTGCCGCACGAACGATTGCACGAGCCTGCTCTGCGGTATTGACCTGCGGAACGATAATTCCGGTGGCGCCGATTTCCAACGACTTGCGGATATCCCATTCATTAGTACCGCGAACACGAACCAGCGGTGCGATCCCCGAAAGAAGCGCTGCCATCACCAACTTTTCAATATGGGTATCGACGTTGACGGGCGTATGCTCAGCATCGATGAAGGCAAAATCCAAGCCCCAATTACCAGCAACCTCGATTGCTGTCGTCGAACCGGTGTAGAATGTTGTGCCGAACGTCGCTTCGCCATTGCGCAGCTTTTCAGCCAGTTTCAGATTTTCAACTACAGGCACGGCTCTCTCTCCTTGAGTCAGTAGTTATGTGGGGAATTAATGATTGTTGGTTCACTTCACATCCGAGGAAATAAACGCCTGCAATTCCGGCGTTTTCGGATTTGCGAAAAGTTCTTCGGAAAGCCCGGCCTCCCAAACTTTTCCCTGATGCATGAAGACGGTGTGGGTCGCGACACGACGGGCAAAACCCATCTCGTGCGTTACCAAAAGCATGGTCATGCCAGTTTTGGCGAGTTCAGCGATGGTCTTCAGAACCTCACCGGTCAGTTCCGGATCAAGTGCAGAAGTGACTTCGTCAAACAGCATGACTTTAGGCTTCATTGCCAACGATCTGGCAATCGCCGCACGCTGCTGCTGGCCACCGGACATAGAGTCTGGATAGGCATTCTTCTTTTCCAGCAAGCCTACTTTCGACAGCACTTCATCCACCAGCTTTTCCTGCTCTGCTTTGGACACATTCTTCACAAGGCGCGGGGCCAGCTTGATGTTTTCAGCGACGGTGAGATGGGGAAACAGATTGTAGCTCTGAAACACCATCCCAACTTCCTTGCGTAAATCGCGTAGCCCCTTGTTGGTGCCATCAAGCCTATGCCCAACCACTTCGATTGAGCCAGAGTTGAATGGCTCAAGCCCGTTGATGCAGCGCAACATCGTGCTTTTGCCAGAACCAGACCGCCCGATAACGGCAACGGTTTCACCAGGCTCAACCGAGAGGTCCACACCTTTTAGAACAGGCAGAGAGCCGAAAGATTTTTGCAGGTTATCAATGCGCAGCGCTGGCATTTTTCTGCTCCTTTAATTTCTCGCTCCACCACGACAACGGGTAGCAAAGGGCGAAGTACATCACTGCGACCGTCAGGAAGACGTGGAAAGGCTGGAAGGTCATATTGTTGAGAAGCTGTCCGGCGCGGGTAAGCTCGACAAAGCCGATCAAAGCCGTCACCGACGTATTCTTGATCACCTGCACCATAAAGCCGACTGTTGGACCAAGTGCTATGCGAAAGGCTTGCGGCAGGATCACGTAGCGCAGCGTTTGGGTACCACTGAGCGCAAGCGAATCCGAAGCTTCCCACTGAGCTCGGGGGATCGACTCAATGCAACCGCGCCAAATATCTGCCAGAAACGCTGTCGTGTAGATCGTCAGCGAGATTGCTGCGGCTGCCAGCGGTGGAAAGTAAAAGCCAAGGAAGCTAAGACCATAGAATGATAAGAACAGCAGGATCAGAAGCGGTGTTGCCTGCACGAGCTGAATGTAGCCCATGATGATCCAGCGCAGCCACCTCGGCCCGAGCGAGCGCCCCAGCGCAAACAGCAATCCGAGAATGCCACCGCAGACGAAAGTGATAAGCGAGAGACCTACTGTCCACCAAAGGCCCTGGATCAGAAACTGAATGCTTGTCCATCCGAATGACTGGATCATGGCTTTTGCTCCTGAACGTCGAGCGTCAGCGCCCCAGTTTCATTGCCCACATCCACGCGGCGGCGGAACAACCAGAGACCAAACAGCATGTAGATGAAGCGGAAGAAAAACGTGATGCAGATATAGATGGCGGCCACGATCAAGAAGGTTTCTAGGCTCCTGAACGTCTGTGACTCGATCGTTCCTGCTGCCATGGTCAGCTCCTTTGCCGAAACCGCCGACACAATCGAAGTGCCAAGCAAGGTCAGCGTCAGCTGGCCGGTCAATGCCGGATAGATGATGCGAAGCGCAGGAACCAAAACCACGTAGCGCATGACCTGAAACTGAGACAGGCCAAGTGCCAGACCAGCCTGAATCTGGGTCTTGGGAATGGCGATCAGACCTGCGCGAAATATCTCTGCCGAATAGGCTCCAAGATTAAGTGAAACAGCGAATATCGCCGCCTGATTGGCGTCCAGCTTGATCCCTGTGTAAGGCAAGCCGAAGTAGATCAGAAAGAGTTGCACCAGAAGCGGTGTATTGCGGAATGCTTCAACATAGACCGCGCCGATTTTCCTGCCCCAGCGTGGGCCATCAAAGCGCAGCAGGGCCACAGCAAGACCAATCGTAAGGCCGATGGCAATTGCCTCTGCTGACAGGATTATCGTGTTGATTGTTCCGGTTACAAGCTCGGGTGCTCGGGCTAGGACCGGAGCGAAGTCCATTTCATAGGCCATTGTGTTGATCTTTCAGAGTTAACAGCGGCGCAGAAGCGGGGTTGCGAGATGCCGTAACACTTTAACTTTTATGCATATTCTTTCATCGGGCAGGGCCTTGCACAAAGAACACGGCATGAAGGAACAGGCAGTCGCATACATTGCGGCATGCGACGCCGATCAGACAAAAAAGGCTTAGAACGTCGGGAGTTTTCCACCAGGAATAGGTCCGCCGATCCACTTCTCGTGGAGTTCATTCAGGCGACCGGTCACTTCCTGATAATAGATGAAGTTGTTCAGCCACTGATGCAGCTCTGTCGAGCCTTTACGGGTAGCCATCGACCAATAGAGCGTAAAGATCGGAACGTCTTTCTTGATCTCCAGATTGGTGAGGTTGCGCTTTTTTATGATGTCTTCTGCAACTGTTGCCACCGCCGCTGTCGCATCGACTTGGCCTGAAATCAGGGCTTGCATTGCTAGCGCATCGTCATCAAAACGGACAACTTCCAGTCCTTCGATGCCATAGCCGCTGACCGCCACATCCTGCGTACTTCCCTTTGGCACCGAGATGCGCTTTCCAGCCAGATCCTGCAGAGTTTCGACCTTCAAATCCTTGGCGGCAATGAAACGCATTTCATAAGCGCCATAGGGATTGGTCATGAGAAATGTCTTTGCGCGTTCTGGCGTCGCTGTCATCTGCGCAATCAAAAAGTCAACGCGTCCGGACTCAAGTGCCGCAGAACGAGAAGCGTTATTAACCGGCACAACTTCGAGATTGACGCCAAGTGCCTTAGCCGCATCGCGTGCTACATCGACGAGAAAGCCATCGGTTTTGCCGCTGGCATCAACCGTATCATAGGGCGGAATGCCCGTCAGTACACCGATCGTTACAGTGCCTTTTCCAGTGATATCTGACAGAGACTGAGCAATCGCCGATGATGTACCAAAGCACACAACAGACGCGAAAGATGCCGCAAGCGCAAACCGCCTGAACAGTTTCGTAAACATGATTTCCTCCAGCTTTTTTGTCCAAGCACGCTGCCTGTTGCGCTTCGACCTTTCCTCCCGCGGCGTCTTTTGAATACCCCGATCCTCGTCGAGTAAACGCAGCCTCTGTCATATGACTTATGTCATAAGTTGAGTCAAGCAGCTTTTGTGCTTTCATTTCTATTGAGAAAAATCTTTTGAGCGCGTTAAAAAAGCTGCAAACCAACGATGCGGCGAAGGAACGACGTTCCCGCAGCGCCGAAGCGACTATTTTTCAGAGGGATACCCGAGTTAAGCTCTCAACTGGTAATCAGCGTAATGCTTCGAGTTCAGCGATACGGGCCGCACTGTCTTTTTCAAGAACGCGCGTCATTTCACGAATGATTGTTTCAGCCAGCACGAAAAGTGCCGCCGATGAGTCCCATGCAGACGGCACCGCTATGCGGCCTGCAAGAACATGACGCGATACCCGCGCGATCGGCGAAAGCCACTGGTCAGTCACAAGGATAACTTCCACCCCGCGCCCTCGCGCCTTCTCCGCCAGCCTCAGAAGACTGTCCTGATAACGGCGAATATCAAACACCACGAGCACATCACGCTTGCCCATATCAAGCAGACGATCCCGCCATACACTTTCCTGCCCGCCAAGATGAAAAACATTAGGCCGGATAATGGTCATATGCGCTGCCATATATTGCGCGATAGGGTCGGTGAAACGTCCGCCGATCAGGTAAACATTGCCCTTGGAGTTACAAAGAGCAGCAACTGCCTGTTTAAGTTGCTTCTCGCCCAAATGCCGGAAGCTTTCGCGGATATTCTCAAGCGTATGCTCGACAGCCGGATAGGCCTTGTCCTGCTCTTTGTCCGGCCGCGCATTGCGATGATGCGGAGACTGTAATTGGGCAGCAAGCTCATCCTGCAAACGAGCCTGAAAATCAGGATAATTCTGGAAACCCAGGCGATTGACGAAACGCAGGATTGTCGGCGAACTGACCCCGGCCTGTGCGGAGAATTCAGCGACCGTTTTCAAACCCAACATAGGATAATTCGCGATCAGCGTCTGCGCAGCGCTTCGCTCTCCCGCAGGCATTGCATCGATCCGTTCATTGATCAGTTCAGCGACTGTGGCACTCGTCTGCACGCTGTTTCCATTCAAGCCTGCCCTTTTTAAATTTGGGCGAAATTGTGTTTGACAAATTATCATAGGCCGTATCAAATAATCCGCAATAGCGCATAATCTGAAAAAACGTAACATAAGTTACAGCGCGGGGAACAAACAGAATGACGGACGAGCGAGAAGATCGCACGGCTTCGTGCGCGCCTGTTATTGTCGTAAATGGGAACGGCAACAGCCCTTGGCTGTTAGTCTGCGAACATGCTTCAAACTTGATTCCGGAACGCTTCAACAGCCTTGGTTTAGATGCTGAAGCACTGAAAGCGCACATCGCCTGGGATCCAGGCGCAGTTGAGGTTGCGCGTCGGCTGAGTGCAGGTTTGAACGCGCCTCTGGTGGAGTCCGGGCTGTCTCGTTTGCTGATTGATTGCAATCGGCCACTCCACGCAACTGACCTGATACCGGAGATCAGCGAAACCACTCTCATCCCCGGCAATCATGACCTGAGCTCGATTGAACGCACTGCACGGATCGACCTTTCGCACCGGCCTTTTCATACGCGCGTCGAAGAAGTTATCGCGGAACGCGCAAAGCGTGGATTGCCGTCCTGGATCGTCACCATCCATTCGTTCACGCCGGTTTATCGTAGTGTCTCACGGCCGTGGCAGATCGGAATCATCCATGATGAGGATGATCGCATTGCAAAGCCGCTGATTGCAGCGCTTGCGCAAGACAAGAACCTGAATGTCGGCATCAACGAGCCTTACTCGCCCGCCGACCGGGTCTATTACACGCTGGAACGCCACGCGCGCCCACGCAACACGCCTTGCGTGATGATCGAACTGCGCAACAACGAAATTGCGGGTGCAGAAACACAAGCGCAATGGGCAGAACGGCTAATTACAATTTTCGCGGCAATCGGAAACGATCTTGCCTCTCAAACTCAACTCAGCGGATCGAAAGCCTGAAGGAGCGGGAAATGCCCAAGCCAATCAGACTGTTCGTCAAATATGTTGATGCACTGAACTACTATGTCGGGCGTTTTGCGATGTATCTGTTCTTCGTGCTCGGCGCATGTCTTCTTTATTCGACCTTCTCGCGTGTTGTTTTGGGCGTACCGGTCAACTGGGTGCTCGAAATGTCCCAGTTTCTGCTTTCAGCCTATTATCTGCTGGGCGGCGCTTACGCCATGCAACAGGGCGCGCATGTGCGGATGGATCTGTTCTTTGATCGCCTCACACCGCGCAAAAAAGCTATCACAGACATGATCACCATTCTCTTCATCATCTTCTATCTCGGCGTGATGGTGATGGGTGGGATTTCATCAACCAATTACGCAATCACCTACAGCCAGAAAAATTATACGGCATGGGCACCAGTGCTCTGGCCAATTAAACTCATCATGACGGTCGGTATCTTCCTCCTCCTTCTGCAATGTATCTCGAACTTCTTCAAGGATTGGGCGTCGTTACGCGGAAAGCCAATCAATACAATTGCAGGATCGGCGATTGAGGAAGGACATCACATATGAGTTCGGAACTCATCACCCTTTTCATGTTTGCCACAATGATGCTGCTGCTGATGACGGGGCAGCGTGTCTTCGGTGTCATCGGTTTTGTCGGCGCGATTGCGGCCCTTCTGCTCTGGGGCAAAGGCTCTTTCGAGATGCCTTACAATGCTACTTTCGCGGTACTGAACTGGTATCCGCTGATCACGGTGCCGTTCTTCGTCTTCATGGGTTACATGCTTTCGGAATCCGGTATCGCCAGCAATCTCTACCGCATGTTCCACGTGTGGTTCGGCGGCATTCGCGGCGGTCTGGCTTTGGGCACCATCGGCCTGATGGTTATCATTTCCTGCATGAACGGCCTGAGCGTGGCCGGGATGGCTATTGGTGCAACCGTCGCCCTGCCTGAACTTTTGAAGCGCGGTTATAATAAGGTCATGGTGACAGGCGTTATTCAGGCTGGTAGTTCGCTCGGCATTCTGATTCCGCCAAGTGTGGTTCTCGTCCTTTACGCAATGATCGCACGTCAGCCAGTTCTCCAACTCTGGCTGGCGGGCATCGGTCCAGGTCTGCTGATGGCTACACTTTTTGCCATCTATATTTATATCCGTTGCCGCTTGAACCCCGAGCTTGGACCAACCCTACCCAAGGAGGAGCTCGAGCGGATTACCTGGGCCGAGCGAATCTCCTCACTTCAAGTGGGGCTGCTTCCGCTGGTAATCTTCGGTACCATGATGGGAATGTTTTTGACGGGTATCACAAGCCTCGTGGAAAGCTCGGCCATCGGGGCTCTGCTGGCAACTCTGGCTGCACTGTTCACCAAGCGTCTGACAAAAGCCGTGTGGGAAACCACCACCCGCAACACCCTGACCATCACCTGTATGTTCCTTTGGATCATTCTGGCTGCACTTTGCTTCTCGTCAGTCTATGACGGCCTTGGAGCAGTAAAGGCAATCGAACGGCTTTTACTTGGAACTTTTGATTTGTCGCCTTGGACAATTCTAATTCTGATGCTTTTTTCCTTCATCATATTGGGCATGTTCCTTGACGACACCGCTATGTTGGTGATCGTGGCGCCTCTCTATATTCCACTGGTCAAGAGCCTCGGATTCAACCCCATATGGTTTGGCATTCTCTACACCATCACCTGCCAGATTGCCTATATCACGCCGCCATTCGGATATAATCTCTTCATGATGCGAGCGTTGGCGCCGAAGGAGGTGACATTGATGGATATCTATCGATCCATCGTTCCATTCTTCTTTCTCATGGTGCTGACCATTATCATTCTAATGATCTTTCCTGAGATCGCGATGTGGCTGCCGAACTGGTACATGGGCCGATGAAAACAATTACGGAGGAACACGCATAAGAATGGTCAAAAGAGCCGAAAAGCGGCCAGACCAGCAGCAACAAAGGGAACATCAAACAACAATTGGGAGAATGGGCATGAGCGAGAATAACAAGCTTAATAAACGTGACTTTCTCAAAAGAGCGGGGCTGACAACCGTGGGGGCGTTAGGCGCCACCACACTGGCTACACCTTATGTGCGGGCACAAAGCCCCATTAAATGGCGGCTGCAGACCTATGCCGGTCCAGCACTCGCAGAACACGTTATCAAGCCGTCGATCGATGCTTTTAATAAGGCTGCAAACGGCGAAATGGTGATCGAACTTTATACTGCTGATCAGCTTGTGCCGCAGGGCGAACTTTTCCGTGCTGTGCAGTCAGGTACAATTGATGCGGCACAGAGCGATGATGACTCCATGGCATCACCTGTCGATGTTGCCGTTTTCGGGGCTTATTTCCCATTCGCGTCCCGCTACAGTCTCGATGTGCCAGCACTGTTTAACTGGTATGGGCTCAATGAAATCTGGGAAGAAGCCTATAAGGAAATTCCGGGCGTCACATGGCTGAGTGCTGGTTCGTGGGACCCATGTAACTTCGTTACCACCAAGCCCATCCGCAGCGTTGCCGACCTTCAGGGGTTGCGCGTCTTCACCTTCCCGACGGGCGGACGCTTCCTCACAAAGTTTGGCGTCGTACCTGTGACGCTACCGTGGGAAGACATCGAGGTCGCCATTCAGACCGGCGAACTCGACGGCGTTGCCTGGTGCGGCGCAACCGAGGCTTATACTGTCGGCTGGGCCGACATCAACAAATACTACCTTACCAACAACATCAATGGTGCATGGGCTGGCTCTTATTTCGCGAATACTGAAAAATGGGAGGCAGTACCAGACCATCTCAAAACGCTGTTCCGACTAGCGATGGATTCCTCGCACTATCATCGACAACATTGGTACTGGTGGGGTGAAGCGCATTATCGCACCACCGGCGGCAAACTCGAACTCACCACCATTCCAGAATCCGAATGGAAGCAGATTGAAGACGCCGCGCTTGAGTTCTGGGACGATGTTGCCAAGCAGAGCGAACGCAATGCCAAAGTGGTCGCAATCCTGAAGAAGTATCAGGAAACCATGCGCAATGCGGGTGCGCCTTATCGATACAGTTAACAGTTTAGGGCGTCGCGTAAAAATGCGCGGCGCCCATGATTTTATCCCGTGAGGAGCGAAGCATTAAATGGCCGAACAGTTGACTTTCGACACACTAAAAAAAGCCGTCGCAAATGACGAGATTGACACCGTTCTTGCATGTTTTGTTGACATGCAAGGGCGTCTGATTGGCAAACGCTTCTACGGACCATTCTTTGTGGAATCCGCCCATGATGAAACACATGGCTGCAATTATCTTTTGGCAGACGACATCGATATGGAACCGGTTCCAGGCTATGAGGCCGCAAGCTGGGACAAGGGATACGGCGATTTTGTCATAAAGCCCGATCTCTCAACATTGCGCCGCGCGCCATGGTTGGAAAAGACAGCAATCGTCCTCTGCGACGTGCTGGATCACCACGATCATGAAGATCTTGCACATTCGCCGCGCGCTATCCTCAAGAAGCAGCTCGCGCGTCTGCACGAGCGCGGCTATCGCGCCTATTTCGCGTCGGAACTCGAATTCTATCTTTTTGACGAGACATATAAAACCGCACGCGCCAAACGCTGGCAGGAGATGGAAACCGCCTCTCCTTATGTGCAGGATTATGTCATCCATCTAACCACCAAGGAAGAGCAGGTTCTGCGCGCCATGCGCAATCATCTGGGTGCCGCGGGTATCCCGGTTGAAAACTCCAAAGGTGAATGGGGACCGGGACAACAGGAACTCAATGTTCGCTACGCAGAAGCGCTGGAAATGGCCGACCGCCATGTCATTATGAAAAATGCCATGAAGGAAATTGCCGAGGCCCATGGCAAGTGTATCACTTTCATGGCGAAGTATGATTATAGCAGAGCGGGAAGCTCGAGCCATATCCACAACTCCATCTGGAGTGCCGACGGCAAAGAACCGCTGTTCTTCGATTCCAAAGCACCCAATACGATGACGCCGCTTATGCGCTCATGGGTGGCGGGCCAGCTCAAGTATGCTGTTGATTACACCTATTTTCTGGCACCCTATATCAACTCCTACAAGCGTTTTCAGGCGGGCACATTCGCACCCACAAAAATCATGTGGAGCCAGGACAATCGCACGGCGGGTTTCCGGCTCTGCGGCGAAGGCACCAAAGGCATTCGCATCGAGTGCCGGATCGGCGGTGCCGATCTCAACCCTTATCTGGCCTTTGCAGCGCTTATTGCAGCAGGGCTTAGGGGAATCGACGAAAATCTGGAGCTGGAAGATCCATTTGTGGGGGACGCCTACAGCGCGGTCAAACTCAAGGAAATTCCATACACGCTACGTGAAGCGGCAGAGGCCCTCAAAAACTCGGCATTCCTCAAGGAAGCGCTCGGTGAAAAAGTGGTCAATCACTATGTCCACACCGCGCACTGGGAGCAGATTGAATATGACCGCCGCGTCACAGACTGGGAACTGCATCGCGGTTTTGAACGCTATTAAATTATATAAAGCATAGAGGAATTGCCCAATGAGCGGCACGGCCAGAATTATCTCCCCTATCGATGGCTCGATTTATGCAGAACGCGCCTATGCCAGTGACACCGCGATCCATGCGGCGGTCACAGCGGCGCGCCGGGCGCAACACGGCTGGGCAGCTACAAGTATCGCAGAACGCGCACACTATTGCCGTTTGGCACTTGATGCGCTTGCTGCAATGCAGGACGAGATCATCCCCGAAATCGCATGGCAAATGGGGCGGCCTACGCGCTATGGCGGCGAGAATGGCGGCGTTCAGGAACGCGGTCAGTATATGATCGACATCGCAGAAGAAGCACTGGAGCCTTATGTTCCAGCACAGAAAGATGGCTTTCGCCGTTACGTAAAGCACGTTCCGCTCGGCGTGGTCATGGTCATCGCACCTTGGAACTATCCCTATCTCACCGCCGTCAACACGGTCATTCCGGCATTGATGGCGGGCAATACTGTTCTTCTTAAACACGCCACACAAACTCTGCTAACGGGCGAACGCTTCGCGCAAGCATTTGAGAAGGCTGGTATTCCAAAAGGCGTGTTCCAGAATATCGTTCTTGATCATACATCTACGGAAAAGCTGCTGGCGTCTGGCTCAATCGACCATATTAATTTTACCGGCTCCGTCGGCGGTGGCCGGGCAATCGAAAAGGCAGCCTCCGGCACTTTCATGTCGCTGGGGCTGGAGCTTGGCGGAAAAGACCCGGCCTATGTGCTGCCCGACGTCAATCTCGACCATGCCGTTGCCAATCTGGTCGATGGTGCCTTTTTCAATTCCGGTCAATGCTGCTGCGGTATCGAACGTATCTATGTGCATGAGGCCGTCTATGACCGCTTCGTCGATGGATTCATCGA
This sequence comes from Ochrobactrum sp. BTU1, assembly GCA_018798825.1. Classification (NCBI taxonomy): domain Bacteria; kingdom Pseudomonadati; phylum Pseudomonadota; class Alphaproteobacteria; order Hyphomicrobiales; family Brucellaceae; genus Ochrobactrum; species Ochrobactrum sp. BTU1. The sequence goes on along the minus strand of CP076355.1, from coordinate 408,129 downwards.
CCTCACAAAGCAATATGTGGTCGGCAATCCGCTCGATAGCGCAACCACGCTGGGACCGATGGCGCAGGCACGATTTGCCGATCTCATCCGCGAGCAGAAGGCCGAAGCCTTGCGCAAGGGTGCCAAAGCACACGTCAATATGAAGGTTGAGAGCGACATCGCCAGTTCACCTTATATTGCACCAGAAGTGCTAACTCATGTCGACCACCAGATGAGTGTCATGCGTGAAGAAAGCTTTGGCCCCATTGTTGGCATCATGAAAGTGCGCAATGATGAGGAAGCGCTCGCGCTGATGAATGATAGCATCTACGGCCTCACCGCTTCGTTATGGACAAGCGACACGGATCATGCAGCGAGCCTTGGCGACCGCATCGAGACCGGAACGGTCTTCATGAACCGCTGCGATTACCTCGACCCGGCACTGGTCTGGACAGGGGTGAAAGATACCGGCAAGGGTGCTGCCCTTTCGCCCATTGGTTACCGCAATCTCACGCGACCAAAATCCTTCCACCTGCGTGAAAAAATCTGAACAATTTCTCTGACGCATTATTCGGAAAAAATGACATGACCACTCTGACTGCCAAATGGAATTTCCCGACAACCGTGCTTTTTGGGCCAGGTCGCATAAAGGAACTGCCTGCACTTCTCAAAGCAGCCGGTATTGAACGCCCATTGTTCGTTACCGATCCCGGCCTCGCAAAACTTCCCGTCGTCGCTTCCACACTCGCCATTCTTGAAGGAGCCAGCGTCAAATATGCAGTCTTCTCCGATGTGAAGCCCAATCCGGTTGAAAGCAATCTTTATGCTGGCGTGCAGGTTTTTAAAGACGGCAAGCATGACGGTGTGATTGCTTTTGGTGGAGGCTCGGCGCTTGATCTAGGCAAGCTCATCGCTTTTCAGGCAGGCCAGACCCGCGATGTCTGGGACTTTGAAGACATTGGCGACTGGTGGACCCGCGCCGACAGCAATGCGATTGCACCGATCATCGCAGTACCGACAACCGCTGGTACCGGCTCGGAAGTTGGACGCGCCGGCGTGCTGACCAATGAATCCACCCATACAAAAAAAGTCATTTTCCACCCCAAAATGCTGCCTGTAACGGTCATTGCCGATCCAGAGCTTTCGACCGGTATGCCGCCCTTCATCACGGTAGGAACCGGCATGGATGCATTGGCACATTGTCTGGAAGCCTATTGCGCACCGGGCTTTCATCCGATGGCTGACGGCATTGCGGTTGAAGGCATCCGTCTTGTGTTTGAAAATCTGCCCAAAGCTTATGTCGATGGGGCAGATATTGAAGCGCGCGCCAATCTGATGGCCGCAGCTTCAATGGGAGCAACTGCGTTTCAGAAAGGGCTTGGTGCCATCCACTCCCTCTCTCACCCAATCGGCGCGCTTTACGACACGCATCATGGCATGACCAATGCCGTCTTCATGCCCTATGTGCTCAAGCACAACCGGGCAGCTATCGAAAAGCGCATTGAACGCCTTGCCGATTATCTTGATATTGAAGGTGGTTTCGATGGCTTTGTTGATGCTATCTTGAAGCTGCGCACAGACCTCGGCGTGCCGAATACATTGCCGGAATTCGTCAAAGGCCTTGAACTGGATACAGCCCGCAAAGACCTCATCGCCGAGATGGCCATCGTCGATCCAACGGCTGGCGGCAATCCAATCGAGCTCACAAAACAGGGCGCACTCGATTTGCTGAATGCAGCCTTGACTGGAAAACTCTGACCGGAACCCGGTCAGAGTATTCTCAAATTTATAGCATTTTCAGCAAAAGTGCGAAGCGGTTCCAACGATTTAATCTTAACTTGAACCACTTTAAGCGTAGTTGCGAATTCGCGGCTACGCTTTTTGTTCAACCAGATCGCGTCGTTCTCTGGCTTCCGCATCAAGCTTTTGCGCTTTCTCAACAGAGAGCACGGACACCGTGGTGATCAGGCAATAAAGCGCAGTAATCACGGCGACTGGCCAGGCGGATTCGTACCAGCTTACCAGAGCTGTTGCGAGCAGCGGCAGTGGGCCAACAAAGAGCGCGCCCGTTACTTCTCGCGCAAAGGCAATCGCACTGTAGCGAACTTCCGTTGGGAAAATATCGCAGTAAAACGATGGCTGAACGCCGAACGAAGAACGCGCACCAATCGCATGGCCGATGATAATCAGCACCACTGCAGTCCAAGGCGTACCGGCACCCAGAAGCTGGAAATAGACCAGCGAGTAAATTGCAGCTGCAGCGGAACCCATAGCCATGATCGGCACGCGGCCAACACGGTCAGATAGAGCGCCAAATACCACGCACATAACCGCACCGAATGCACTTGAAAGCATCACGCCCATAAGAATGATTTCCCGCGGGAAACCGAGCTTAGATGTCGCGTAGGCCAATGTGAATGTTTGAAACACATAGGACAGGTTTGGAGCGAGGTTTGCGCCCATTGCCGCCAGCATCGTTCTTGGGTGGTCCCGCAGAACTTCAAGCACCGGCAGTTTGGCGTCGCGACGCTCTTCCTTTACCTGCAAAAACTCAGGCGATTCTGGCACTTTCTGACGAATGTAGATGCCAAGAAACAGCACCAGACCGCTCAAAAGGAACGGCACGCGCCAGCCCCAGCTCATGAAGGCTTCTTCCGGCAGAAGCGTGAAAAGCGCAAAGACGCCTGCTGCAAGAATTGTCGCCACATCAACAGCTGCGGCAGGAAGACTTGCAAAGAAACCGCGGCGATTGCCTGCGATTTCCCCCGCCATGACCACAGCGCCCGCATATTCTGCACCAGCACCAAGCCCCTGAACGACGCGAAGAGCCAGCAACAGGATCGGTGCCCAAATACCGATTGAATCATAAGTCGGCAGGCAACCGATCAATGTGGTGCTGATACCCATCATCAGAAGGGTAAGCATCAACACAGGCTTGCGCCCGATGCGATCGCCCATCCAGCCAAAGACGATGCCGCCAAGCGGACGCACCAGAAAGCCGACCGTATAGGTCGCAAAAGACGCAATGATACCGGTAGTCGGATCGAATTGCGGAAAGAACAGATGATTGAAGATCAGCGCTGCAGCCGTCGCGTAAAGAATGAAGTCATACCATTCAATGACGGTGCCGATGGTGCTGGCAAAAATCGTACTGCCAAGCGCCTTCTGCTTGCTTTTAGTTTCGGTTGTCAAAATCCCTCTCCCTCGATTTGACGTATATAAAGCCCCCGGCCTTTGTTAGCGCCGCTTGAAAACCGGCGCTCTTTTCTCCTTGAACGCCGCTCGCCCCTCCTGCGCATCAGCAGTTGCAAAGCAGATGGTTTGCAGGTCGCGCTCATACTCGATGGCTTTTTCAAGCGGCATCGAGACAGAAGCTTTGAGGTTGAGCTTCGCGGTTTCGGCAGCAATCGGTGCGCGCGATGAGATCACACTCGCAATTTCGCGCGCCCGCGTGAGCAGATCAGCCTGCGGCACGACTTCACTCACAAGCCCCCAGCGCTCCGCCTTCTCGGCTGAAATCGGGTCGCCTGTCATAATCATCAACGCTGCGTTGGATGCGCCAATAGAGTGCGCCAGATGGGCCGCCATGCCACCACCACCGATCCAACCGAGTTTGATCTCAGGTGCAGCAAATTGCGCATTTTCAGACGCAATGCGGATATCGCAGGACATCGCGGTTTCAAGCCCGCCACCAAAGGCATAACCATTGACGGCCGCAATCGATGGCTTAAGAAGCGCGCGGAATGCATCGCAGTAATCCGGCCGGTTGCGGAACTGCCAAGGCGTCTCATAGGTATCGAGTTCGCGAATATCCGAGCCCGCGCAAAATGCACGTTCTCCAGCGCCCGTCAGAATAACGCAACGGATCGTGTCGCTGTCGTTGCATTCGGTCACGGCTGCAACGATTGCATCAGCCATTTCCGGCGTCACGGCATTGAGTTTCTGCGGACGGTTCAAGGTGATAACGGCAACCGCGCCATCGATTTCGAATTTGATGTCTTCAGTCATGCAAAACTACCTTTCACCTGCATGCACGCGCGAAACGGCGTAGAGAGTTTGCAGCTCATTCAATACTGCAGATGCCGGGCGACGTTCATCAAAGGCCGCCCCCAAAAGCGCCGAAGCCTTGCCCTGAAAGACGATGTAGCCATCGTGGCGCGGACGCACATAGGCCTGCTCCAGTGTGTCCGCCGTGTTGCGATAGAAATTGCCCCATCGCCGGTTCACCCGCTCGTCGTGCCAGGCGTCGCGGCGCGATGGCTGGCCTTCATGATCGGGAATGAAACCGGACTGGGCTTCGCGGCTCATGAGCCACAAAAGATGACTTTTGAGCGACGAGGTGATGTGAGCGCGGCGCGAAATACCAATGCCCGTGCCGCCCAGTGTTGAGCCAGGACGGCTGCCAGTGGCGGAGCTTGGCGCATTGTGAAACGCGACAGGCTTTCCACTTTGCGGCGCTGCATAATTCACATAACCATAGACCAGCGGGCTCAATGCAACATCGTCATGCTCGGCCATATGGCCCAATATACCGATGGGATTCTTATGCCTGACAGATGCCGGGCTGCGCGCCGCAAGTTCTGCCATCAGGTCATAGACCTGCTGCCCCACACTTTTTGAAACCAGTATGTTCGGGTCTTTTTCAGCAGGTGCCTCGCCAAAAGCTGCCGCGATAGACAGAAAAGACAGGCAAGCATGTGGGCCAGCAAGCGAAAGCGCAACCTTGCCACTTTGCTGCGATAGACGAAGCACATCATCCCAAATGACAGGCACGCAATCTGAGAGATCAGGACGAAGAGCCATAACCTGCGTTGCGGCATCAAGCGGCAATGCCCAATGCTTGCCTGCAAAGCGGTAACTCGTCAATGACGGACCAATACTCGCCTTGGCAAGCTCAGCAACCGTTTCAGCACCAAACACGTCTTCAAGCGAAAGCAGACAATCGCCGGAAATGGCCTCGCCCACATGGGGATGATCGAGAACCACGAGATCATAGCGGGCGCAGAGATCAGCAATCGGGTGAGATTCAAAACCTTCTAGCGGCTGCTTGTCCCAATGGATGTTGAGACCGGCAGCAATAACATCCGGTAATTTTGATGCCGTCGCCAATGCATTATAGCCACGCGGATGATCCCAGGTGAGAGCTTTAATCACCTGCATTTCAGATGTTCCCCGACACGATGGCACCTGATTTTTCAAGTGCTTCAATCTTGTCTGCCGCATATCCGGCTTCGGCCAGCACATCCCGCGTATCCTGCCCGGTCACGGGTGCGCCACGGTCTACCGTCGATGGCGTCTTGGAAAAGCGGATCGGGAAGCCCGGCGTTTTTACCTTGCCTTCGGTCGGATGCTCATATTCGACAAAGGTGCCGTTATGCTTGATTTGCTCATCGTCCACGAGATCGGCATAGCCATAGACAGGCCCGCACCAAATATCGGCTGCGCGAAGAAGCTCCAGCCATTCGGCAGAGGTTTTCGTTTTCAGCTTATCGCGTGTCTTGGCAAAGATTTCATCGCGGCGCGCCCAGGTATCAACCTCATCATTCATGGTGAGGAAACTGTCTTCGCCGATCACTTCACCCAGCGTTTTCAGCTTCGGAAAAGCGACAATGATAAAGCCGTCAGAGGTCGCAAAAGCACCGTAAGGCGCCCGGATATAGACATGGGCATGTGGCTCTTCCGAACGGGTTTGCGGCTTGCCACCGACCGTGAATACCGAAAGTTCCTGCATCTGAATGGTGGTGATCGCATCTAGCATATTGACCTGCACCAACTGCCCCTCCCCCGTGCGCTCGCGATGGAGAAGTGCTGCAAGCGCGCCTTCAAAAGCAGTATAAGCGGTGATTGCATCAACCAAATATTGCCCAGCAGCGGTTGGCGGCTCGCCCTCACGGCCTGCCGAAAGCATAGCGCCCGACATACCTTGCAAAACGAGATCCTGCCCCGGACGATGGACATAAGGACCATCTTCGCCATAACCGGAGATCGAAACATAGATCAGCTTTGGATTGATCTTTGAAAGCGACTCGTAGTCGACGCCAAGACGCTTTGCGACGCCCGGGCGATAATTTTGCAAAAACACGTCGGCGGTTTTGACAAGGTCAAGAAGCACCTGTTTGCCGTCTGGTGATTTCAGATCGACCGCAAGCGAACGCTTGTTACGGTTGAGCGACAGGAAAGAGACATTAACGCGATTGCCTTCGGCACCGCCCGCCGCCACATGGCGCTGCCATTCGCCTGTCGTCGGCTCAACCTTCACCACATCGGCACCAAGATCACCCAAACGCTGCGCTGCAAATGGCCCGGCCATCGCAATTGAACAATCCAGCACACGAAAGCCTGATAAAACACCCATGGCAGCTCCACTCCCTGCTCAAATCCATTCGCGTCAGAACCTATCCAATATTTTTGCCTTGTCTATAGTGAGCGCTAACATTTTTATATTCATATCCTCATGATTTATGAGATAATTCTATAAACTGGTTTAGCGCTAACATTTTTCAATTGACGTAATGGCGCATATGTGAATAAAGTTTTTACAAGTGAACGGGAGGTTCACGCTGGAGGAGAACACATGACCAGAATTTGCTCAGGCCTTGGTTTGAAGGCACTCACACTCGCCATTTTGTCGGCATCTGCACTGGGCGCGAGTGCGCAAAATCAGGACCGCGCGGCATTACTCGGCACCCTGCCAACCGAAATTCAGGCACTTTACACCGATGTGGTTGAAGTTGGGCCTTCTGCTTATGGTGATTTCAAGGCGCCCGCCAAGCCATGGCGCTGGTGCCATTCGGAATCCTATATGGGCAATCCGTGGCGTGTGACCTTCAATGACGAACTCAAGCGCCTTGTGGATGGAGCTATAGCCGCAGGTGATGTATCTGAATATGTTGTTTCAGACTCCAATGGTGATGCCACACAGCAGATTTCGCAAATTCGCGCCTTCATCGAGCAGGGCTGTAATGTCATCACGACGATTGCCGGTTCTTCCACCGCGCTCAATGCAGTGATTGACGATGCCTATAAGGCTGGCATTCCGGTTATAACGTCCGCTGGTTCCGTAACGACCCCTAATGCGATCAATGTCATGCACAACCAGAACCTCTGGGGCTACCAGATGGGCAAAGGCATTGCGGAAGTGCTCAAAGATGGCGGCACAGTCCTTCAGGTTGAGGGCATTTCCGGTCATCCGCTTGTACAGCAGGAAAATGCTGGACTTGAAAAAGCGGTTGAAGAGGCCGGTAATCTCAAGATTGCCCGTAAAGTGAGCGGCGAGTGGACCGGCACGACAACGAAATCGGCAGTGCTTCAGGCACTTGCCACCACACCGCAGCAAATTGATGCAGTCTGGTCGACGGGCAGCGAAGCACGCTTTATTGCGGAAGCCTTCCATCAGGCGGGCCGTCCGCTTCCCTTGATTGCCGCTTCCATTTCAGGCGATGCACTTGGCTACTGGAATGCCAATCAGGACACGTTCAAGTTCTATGGCGGTGAAGTATCACCGCATGTTGCAGCTCAGAACGCCTTCCGTGTGGCATTACGGGTTCTTGAAGGTCAGAAGCCGCTCGTCAACACGATCATCGCTCCGATGCCGCTTGTGACGCAGGCCGACCTTCCAAATTGGTACAAAGACTGCATGAAGCCAGATTCCGCGGCCATCTTCCCGATACCGCCGCAGGATCCATTCCCGGAAGAACTGCTCAATGGCTACTTCTCGAACGGAAGTGCCACCGCGCTTTATGATTTCGCGAAAGTTCCAGCCTCCTGCTCCAAGTGAGAGCTTGCAGGACCACGTGCTGAATAACGTCATTGCCAAGATCAAATTGGTCCAAATCACTTGGCCCAAACCATTGGCAATGACTTTCGCTTATCGCATGCAGAAAGTCATTTCATTATGCCAGACTCTGAGCATCCCCCGCTGGGCACGTCCAGCATACACAGGCTGCTTGCCGAAGCGGGGCTGCCCAACATCACGCACACTCCGGTCATGTCACTACAGGTTGAAAACCTTGAAAAGCGCTATGGTGAAACAATTGCGCTCACAAATGCCAATGTGATTTTCAGCCATGGGGTTCATACGATCCTAGGGGAGAACGGATCAGGCAAGAGCACGATGCTGAAAATATTGTCTGGCGTGGTCGCCCCCACGCATGGGCGTGTCGTTCTCAACGACAAAACCGTCTCGGCCAGATCGCCTGCAGATATGAAGGCACTGGGCCTTGCGACGGTTTTTCAGGAAGTGTTGATCGCTCCGCATCGTTCGGTGCTCGAGAATATCTTTCTCGGATTTGACGGGCTCATTACCCGTAAAGTCAGCAAATCAGTGCGCGAAAAGGCAGCCCATGCAGTTCTGTCAAAAATTGCACGCTTTCCGATCGACTTGCACGCAGCGGCGGGTAGCCTGTCACTTGCAGCGCAGCAGCTCGTTGTGATTGCGCGCGCCTTCATCAGCCGTCCTTCGATCCTGCTTCTCGATGAAGCAACAGCAGCGCTCGACTATGCAGATCGTGATCTCGTCTTTGAAACAATCGAAGATTATGCTGCATCCGGCAATATTGTGATCTTCATTTCGCACCGGCTGGAAGAAGTGAAACGCCTTTCCGATGAGGTCACGGTGCTGCGCAGTGGCCATGTTGTCGATACGCTCAAAAGGCAGCAGATAAACAGCCAGATCCTTCTGGAACTCATGGCGCCGGAGGCTCATCTCCATGTTGAATGATCAAATCATTCTTACCTATGAAAATCTCGTGCTTGCCCCGGGGCGCGAAGCGCTATCAGGCACCATCCGCGCAGGTGAGATTACCGGACTTGCAGGTCTTGAAGGCCATGGCCAAGAGCAGTTTCTGCTGGCGCTTGCAGGCTTCAATCAGCCTCGTCATTCAAAGGTAGAAATCGTCACCCGGTCCGGCGTGCAGAGTGCCTATAGCAATCATCACAATGCAGCCAGGTGCGGTGTGGTTTATTTACCGCGTGACCGGCGCGCGACCGGCATTTTCCCTGTGCTTTCCGTACTCGACAATTTTGGCATGCCTTCCATGCCACGTTTTTCATGGGGTGGCATTCTCAACCGCCGCAAACAGAAGGAAGAGCTGCAGCGCTATACCGAATTTCTATCTATCCGCTATCCGGCAATGGAAGCGCCGATCACGGCACTCAGCGGCGGCAATCAGCAAAAAGTGCTGCTCGCGCGGCTTTTGGCGCTCAAACCGCGTGTAATGCTGCTCAACGATCCGACACGCGGCGTTGATCTCAACACCCGCATGAAATTCTATGAAGCCTTCCGTAAACTCGCCCGTGAAGAAGGTATCGCGCTCGTCATCCTGTCGAGCGAAATCGAAGAAATCCTGCAAATCTGCGACAGCGTTTCAGTGTTCCGCGATTTTGAATGCTCAAAAACCATCGGCAAATCCGAAATGTCGATGTCGGGCGTCCTTGCAGCCATGTTCGGACAGGATGAGGTGGAGCTATGATCTTAACCGACAACAAAAGCGGCTTTCGGCGCATCTTCTGCGGCAGTCAGGAAACACGGCTCGCCGCAATCCTGTTCATCATTCTGCTTGTCATCAATATTGTGCTTAACCCGGTACGCTTTGCACCGTCAAACTGGGGCTCGGTGTTGGGGCTTGCGGCCCCGTTGCTGCTGACTTCGCTCGCAATTACCATCCCGTTTCTTGCCGGGCGCGGCTCGATTGACATTTCCGTTGGTCCGCTCGTGGGTTTGATCAATGTCATTCTCGTTCAGATACTGATCACAAAAGGCGGCATATCCTCGCCCTTCATCATTATCCCCGCAGCAATTGCACTCGGCATTCTAGCTGGCGCATTAAATGGCCTTCTGGCGGCGATCATCCGCATTCAGCCAATTGTTGCAACGCTTGGCACCTACTTGATCTTTGGCGGGCTGGCACTCACCATCCTGCCGTCCCCATCTGGCTCGGTGCCTGCATGGCTGTCATCTTTGGCGGGTCCATGGTCCATTCTGCCAGTGGGCGCTGCGGTTCTGATATGGATCGGTATCAAACGCCTGCCTTTCTATGAGGCGCTTATGGCCGTCGGCAGCGAGGATCGAGCCGCCTACACCGCTGGTGTCAATGTTCCTCTCGTACGCTTCATCGCTTACGTTCTGGCCGGATTATTTGCAGGACTGGCAGCATTGTCGCTCACAGCTCTCATTGGCTCGGGTGATCCGATCATCGGCCCCGGCTATACGCTGATAGCTATTGCTGCAATCGCCCTTGGCGGCGTTAGCCTCGCCGGCGGTGTTGGCGGATTAACCGCAGCATTTCTAGGTGCAGCATGTATTTTCCTGCTGCAAAGCATGTTGACGGCCTTCAACGTCTCGACCTTCGTGCTGCAGGCAGTCTATGGCGCAGTACTTGTTCTGGCTGTCTGCCTCAACTCCGAAAAACTCAAACTCTATTTCGGACGCAAGGTGGCACAGTCATGATTAAGGCACTGGCTACAAATCGCGCTCTGGTCGCCTTCATCGGGGTGGTGCTGGTGTTCTTCTTGGGGGCAGCCCTCATTCCGGGCTTTGCCAGCCTTTTCTCCATTCGCGCCATGCTGGTTCTGGCAGCACTACTTGCTATTGCAGCACTTGGTCAGACGCTGGTGATGATCCTTGGTGGCATCGACCTTTCCATTCCGTTTGTGATCGGCTTTGCCAATGTAGTCTTCGCCAGCCTCTATGGCGATGGAATGTCACCGCTCTTGGCCGGTATTATCGTGCTGACATCGGCGGGGCTGATCGGTGCGTTTTCCGGTGCATTATCGGCAGCGCTTTCCATCCACCCACTCATCGTCACGCTTGGTGTCGGAACGATGGTTCAAGCGAGCGTACAAATTTGGACACGCGGCTTGCCGACAGGTTCAGCACCCGCTTTCATCAATGATTTCGTGTCACTGGGTGGCAGCATCGGGCCTTTGCCATTCCCTTGGCTGATCCCGTTTACAATTTTGCTAACCCTTGGCACCGTCTTTGTGTTGCGTGGTACGATTTATGGCCGCAAGCTTTATGCGTTGGGTTCAAACATCAAAGCCGCCGAACTGGCACTGATCAGACCAGTTGCAATGTGGGCAATCACCTTTTGTCTGAGTGCCATGTTTGCGGCACTTACTGGCATTCTTCTGCTCGGCTTCACCGGCTCTTCAAGTGCGACAGTGGGCACGCCCTATCTTTTCCAAACGGTTTCTGCAGTCGTCATCGGCGGAACCGCGCTGATCGGCGGGCGCGGCGGGTTTGTCGGGACGGTGGCGGGTGCGATCATGCTGATGGAACTACGCACGTTTCTCATAGGCATGGGATTTTCGGATGCTATGGTGCAGTCGTCACTTGGTGTCCTCATCCTGCTTCTGGTCGCAGCCTATGGCCGTGATCGTCATATCCGCAACCTTATCTGAAGGAGAACCCGTTGGACGAGCGGCTTGCACGGACAATTGATGCCATCAAAGTTTCCGGTGCCGATTGGGGCATTTTCACCAGCCCCGATGGCATCGCCTACGCTTCAGGTCATATCGTGTCCATTGAAGCGGGACCATCACCCTTTGCGGGTGGACCTGTCATCGCACTGGTTAGCAAAAGCGGCGAATGCGGACTTGTCGTCACCAATCTCGAAGCAGACACGCCAAGCTGGGCACAGATCGTTCTCACATATGAAGGTTTTTCATATAAAGAGCCGACGGACATTTTTACGAACTATCTCAACGCCGCGCAGGATCTCTTTACCAAATTTGGTGTCGGCGGAGTAATTGCCATAGAGCAGAACAACTTCCCAATATCCTTGCTCCCACTTATCGACACATGCCGTCGTGTGTCGATTGACGATGCTTTCAAGCGCCAGCGCATGGTGAAAACAGCAACTGAGATCGCGCTATTGCGTGAGGCAGCGCTGACGGCTTCCGCCGGGCAACGCGCGTTTATTGAGCACAGTAAGGCTGGCCGCAGCGAGCTGGAAATATTTGCCGACATCAGGCTCGCCATGGAAAGCAGAGCCTCTGAACGCCTGCCACTTACCGGCGATTTCATATCCGGAAAAACCCGCTCATCACAATTCATGGGCTGGCCAACAAACCGCATCGTTGTTACCGGCGACCCGCTCATCTGCGATCTCGCACCGCGCGTCAAAGGCTATTGGGGCGACAGCTGCGCATCGGCAATGCTGGGCAAAACAACTGACGGGTTTGAGAAGCAGTTCAAGGCTGTAAAATCGGCGCTTGATCTGGCAATCGAAATCATCCGCCCAGGCCTTGGCATCGGTGAACTGGATCAAAAATTGCAGGCCCATATAGCAGCACATGGCTATGGCTATGCTCATCATTCCGGACATTCTATCGGCACATCTGTCCATGAATGGCCACGGCTTGTCAGTTATGAAACCGCGCGTTTCCGCAAAGACATGGTTGTGATGGTGGAACCCACCGCCTTCGATCCGGACACTGGCGGCGTGCGGCTCGAATTCATGCTGCATGTGACAGAAAATGGCTGCAAAGTGCTAACCGACTTCGAGCATCAAATGGTTATTTAGCCACTAGCCCTGATCTTGAGTTCGAAACCGACATCGACAATCGTGTTTGTCGATGTTTCACCACGCATGGCTTCAAGCAAAAGCTCACCCGCCTGCCGTCCGATTTCCGCGGAAGGTACGGCGACCGTCGTCAATGGCGGCAGCAGATGACGCGAAAGTTCAAAGTCGCCAAAGCCTGTAATCGCGAGGCGTTCTGGCACCTTGATACCAATGCGCTGCGTCTCCAAAAGCGCGCCGGAAGCTAGAATATCGCTTGAAAACATCACGGCATCGGCTTCCGGATATTGAGCCAGCGCCCGTCGCAGAAGATCGACACCCGAAGCCATGGCAATCGGCATTTCAGTTGCCACCGTGATGCGTGGCTTCTCATCCGGGAACTGTTGCTCCATTGCCGCTTTGAATGCGGCACGGCGTTCAGCAGCACGGCTGTCGCCTTTCCGAACCACACCAGCAAAAACAATATAGCGCCGACCCGTATTGATCAGATGACTGACCATCTCGGTGATGGCCGCCGTATTTGAAAATCCAACCAGCCGGTCAATCGGTTTGTCGGTAAAATCCCAGCCCTCAACGACAGGAATTTCCGCACGTTTGAGCAATGCAACGCTGCGCTTGCTATGGTGTGTACCAATCAGAAAAACCCCATCCGGACGCCGCCCGAGGAGGCTACGAATGATTTCTTCCTCGCGTTCCAGTCGGTAATCGGTATTGCCTAAAAATATCTGATAACCGGCCTGATGCAGAATGTCGGAAAAATGCTGGATCGTGTCAGCAAAAACAGATGCGGACAGGGTGGGTATAATCGCCGCAACCGTATTGCTTTTATGCGATGCAAGGTGGCTTGCCGCGAGATTATGAACGTAATGCGTCTTCTCGATTGCATCCTGAATAAGCTTTCGCTTTTCAGGCATCACGGAATCGGGAAAACGCAACGCGCGCGAAACGGTCTGCATGGAAACCCCTGCAGCCGCGGCCACATCCGCCATGGTCACGCCAGAACCTTTGCGGCGCTGTTTTCGCGGTGTTGAGGCTTCAACGCTCACAGATAGAACGGCCTGACACAGACGGGAGTGCAAATTTCGATGCGTTTGCCCGTATCGGTCAAATTTCCCGTCTCCTTGTTGATGGCGAAGATCGTAATGCAATCTCCGTTCTGGTTAGCGACCAGAAGCCAATTGCCATCCGGTGTCAGCGTAAAATTACGCGGTGTTGCACCACCCGTAAAGCTGTGACCGATCTCAACCAGGTTGCCATTCTTCTGATCCACACGAAATATTGTGATCGAGTCATGACCACGATTGGAACAATAAAGAAAGCGACCATCGGGTGAGAGGTGAATATCAGCGCAATGCGACTCAACATTCGCTGGCACTGTCGGCAAGGTCTGAACAAGGCGTATCTCATCGCCGTCACGCTCAATGAGCGAAACCGTGGAATTTAGTTCGTTGGAGACATAGACAAACCTGCTGTCGGGATGCTGGGCGATATGGCGAGGACCCGTACCGGGTGGCGTCGCAACACTGCTCACCCGCTTGAAACTGCCATCACTATCAAGACGATAGGCAATGACTTCATCGAGGCCAAGGTCGGCAGACAGGAACATGCCGCCTTCCGGTGTTTCAACCACGCAATGCGGGTGGCTGCGTTCTTGCCGGTCGACAACAGGCCCAATCTTGCCCTCGTGACGAACGCTATGTGCAACCGGCCCGAGGCTGCCGTCAGGCAACACTGGCAACGCAGCAAGCGACTGGTCAGGCCCGCCCGAGCCCATCGCATAATTGGCGACAAGCACAAACTTTCCGTCCATCGTCACGGTATTATGCGCAGTTATGCTGCCCTGGGCACTTTGCTTGTTGAGATAAACAAGCTCACTCTTTTCAGCATCAAAACGATAGGCACTGACCGTTCCCTCGTGCCAGCTGAACACTTCGGAATTTGCATAGATCACGCCTGTATCCGGCGCGACACTCAGGAATGTTGGATTGTCGACGGAAGATGTCGAGCATATATGCGACGCATCTCCTTTCGTCGTATCGAATGCATAGATGGAAAGGCCTTCACCACGCGCACCCTGAAAATAAGGTGCTTCGCGATTAAGCGATCCAACCGCCAGATAAAGCTTCCTCACGCATTCCTCCAATGCCAACTCTTTCCTTAATGCATTACCCATCCGCCATCGACATTCAAGGTCTGCCCGGTGATAAATCCTGCTTCATCAGAGGCAAGAAACATCAAAACCGCGGCAATATCCCGCGATGATCCGCGGCGCTTAACAGCCTGATGCTCAAGCACGAATTTCGTATAACCTTCCGGGTCGGGATGGATTTTCTCGGCGTCTGTTGGAAAAGCACCCGGCGAAATTGCATTGACGGTAATGCCATAAACGCCGAACTCGCGTGCCCAGGCGCGCGCAAGCCCTATGAGCGCCCCCTTTGATTGTACATAAGGCGAAAGCTGCGCCCAACCGCCATAAGCAGTTACGCTGGCTATATTGATAATACGACCCCAGCCCTTTTCCCGCATATGCTGCAGCGCTACCTGGACGCAGACAATACCCGCATCGACATTGATGTGCTGAACTTTCTGCATTTCCTCAAGCGTATAGTCTTCAAAAGATTTGGATGGATAAATCGCAGCATTGTTGATCACGATATCGAAGCCACCGGCCTCACGACTAATCGCTTCTAGTGCGGGGCGTAATGCCTGCAAATCCGACAGATCAAGCGCATGGATCGACAAGCCGCTTAAACCTTCGGCTGTGGCTTTTTCTTGCAGTTCATCAATCTTTTTCGGGTCGTGATCAATAGCCACCACCCGCGCACCAGCGCGTAGAAAATTCAAGCTGGTTTCAAGACCAAGCCCACCGGCAGCACCTGTATAGAGAATGGTTTTTCCTGCGACAGAAAACGGCGATGGTGCGGTCATGAGCGGCCCCCAATGGCAAGATGATTGCCAGATGGTGCGGGATAATCTTGGTCCGGCTGTTTAGCGATTGCAGCAATTCTGGCTTCGCTGGCAGCAATATCTGCAGCATCGCCCAGAATACGGAACGTACTGTTGTAGCGGCGCTCTTCACCATGTTCGAGCCAGATCAGCTCCCCACGTTCCCGCGCTCCACCATGCCCAAGCACATGATTTGTCGATGGTTCAATGCCAAGCGCATACTGCCCGGCTTGCAGGTTCTGCCACTCATACATGCAAGGGAACTGATCCTTGCGGGTAACGACTTCAAAACCGACACCAAGCTTGTCATTGACCAGCGCAACAGGCACTTCGCCAATGGCATCAGCGCCCATTTCATGCTGCCAAACCTGCTCATGAAAATTCATCTGCGGAGCAGGCAGCCTACGATAGCCGATGCCCTGCTTTTTGTAGTCTTCTCCGGCATGTGCCACCCATACCACATCCCTTATAGGCGCAAGATAACGTGAGCCTTCGGCCAAAACGGGATACCCAACATTAATGTGATAACAATACATATGCGGCGTGCGATAAAAGCCGCGATTGGTCACGCGATCCGTCAGCTTAATATCATTCGTGCCGGCCTTGATTTCGATGCGGCGTGTCAGTTCGAGGTGCTCACCGAACACGGTTCCTTGTGTGACGACACCCTCGCACCACAGATAACATTCGTCGCCTTCCCAGCGCTCACCATAGCCGGTCAGCTTTGCAGGAATAGTGCCAACACGGCCATGAATGGAGTGCGTGATCGTCTGACGCGGCTTGTAATTATAATGGTCCGCCGCCTCATCATACATGAAGAGGATATGGTCCAGACCGCATGTCACCATCAGGCCGGAGAAAGAACGCATCCAACCCAGGCCGCCCTCACCCTCATATTCATGCAGTCCCGGATGGCGGAAACCGGACGGGGAATGCCACCCGATGGCCATGCCACGATAGTCGCAATCGGCAATATCCAGCGCGCGATCAACCAGAACGGTAAAGCGCAAACCGGTGCCTGAACGAAACTCCAGCATTCTTATGCCGCGTTCCAATCCGTCTTCAAGCACCATCAGGCGAACGCCTGCAAATTGAGCAAAAGAGCCACTGCTCGCTGCGATGTCGCGCCGCGACTTCACCTCTCCATAAAGCTTCACCATTCTGGCACCTTCGAGCGCATTTCGAGCTGATTGATTCAGATCGGCGCTCTAACTCCTTGTTTAAACGCGCATATAGTTCCGAAAGCCGTTTCACACTTTTCGGGATGCTCTTTAAATGCTGAGGCGTGCAGCCATTACAGTCGAAGGCGGCCAGTGTTTAAACGCTTGTTTATAGCACTAGCCGCCCCACCCCGCCCAAGGTGGCATTAAAGTCCTTGCGCGCGCAGCTTTCCGTCGAGGAACTTCTTCGCGCGTGGTACGTCGGCCTCATCGAGATGTTCGATAATCATCGGAATATTCGGATGCTTTTGTGCAAGGCGCTTGAGGTAAAGGTCATAGTTCAGCGAACCAAGCCCCGGAGCCGGCAGTTCGATCTCACCAACGCCACGGAAAGTATGGCTCTCAAGGGCATCGGTATCACCGATATCAGCATGCTTTTCCGTCTTATCATCGCCTGAGCGCTTGACGTCCTTGGCATGACCGATCTTGATCTTATCGCTCAAAGTATCGAACACCTGGTTGAGAATTTCATCCATCCGGTCGATGTTGTGCGTCTCGAAATAATTGGTCGGATCCATCAGGAGGCCAAGGCCCGGATGATCGACCTGCGCAAACATTTTTACCGTTTCCTCGACCGAACCGACGACGTTGTTCACATAGGTTTCGAGCAGGAACATTGCACCGTGGTCGTAAGCAAACTGCGACAGATCAGCTATGACCTTGCGGCATTCTTCAAAACCTTCTTCGGTCTTGTTCTTCGGGTGATGAACCCAGTCGGATTCAGTATTATAAGTACCGGTTTCCGAAATCACATAAGGCGTGCCAAGATATTGTGCGTGGCGGATAATCTCTTTGAGATAGCCCACGCGACGCTCACGCTCTGCCTTGTCCGGATGAATGATGTTCGTATAACCGGAAATGCATGAAATCGGCAGATTATGATCGCGGAATGTCTCGCGAATTTTGACGCATTTGTCCTTGGTGATCTGCCCAGCACTCAGATCCATATCCTTGAAATGCATATCCAGCTGGACCGTATTGAAGTCGAGTGCGCGGATTTTTTTGGCCGTTTCCTCAAGCGAATAAGGGAAATAGCCGCTGAAAATACCCACCTGCATCATGATCGTAACCCTCCCTTTAAGATTCTTTGTTAATGCGCATCTTTCCCGAAAACCGCTTCGCTCTTTTCGGGATGCACTCGTTTAACTAATTGATATCTCGGACAATTTTACAGTGCGACCTTCATCGATCGATTTGTAGCCAGCCTCAATGAGTGCGACCGTCTTCACATTGTCCGCCACAGAAAGCGCCGGCGGCTCGCCAGACTGAATGGCGTATTGCAGCTGCTCCATCACACCGATAAAGGCGTGCGGGAACCACATGGTTTCCCATTTTGGGCTTACCCATTTGCCGTCTGTCGTCTTTTTGGAGGCATAAGTCAGCGTTGATGGCGAACCATCCGGCCAGCCAATCGTGCCCTGTGCCACACCATCCGTACCCTCGACCCGCCATTTAATGTAAATATCGCTGTCAAAGCCGTCCTCGCGCGGCCCCGACCAAACGTCTTCCATTGAAACAGCCATCACACCGCTCGGGAACATCAGCGTCGAAACGGTGATACCGTCCTTGTGTTCAAACTGAGTACGTGGGTCAGTGCGTGTCAGGGTGGTGATGGTGTCAGGCTCACCAAACAGGAAGCGCAGCACATCGAGATGATGCACGCTCATGTTAGACAGTGTCAGGCGGTCATAATCTTCCAGAAACCCCTGCCAATGTGGGATAGCACGCATCTCGATTGTCGCCATGACAGGCGCACCCAGCTCACCCTTATCGAGAATTTGCTTCAACACGCGCATCGACTGGTCGTAGCGCATGTTCTGATTGACCGAGAGGATCTTGCCACTTTTTGCTGCTTCATCGCGAAGCGCAATGGCCTCTTCAAGCGTCAGAGCCAGGGGCTTTTGGGCGAGAATGCCCTTGATATGTGGTTGTGCCAGCGCTTTGCGGATCAGCGCAGGCTGCTGATCCGGCGGATAAGCAATATCGATGATTTCGATAGCTTCGTCGCCAATCAGCGCTTCTGGCGTGTCATGCACGGCGGCTATACCCCAGCGCGTAGCGACCTCTTCGGCCTTTGCCTTGGTACGTGAGGCGATTGCCGTGACTGTAAAACCAGCGTCTTTATAGGCAGCAAGATGGCACTCGGCCATGATCATGCCTGCGCCTATACAGCCGATTTTGAAATCCCGAGCCCGCACCTGCGGATCAGGAACAAAGCCCCGCGCTTCGCTCATTGCACCCTCCCATTTATGCCTAAGCCCGCATATCGTCAAAAGATCGACAAACGGGCCGCCCTCATCCGAGGAAAATGCCAACCTCCATTGGCAGCTTGAGGATTAATGAAGACTCAATACGATCGTGTCAACATCATATAAGATCATTTTACATCATTTCACATCGAACTTAATCAAGTTACTGTTCATTCTTTTGAATTTCAGCGTTCATATATAAATTAATGATGTTTTTTGATGGGGCCATTTCGCATTAATGCCAATTTAATGAGGAAAACAGATGGCAGAGACACAAGAAGCCTTGCATCTTGCATAAATCGAAATACATCATTTCCCATCATTTTGGTTAGGAGTGTGATTTGCGTTCCACGGTGAGCGACATTGCCAGAACAGCGGGCGTTTCCAGCGCCACGGTTGATCGCGTATTGAACAACCGCGATGGCGTGAAAGAGCGCACGCGTGAAATCGTCCTCGAAGCCGCGCGCAATCTTGGCTATCTCCCTGGCAGCGCGCCGCTCAACGCAAATACCACCGAGCGCATCAAACTGGCTTTCGTTCTGCCAGCGGGCACAAACACCTTCATTGCCAATCTGCGCGACCAGATCGCGAGGCAAGCAGCCTTGAGGCCCGAGATCGAACTTAAAATCCACAGTGTCGAAGGTTTCAACCCTGATACGCTTGCGCGCACCCTTGACGATCTCAAGGGACAGTCACAAGGCGTTGGCGTGATCGCACTGGATCACCCAACCGTGCGCGAAGCCATGCGCGCCCTTGCCGAATCCGGCACCCGCATTGTCACCATCGCGTCCGACATTCTGCATGTGCCGCGCGTCGGCTATATCGGCATCGATAACCGTGCAGCTGGTCGCCTCGGCGGCTATATTCTCGGTCGCTTTCTTGGCCCACAGTCCCGAAACGAGATCGCGCTTTTCGCCGGATCACTTTCCTATCGCGGCCACGAAGAGCGCGAAATGGGCTTTCGTCGGGTCATTGCGGAAGAGTTTTCGCACTTGAATATCGTCGAACTTAACGAGATCGAAGACAGCCGCGAAAAGGCCTACTCAGAAACGAGAGCTTTGCTTAAACGTCACCCGAACCTTGCAGGCATCTATAATCTCGGCGCTGGTAATCAGGGCATCGGACAGGCGCTGATGGATTTGGGAAAATCGGATTCCGTTATTTTCATCGGCCACGAGCTAACCGAAAACACAAAGCGACTTCTGTTGAATGGCACAATGGATGCAGTCATTGACCAGAACCCGCGTGTTGAAGCACGGGAAGCACTTGCTTCCTTGATGAGCAGCATCAAGGGCGAACCATTCGACCAGCAGCCACCTCGGGTTCAGGTGATCTTCAGAGAGAACATTCCTGAGAATTGAAGCGCATCCCGAAAAAGCTATTTCGTATAAAGGGCGCGCGAACGCTCCAGGTGATTGAGCATTGCCGCCTCTGCACCATCCGCATCTCTTACGGCCAGCTTGTCTACAATCTCTTCATGCTCGACCAGCGTGTACTTTTCTTTACCCGTCCAGATCAGCATATGCGTGTGATATTCACGCAGCCAGGCAAGCATGGATTCGCTCACCGCGACAAAGATCGGATTGCCTGAAATCTTCGCGATACGGATGTGAAACTCCATATCGGCAGAAATGAATGCATCAGCGTCGCCCAGCGAATCCCGCTGTCGCTCGACGATGGTACGTAACTCCGCAATATCCTTGTCGGTTGCCTTGAGTGCCGCTTCGCGTGCAATGCCGCGTTCAAAAAAGATTCGCGCGCTTTTAAGATGCTCCAGCGTATCTATTGATTGCGCCAGCATGATCTTGGCTGTCGGATCGACCTGCTGCAAAATTGAACGCGCAGTCAGTTTGAGAACTTTAGCACGTTCACCATGCGAAATGCTGACAAGCCCCATTTTGGCAAGTGACTGCATCGCCTCGCGGATGGCCGGACGCCCAACTCCAAGGCGCTCCATCAACACGCGCTCAGAGGGCATTTCATCGCCGGGCGTCAATTCGCCAGAAGTAATCATGTTTTCGAGCCGGTCGAAAACTTCGTCGGATAGCTTACGGCGAACAATAGGTTCCATGGGCTTATTCATTGCATCTCACTGTTCATAAGCTTTCTCCCCTTATGCACCGTCGAGCGACCATATGAAAGCCGTTACCCACGCTCTCGTGAACAGGCTAACAATTTTCCGCTTGCAGATATTGGAATACTCATTATACCAGTTCGCACTCAGAGCCAAGCGCTTCAGTCGCATCTCGGAAAGTGAGGAGATACTTTCTGGCAAATGCGGGAAATAAGCTGCCAGAGACTCTCTGGCATGGGTGGAACACGAGAAGCGAGCGACAAACAATCCGATGAATATTTGTCTGACCTATCGCATTGAGACAACCGGCAGCATTGAAAAGATGGCCGCCAAGATCGCCAGCGATCAGTCGACCGGCACTTTTGTCGCCCTGCCCGGTGAAACAGAAGAGCTCAAAGCCCGCGTTGCAGCGCGCGTCTTGGAAATCCGTCCGCTTGAAGATGCGACAGTTCCAGCGTGGCCAGAACTCGAACCTGGTCACGGCCCAATCAAGCGCGCCGATGTGGATATTGCTTTTCCGCTCGATGCGATCGGTACTGATCTTGCAGCACTGATGACGATTGCCGTTGGCGGTGTTTACTCGATTAAGGGCATGACGGGCATCCGCGTCGTTGATATGAAACTACCGGAAGCATTCAAAAGCGCGCATCCCGGCCCGCAGTTCGGCATTGCTGGAAGCCGTCGGCTGGCGAGCGTTGAAAGGCGCCCGATCATTGGCACCATCGTTAAACCTGCACTTGGCCTACGTCCGCATGAAACAGCAGAACTCGTTGGCGAATTGATCGAATCCGGCGTCGATTTCATCAAGGATGATGAAAAGCTTATGAGCCCGGCCTACTCGCCGCTCAAAGAGCGCATCGCCGCCATCATGCCACTTATTCTCAATCATGAGCAAAAGACCGGCAAAAAGGTCATGTATGCATTCGGCATTTCACACGCCGATCCTGACGAGATGATGCGCAACCATGACATGGTGCTCGAGGCGGGTGGAAATTGCGCCGTGGTCAACATCAATTCGGTCGGCTTTGGCGGCATGAGCTTCTTGCGGAAGCGCTCCGGCCTCGTGCTTCACGCTCATCGCAATGGCTGGGATATTTTGACCCGCAATCCGGGCGCAGGCATGGATTTCCGTGTTTATCAGCAGTTCTGGCGCCTACTTGGCGTCGATCAGTTCCAAATAAACGGTATTCGCGTGAAATATTGGGAACCAGACGAAAGCTTCGTCAATTCGTTCAAAGCCGTCAGCACGCCACTTTTCGACCCAGCTGATTGCCCGCTTCCTGTTGCTGGTTCTGGCCAGTGGGGCGGACAGGCACCTGAAACCTATGAGCGCACAGGTCGCATCACGGACCTGCTTTATCTTTGCGGCGGCGGCATTGTCAGCCACCCGGGCGGCCCGGCAGCTGGTGTTCGCGCCGTACAACAGGCATGGGAAGCAGCAGTCGCTGGAATCCCACTTGAAACCTATGCTGCAGAGCATCCTGAACTCGCAGCTTCGCTCGCTAAATTCGGCTCCCCTAATTCAAATGGAGGAGGCGAATAATGAACAAGGCTTCCAACGAATTGCTGCTGTCTTACTACGGTGACGACCTTACCGGCTCGACCGATGTTATGGAAGCCATGGCTTCCAACGGCGTTGACACTGTGCTGTTTATGAATGTGCCGGACGAAGAGCTTCTTTCGCGCTTTTCGCACTGCAAGGCTATCGGTCTTGCAGGAACAAGCCGCAGCGAAACGCCGGAATGGATGCAGGAAAATCTCACGCCTGCATTCAACTGGCTCAAAAGCCTGAATGCTTCAATTGCCCATTATAAGGTCTGCTCGACATTCGATTCCGCACCTCAGGTTGGCAATATCGGTAAGGCGGTTGAAATCGGCAAAGCGATCTTCAATCAAGCCTATGTGCCGTTGATTGTCGGCGCACCGCAACTCAAGCGCTATACCGCTTTTGGCAATCTGTTTGCCGCCTATCAGGGCGAAGTCTATCGTATCGACCGCCATCCGGTCATGAGCCGCCATCCTGTCACGCCAATGCACGAAGCTGACCTGCGCGAGCATCTGGATAAGCAGACCGCACTGAAAACCGTGCTTGCTGATCTCGTAGCGCTTTCATCCGCCGATGCAGATGAGCGTGTAAATGTGATTGTCAAAGATGCTGACGGCATGTTGTTGCTTGACGTCGACAGCCACGAAAGCCAGCTGCAAGCAGGCCAACAGCTTTGGCGTCTGCGCCATGATATGGGCTGGTTCGTTGCCGGCTCGTCCGGCGTCGAGTATGCGCTTCTGGCCGCCTGGGCCAAGGCCGGACTGATCGGTGCAAAAAAAGAGTTTCCGCTTCCAGGCAAGGCTGACCGCATCGCGGTCGTTTCGGGCAGTGTTTCGCCGACCACCGAACGCCAGATCCGCCACGCGACCGCATCGGGCTTCACCGGGATTAATCTTAACCCGCTCGATCTTCTCGGCGAAAACGGAAATCAGGCAATCGAAGCTGCCATTGCTGACGGCCAGAAGGCGCTCCAGCAGGGCAACAGCGTTATCCTCAACACCGCCCTTGGTCCGTCGGCTGATCGCGGCACAGAAATTGATAGGATCGCAGGCAGCCGCCACAAGCTGGCCCGCAGCCTCGGCTTCATCCTCCGCAGTCTTGTCGAGCGCGAACAGCTCACCCGCGCAGTGATTGCAGGCGGTGACACTTCCAGCCACGCATTGCGTGAACTGCATGTTGATGCATTAACCACGCTTTTGCCGCTTCCACAAACACCGGGGTCGCCGCTTTGCACGGCGCACGGCGCGCATGCCGCCACCAACGGCCTCCAGATTGCTCTCAAGGGCGGTCAGGTCGGTTCTGACGGGTACTTCAGCCAGATTCGTGATGGCTTGACTTCTTGAATCTGGAATACTCATTGACTGGTTATACCAGTTAAGCTACCAAAACTACGGGAAGGAAATACAATCATGACAGCTATTGCTCTGTTCGGCGCAGGCGGCAAGATGGGTTACCGTCTGGCCAAGAACCTCAAGGGTTCGCGCTTCGACGTGCGCCACATCGAAGTCAGCGACGCAGGCAAGGCACGCCTGAAGAACGAACTCGACATAGACACCATCGATGCAGATGCAGGTCTCGAAGGCGCCGAAGTCGTCATTCTGGCTGTGCCGGACACCATCATCGGTAAGGTTGCTGCAGGCATCGTTGATAAGCTGAAGCCAGGCACCATGGTTATTGCGCTCGACGCAGCTGCTCCATTTGCTGGCCATCTACCAGAACGCGCGGACCTCACCTATTTTGTAACCCATCCTTGCCATCCGCCGATCTTCAACGATGAAACGGACATGCAGGCAAAGAAGGACCACTTCGGCGGTCTGTTTGCAAAGCAGCACATCGTTTCTGCACTGATGCAGGGTCCTGAAGAATCCTATGCGCTTGGTGAAGAAATCGCCAAGGTCATCTGGGCACCAGTCATGCGTTCGCACCGCGTAACCGTTGAACAGCTCGCAATCCTCGAGCCTGGTCTTTCGGAAACAGTTTGCGCGTCGCTTCTGGTTGTCATGAAGCAGGCCATGGACGAATGCGTCCGTCGCGGCGTCCCTGAAGAAGCCGCACGCGACTTCCTGCTCGGCCACATGAATGTTCTCGGCGCCGTCATTTTTGGCGAAGTCCAGGGCGTATTCTCCGATGCCTGCAACAAGGCAATCGAATTCGGTATTCCTGCGCTGATGCGCGACGACTGGAAGAACGTTTTCGAACCGGAAGAAATCGCAGAAAGCATCCGTCGCATTACGTGACATCAGTTGGGGGCGCAACCCGCCCCCTTTTTTCGCCCTTTTGGGAAACGGGGCTTATTGGGAGGTCTACATGAAGTTTACACGCAGGAAAATCGCACGCGGTTTTGCGATTGCAGCCGTCTCGGCAACATTGGCAGGCAGCGTAGTCATGCCGGCATGGGCTGCTGATCTGATCGCGATCATCACGCCATCGCACGACAATCCATTCTACAAGGCTGAAGCCGTCGGCGCTGAAGCCAAAGCCAAGGAACTTGGCTACGATACGCTGATCCTTCAGCATGATGACGATGCGACCAAGCAGTCGCAGCTCGTCGATACCGCCATCGGCCGTGGCGCAAAGGCTATCATCCTCGACAATGCTGGCTCAGAAGCATCGATTGCCGCCGTTCAGAAAGCAAAAGACGCGAAGATCCCGTCATTCCTGATTGACCGTGAAATCAACGCCTCGGGTGTTGCTGTTTCGCAGATCGTATCCAACAATTATCAGGGCGCTCAGCTCGGCGCTGAAGAATTCGTCAAGCTGATGGGCGAAGCTGGCAACTATGTCGAGTTGCTCGGTCGCGAATCTGATCTCAATGCTGGCACCCGTTCGAAGGGCTATCACGACGTCATCGACGAATATCCAGACATGAAGATGGTTGCGCAACAGTCTGCAAACTGGAGCCAGACTGAAGCTTTCACTAAGATGCAGAGCATTTTGCAGGCAAATCCTGACATCAAGGGCGTGATTTCCGGCAATGACACCATGGCGATGGGCGCATGGGCAGCGCTTGAAGCTGCAGGTCGCAAGGACGTGATCGTTGTCGGCTTTGACGGCTCCAATGATGTTCGCGACTCCATCAAGGCTGGCGGCATCAAGGCAACTGTTCTTCAGCCAGCCTATGCTCAGGCACAGATGGCTGTCGTACAGGCTGACGAATATATCAAGACCGGTAAGGGACCTGCTGAAGAAAAGCAGCTGATGGACTGCGTCCTCATCAATCCTGACAATGCAGACAAGCTCGAAACCTTCGCTTTGAAGGACTAACTCCCAAGGCTTGCGAAATCGGGAGCGCCAACAAGTGTTAGCGCTCCCGAAATACACCCCTAAAGTGCGTTGTGTTTTCCACAACGAGGCGACGCGCCTTAGGTCTTTGTTTTCACGCATGTCATTCGCATAAGCCCGGTGCCTATTTTTTCGCGACATGCTTTGATACCGAGGATAAATTCATGTCAGTGCTGAAGTCAGCTTCCTTTATCCTGCTGGCCTGCGGTGTCGCGCTTTCGGGCTGCAAGATCATCAAGACTCCGACAGCAGAAGAAGCCGCAGAAGCACGCGGCGATAATTTCAATCCCGACCGTTCGGTTGCCGACATCTGGGATTCAAAAGTGAAACCGTTTTTTGTTGAGAAAACCTCAACACTCGATGAAGTGATGCAGGCAGCAAGCTCAGATGCAGATGCCGCAGGAGCGAAATACGGTCATCGCGAAAAACAGGGGAATGCACCTTGGACTTTTGCTGCCAAGCTTGAAGGTACGGTGGTCGCCGCAGAAACGAAATCACGCGCAGCCTATGTTGATGTTGACAGCAATGGCGACGGCAAGGCCGATGCACGTGTGCAGATCGGGCCGACCGTTCGCGGCAGCGCAATCCGCGACAGCCTTTCCTTTGTGAACTTCAACGAGTTTCGCAATCAGATCGACTGGGCACAGTTTGGCAAGGCGTTTAACACCCGCGTCAATGACGATGTTCTCTCAAAGCTCCCACGCGAAGATTTGGTTGGAATGAAGGTGAAAGCCGAAGGTGCCTTCCCGTTGCCATCGAAGGGCCAACTTCCGCTTGTCACGCCTGTTTCTATCTCTTTGGAGAAATAAGCGATGGAGACGGAATTAAACCCAAAGGACGATATCGTTCTCAAGCTTGAGGATGTTTCCAAGGTCTATTCGGGGATTGTCGCGGTCAAGCGCGCCAACCTTGAATTGCGCCGTGGTTCGGTCAATGTGCTTGTCGGCGAAAACGGTGCTGGCAAGTCAACGCTGATGAAGATCATCGCGGGCGTTGAGCGTCCGACAATGGGCAAGATCATCCTCGACGGCGAGGACGTGTCATTCGCCAGCCCCGCCGACGCGCAGAAGCGCGGCATTGCGATGATCTTTCAGGAACTTAACCTATTTGCAAACATGACGGTGGCAGAGAACATCTTTGCCACACGCGAGATCACACGCGGTTTGCGCGGCATTGATCACAAGGCGCAGGTCGTCAAGGCCAATGAATATCTCGACCGTCTTGACGCAGGTATCAGTGCAAATACGCTCGTCGCGGATCTTCCGATCGGTCAGCAGCAGCTTGTCGAAATCGCCAAGGCGATTTCGCTCGATGCACGGATCGTCATCATGGATGAACCGACATCTGCCCTTTCTGCAGCCGAAGTTGACATTCTATTCAAGGTGATCGCGGAGCTGAAGAAGAAGGGCGTAGCAATCGTGTATATCTCGCATCGTCTCGAAGAACTGATGCGGCTTGGCGATCACATCACGGTTCTGCGTGACGGAAAAATCACCGGCCAGGAAGAGATCAAGAATATCGATACGCAATGGATCGTGCGTTCGATGATCGGCTCCGATGCAAAGGATTTTGCTAAGCCTGTGACCCACACGATTGGCCCCGAAAGATTTCGCGCTGAAAACATCACTCTCCCGCGTGCGACTGGCGGCCTTGCCGTTGATAACGTCTCGCTTACTGTGCGCGCTGGCGAAGTTCTGGGGATTTACGGCCTTATGGGCGCCGGGCGTTCCGAGTTTTTCGAATGTGTGATGGGCCAACATGGGCATTCCACCGGCCATATCTATATCGATGGCGAGGAAGTGAAGGAGCGCGATACGACCCGTCGCATCCGGCGTGGTCTCGCCCTCATACCAGAAGATCGCCAGCGTGAAGGCCTAGTGCAGATTTTGTCGATTGCCAGCAATCTGACACTGGCGAGCCTCGACCGTCTGGCTCGTTTCTTCCACATCACGTCAAAGCGTGAAAAGCAGGCCATTCAACAGGCCATCAAAGACCTTTCGATCAAAGCACCGAATCCAGAATTCGAAGTCACTTCGATGTCTGGTGGCAATCAGCAGAAGGTCGTCATCGGCAAGGCACTGATGACCAATCCAAAAGTTCTTTTAATGGATGAGCCATCGCGCGGGATCGATGTGGGTGCGAAGGCGGATGTCTTTCGCACAATGCGCAGGCTCGCTGCCGAGGGGCTTTCTATTCTCTTTTCAACCTCTGATCTGGAAGAAGTCATGGCGCTCTCTGATCGCATCGCGGTGCTCAGCAATGGGAAGCTGATTGCCATATTCGATCGCGATAAGGCGACGGAAGCCGACATCATCACGGCGTCGGCCAAGGGCCACGGACACACACATGACAACGACCACAACAAACAACCAAAGGAACTCGCGTCATGACAGCCAACACGACGACGGCCGCCACTGACTCAGCCTTTAACAGCGGCTCGGCCCTGCTGACGCTAATGAAACTGAGAACCTTCATCGCGCTTTTTGCAGTGTTCATCTTTTTCTCGTTTGCAGCGCCGAACTTCCTATCAGCAGCCAACCTGATCCTAATGTCGAAGCACGTTGCGCTTAACGCATTTCTTGCGATGGGCATGACCTTCGTCATCATCACAGGCGGCATCGACCTTTCCGTCGGCTCCATTGTCGGGCTCTGCGGCATGGTTGCCGGAGGACTTCTGATCTACGGTATCGATCTTGGCATCGGTTATACTATCTATTTCAACATCATCGAAATCTCGCTGATCACATTGGCTGTCGGTGTAGCAGTCGGCTTCATAAACGGGCTATTGATAACCAAACTGAATGTTGCGCCCTTCATCGCGACACTCGGAACGCTCTATGTAGCGCGTGGTCTGGCACTACTGTCCTCGGACGGCCAGACCTTCCCGAACCTTGTAGGACGCGAAGACCTAGGCACAACTGGTTTCGCGTTTCTCGGATCTGGCAGCATTCTCGGTCTTCCGGTATCAATCTGGATTCTGATCGTCGTTGCATTGGCTGCGGCGTATATCGCGCGATACACGCCGCTTGGTCGCCAGATTTTCGCCGTCGGTGGCAATGAACGTGCGGCACGCATGTCGGGTATCCGTGTCGACCGCGTAAAAATGTTCGTTTATATGTTTTCGGGCTTCTGTGCTGCGATCGCCGGGCTTATCATCTCGTCCGAACTGATGTCGTCGCATCCAGCAACCGGCAACTCGTTCGAGCTGAATGCCATTGCAGCAGCCGTGCTCGGTGGCACCTCAATGTCAGGCGGACGCGGCACCATTGGCGGCACAATCATCGGTGCTTTTGTCATAGGTATTCTCTCCGACGGTCTGGTCATGATGGGCGTATCGTCCTTCTGGCAAATGGTCATCAAGGGCCTTGTAATCATCATTGCCGTGGTGGTTGATCAGGCACAGCGCCGCCTCCAGCAGCGCGTTACACTCATGCAAATGGCAAAAGCAGGATAAAGGCTCAGTAAATGGCAGAATTGAATGGCGCTCTGATCGGCTGCGGTTTCTTCGCAATCAACCAGATGCACGCATGGAATGACGTTTCGGGTGCCAAAATCGTGGCAATCTGCGACCGCGATCCTGAGCGGTTGAAGATTGTCGGCGACCAGTTTGGCATCGAACGCCGCTACACGGATGCGCAAGCGCTGTTTGCAGATGGCGGCATCGACTTTGTCGATATCGCCACCACAGTTTCAAGCCATCGTGCTTTGGTGGAACTTGCTGCCGCCCACAAGGTGCCAGCAATCTGCCAGAAGCCTTTTGCCAAAACGCTTGATGATGCGAAGGCCATGGTAATGGTCTGCGATGAAGCAGGTATTCCGCTCATGGTGCATGAAAACTTCCGCTGGCAGACGCCTATACAGGCGGTGCGCAAGGCAGTCGACAGTGGCGTCATCGGCACGCCGTTCTGGGGACGTTTCTCCTTCCGCTCGGGCTTCGACGTGTTTTCCGGCCAGCCATATCTTGCAGAAGGCGAACGCTTCATCATCGAAGATTTAGGCATTCATACGCTTGATATTGCACGCTTCATTCTAGGCGATGTGACCACCGTTGTTGCTCGCACAAAGCGTGTGAACCCGAAGATCAAGGGGGAAGATGTAGCAACTATTCTCATGGACCATGAAAATGGCGCTACTTCAATTGTTGACGTCAGCTATGCCACCAAGCTCGAAACCGATCCTTTTCCGGAAACGCTCATTGAAATAGATGGCACCGAAGGTTCGATCCGGCTTTATCAGGGTTATCGCCTTGAAGTGATTACGCCGAACGGCACCACGGTTTCCGACGTATCGCCAAAACTGCTCTCATGGGCCTCACGTCCATGGCACAATATTCAGGAAAGCGTTTTTGCCATTCAGCAGCATTGGGTGGACAAGCTGGAATCTCGCGAAGAAACCTCGACGTCGGGTGCAGATAATCTCAAGACTTTCGCGCTTGTAGAAGCCGCTTATGAGAGTGCCACAAGCGGCAACCGCGTCGACATTACGGCGTTGCTCAAATGAGCAACGTCGATCCTTTCCTGCTCTATGGAACGCGAGAAGCCGAAGCTCAGCCAACGCACCTAAAAGCGGGCTTACTCGGCCTGGATTTAAGCGACGGCAATCTTCGCACCATCACTTACGACGGCGTCGAAGTTCTGCGCGCTGTCTCCTATCTCGTTCGGGATCGAGACTGGGGAACCTATAAACCGGAAATCCATGATCTGAACGTCGAGCAAAACGACAGCGGTTTCATCGTCACCTATCAGGCACGTTGCGAAGGCCCGGATGCGACCCAACTCACCATTGATGTCCGCATTCAGGCAGAGAGTGGCGGTACGCTTACTTTCGACGCCGTAGCGAATACAGCGAC
This sequence comes from Ochrobactrum sp. BTU1, assembly GCA_018798825.1. NCBI lineage: Bacteria > Pseudomonadati > Pseudomonadota > Alphaproteobacteria > Hyphomicrobiales > Brucellaceae > Ochrobactrum > Ochrobactrum sp. BTU1. The sequence goes on along the minus strand of CP076355.1, from coordinate 377,463 downwards.
AGGCTTTCAAACCAACCGCTGCGGCTTTTGCATCCTGCATCCAATCGTCGGCGTGGCTGGCTCACCTGTAGGCGTCGAACATGTTGATGGCACGCTCAACAAGACCCGCTTACCCGATCTGATCGAGCCATGGCAGCCTTTCAAGGACATGCGTGCGATCACGCATGAGGCCATGCCTGGCGTTACGGCCGAATGCCGCATGGAAGGCGATACGTTTGAGATGGAAGATCAGCGCAACTGGTCAGATGCATCTTACAAAACCTATGTTCGTCCGCTGGCTTTGCCATGGCCTTACCAGATCGAAGCCACCAAGCCCCAGCATCAGCGCATCGTGCTCAACATTTCCGACACGCGCGCGGCGACACTAAATCACACCCGTTATGCGGAGCCGGTGAGCATTACGCTTGGTGACATAAGCGGCAGAATGCCGAATATCGGCATTATCATCACACCGGAAGAAGCCAAAGCAAGCCTCGCCGCAATCGATCTATTGCAGGAGATTGGTCCGCAGGATCTGCTGTTTCATTACGATCAACTGGCAGGGCACAATGGTTCAACCTTTGCAGACTTTGCAGCCTTGGCAGCGAAGCATAGCGGACGCGTTTCGCTCGAAATTGCATTGCCTTGCGCGAAATCGCTCATCGAAGAGACGACAGAAATCGCTTCTGTTATGAAAGCGGCTGGTTTTACCCCGGATGCGGTCATAATTTCACCGGCTATAGATCGGCAATCAACACCACCCGGTAGCGAATGGCCACCCTGCCCGCCGCTTGAAGATGTTTATGCGGCAGCAAGAGCAGCATTCCCGGATGTGCGGCTTGGCGGCGGAATGCTGAGCTATTTCACCGAACTTAATCGCAAGCGCATTCCGGGCGAGCTTGTTGATTTCGTCACCCATTGCACCAATCCAATTGTTCATGCCGCTGATGATCTGAGCGTTATGCAAACACTGGAGGCGTTGCCTTTCATTACCCGTTCAGTGCGCGCGATCTACGGCGACAAGCCCTATCGCATCGGGCCATCGACCATCCCCATGCGCCAGAATCCTTATGGCAGCAGAACGATGGGAAACCCTAATGGCAAGCGCATTGCGATGGCCAATCGCGATCCGCGCCATAATGGTAAGTTCGCGGAAAGCTTCGCATTGGCCTATGCCATATCGGTGCTGAATGCTGGTCTCGACAGCCTTACGCTTTCAGCCCTCACCGGGCCTTTTGGGCTCATTGCGGATGATAATGAACCGGTCGCTATTGGTAACAACCGTCCTTTGTTCAACACTGTAAAAGTGCTTGCACAGCTTGCCGGGAAAAACTTCCAACTGTGTCAGTCCTCGCGTCCATCGGACGTTTTGGCAATGGCGGTAAAAGAGAAAGTCTGGCTGGTCAATATTTCACAACATGAACAAGATGCGGTGGTTGCAGGTAGCAAGACTATAACTTTGCCCCCCTATGGCGTGCAGTTGAGCATGATCTAAAAAAACGGGCCAATGGCCCGTTTTTTTTCATTTAGACACTCGGATACTGAGCGTCCGTCACATGCTCCATCCAGTCAACGACTTTACCGTCGAGCTGCTCCTGCATGGCAATATGGGTCATCGCATTTTTTGGTGAAGCACCATGCCAATGCTTTTCATCTGGTTCGAACCAGACGACATCGCCGGGACGGATTTCTTCAATCGGTCCGCCCTCACGCTGCACCAACCCCAAACCTGCGGTAACAATCAGTGTCTGGCCCAGTGGATGTGTGTGCCAAGCGGTCCGGGCACCCGGTTCAAATGTCACGGTAGCCGCTGCAGCGCGCCTCGCTTCATTGGGCGAAAACAACGGGTCAATGCGAACCTTGCCCGTGAACCAGTCTGCAGGACCCACACTTGATGGCGCAGATCCATTTCTTTTGATTTCCATAGCGTTCTCCTGTCCGTGCATAAGATAGTGCTGCGACATCGCAAAGAAATGGCAAAATGCCGATCTTGAGCGCCCGCCCGGGAAAGTTTGAAACGGTTTTAAGACAAAAATGCGCGTTAGCGGCGTTTCGCTGGCTGATCGCCAAGCTTCATGCCGTGGCGTTTGGAAAGCTCGGCAATAACAAGCTCGAGCTCCTGCGCCTTACGCTCCGCGTCCCAACCAAATTCAACGCTGAGAATGTCGGAGATTGCCGCAAGATTGGCATTCGACAGCGCCCCGTCAATTGCCAGTGTTGTACGTCGCAGAACAACGTCCGAGAGATGCACCACCAGCTCATTTCGCGCAATCCACGCAATTTCCGCACGGCTGATGCTGTCTGTATCGGGCAGAAGTGTAACGCCAACTTTGGCTTCGTCCTGAATGATCGGCAGAGCAGTCGTGCCATAACGCTGCAAAAGTGTCGCGACACGTTCGACTGCAAGCCCGGTTTCCTTGGCATGTTTCGCGACCCATGCGGCGCGTGCGCTCTCATCGGCCGGGTAATCCTTGCCGCCGCCGATGGTCAAAGTGCGGGTTGATTTGAGACGCTCGCGACCAAAGCGCTTGAGTACCGTATCTGCCACTTCTTCCGCGAAACCGCGGAACGTCGTCCACTTACCGCCAACCAGCGAGATGATCGCGAAAGGACGGCCTGCATCCGGCTCAATAACCGGTGCGGAATGATCACGGCTTATAAGCCCCGGCTCCGACGCATTGGAGGCAGGCAGCGGGCGAATGCCGCTATAGGTATAAATGATCTGGCTGCGATCAAATTTCAGCTTCGGCAGCAGCGAACGCAGGCTCTCGATAAAGTAATCGATTTCCTTGTCTTCCGCGAAAACCTCATCCGGATTGTTTGCCGGAATATCCGTCGAACCGACCAGCGCCAGACCATGATAATCATAGACAAGGCAGATACGACCATCATCGGCTTCAAAATAGATCATCCGGCCCTTCAGGCTCTTCACCAGCTCGGGATGATCTACAAGGATATGCGAACCCTTGGTGCCGCCAATCATCTTGGTTTCTTTGCCAAGTGCCGCGTTGACATGATCGATCCACGGACCAGCGGCATTTATGACGATCTTTGGCTTGATCGTGAAAGCAGCGCCATCCGGCCCTTCAAAGCTCACGGCCCCGTCACGGGCTGCAACAATGGAACTGAAATTGGCTGCTGCGCTCTTTGGATTGGCTTTCACGCCGTCGCTGACAAGCTCATAAACCAGACGTTCCGGCTTACTCACCCATGCATCATAATAAATGCCACCCGCCACGATAGACGGCGTCATGTATGGCATTTCCTTCAAGGCACTCTTTTTGAAGAGAAAATTATGCTTTGGCATAACGCGTTCACGCGCACCAAAATAATCGTAAAGACCAAGACCAATCTTGATGAGAACCGCGCCACGGCTGCGCGGTGCTGTAGTTGAGCCGAACAAGGTACGAAGTGCTGCGGCAATACCCTTGGTCCAGGAGAAAACAGGAATAAATGTCGGCAGCGGCCGGACATTATGCGGCGCGTTTTTGAGCAGGATATTACGCTCAACGGTTGATTGCGCCACGAGACCAAATTCTCCGGTTTCGAGATATTTGAGGCCGCCGTGAATGAGGCGTGATGGGGCAGCACTCGTGCCGGAACCAAAGTCGCCCTTATCGACGATGAAACAGCTCACACCCTGTTCACTCAGATCGCGATAGAGACCCGCGCCATTGATACCCGCACCCAGGATGAGCACATCAACACCATCAGCTTCGAGTTGACTAATGCGGTTCTTCATTTGAGCGCTGTTTACGAAATCGTTCATTTCACTGTCTTTACATATTCGGTGCGCTTAGAGGCGCATTGGATTTCAATCCGTCAGAGCATCGATCTTAGGCCACATCGATCCAAGTGCAGATGCGATTTCCTTGAATAGCGCGTAGCGCTTTTCATACTGCTCGCTGCGCGCCGCATCCGGTGTATAAGTCCGGCCAATTGCATCAAGATCACGCGGATCGCTGTAAACATCTGTGAAAACGCCAGCGCCCTTACCTGCACAAAGTGCCGCACCCCATGCTGCCGCCTCATCCGTATCGGTGACCGTGACCGGCATCCCCAGCACATTGGCAAACATCTGCGCAAAAGATGGACTGCGCGACACGCCGCCGGTCAGACGCGCCGCGGAAATTTCAAAACCGCTTTTCAGATGGTCGACATGAATACGGTGGTTAAAGGCAATGCCTTCCCAGACCGCGCGCAGCATATCGCCACGTTCCTGCCAACCGCGCAGGCCGAAGAACGCGCCACTAGCCATCGCACCGAAAGGCGAGCCAAACAGATAGGGATGAAAAAGAGCTGTTGAAGGCTTGGCCAGTGCTGCATCGATTTCCGGGCGAAGCATATCGTGGATCGAGCGACCGGTTTTGTCAGCTTCAAGACGTTCCGCCGGGCAGAGCTTGTCGAGAAACCAGTCGTAATTTGCAGTGGAAGCAGGTGAGATGGACATATTGTTCCACTCTCCCGGCGCAATCCCATTGCGGCAGAACCAGCTCTTATCGACATTGGGCTTAGACGACAGCGTTTCATTGATCGAATAGGTCCCGGCGACAACCGCAACTGTACCAATCTTGAGACCGCCAACACCCAGCGCAGAAGCAGTCACATCATGCAGGCCGCCAACAACAGGTGTCCCAGCAACAAGCCCGGTACGGTTTGCGCATTCTTGCGAAACACCACCAACAATCTCATCCGAGCGCGACATCGGCGGCAGCGCATCCCAAAGTGCTTCAAGGCCGAAAAATTTGAGCGCGTCTTTGGAATAGTCTTGCGTTTTGTAATCAGTGAAAGACGTCGATGCCTCGGTGCGATCAGTGCCGACTTCGCCCGTAAGACAGAAACGCAACCAATCCTTACATGCAACCACATGCCCGATGCGCCCATAGCGTTCGGCCTCATTTTCCTTGACCCAGGCCAGAATGGCGGACGGTGCAGAGGCGTGTGGCAATTGACCGGTGATCGCAATCGACTGTTCTGCGACAGGGCTGTTCAACCAGCGCTCAGCCACATCAACGGCACGGCTATCCAGTGACAGAATGCCTTTACCAAGCGGGCGGCGATCTTTATCGAGCATGTAGATGCCGTCACCATGGGCGGTGGTTGCAATAGCAAGAATATCTGATGCAGGGCGTCCACATTTTGAGAGTGCTTCAGCAATTGCATCTGCAGTCGCATTCCAGAATTCATCCATGTCGCGCTCGACATGGCGAGGGCGTGGGAAGGATTGCGCGACGCGGCGGCGGGCAACGGCAAGCGTCGAGCCATCAACGTCAAATATTACGGCCTTGGTGACGGTCAGTCCGCTATCAATTCCCAACAGAGACGGCATGGAACGTATTTCCTGATATGTATGCGATGAAGTACTGAAGCTTATTCTCTTGTTCCGCCAGAACTGGCGATAACAACATTGATGTTCTGCGCCTGCATGCGTTCAATATGTTCATGTGCAGTCTTGTCATCGACAATAACCACATCGAAATCATTGAGTGCGCCGAAATTGTGTAGCGCCCGGCGCTCGAATTTCGTGTGATCTGTCAACAGCACACGCTTTGCAGCACATTCCAGCATGGCGCGCTTTGTTTCGATCATTTCCGGAGATTGATGGAACAGCAGATCGTCAGTAATTGCAGCGATCGAAATGAAAGCCACGTCAGCACGCAGGCGGCGGATTTCATGGATCGTCATGCTGCCGACGAAGGCGTTGCACCAGTTGTAAAGCTGACCACCAAGACCGAGCAACGTGACATCTTTCATGTCACGCACTTCATTCATCAGGATCAGCGAATTGGTAATAACCGTCAGCGGTCCTTTATCGGCAAGATAGGGAACCATTTGAAGAACAGTTGTTGAGTCATCGAAGAAAATGGCCTGACCGGGCTCTACGAATTGCATCGCGGCTTCAGCGATCAGTTTCTTTTCTTCAGATTGACGCGCAACTCGATAGAGATCGCTTGCTTCAATAAGGCTAGTGGGGGCTGCGGAAACAATACCGCGTGATTTGCGAAACAGGCCGCGACTGACCAGCTCATCCACGTCCCGATGCGCGGTCATGAGGCTGATTGCGAAACGTTCAGTCAGATCTTCGATCCGCACCGATCCTTCCGACATAATCATTTCAGCAATTTGCTGGCGACGAACCATCTGACGTGCATGCCGACTATCGTTCGGCACCTGCTCTGTCATCAAGTTGTCTATGCTTGCTTTGTTGCTTGTGACCATGCTTACCACTCGTCCCCAGCCCGCTCAATAATTGACCGGTCCCGATTCATAGCATCGGTACGAAAAATAGAGAGAGGAGCGCGAGACCAAGCCCGCGCTCCATCTTTCAGTTCTTACTGTTCCAGAACGAACGGAGCAGTGTACTTGTCGACATTGTCCTTGGTGATCAGGAAGCAATCGAAAAGCTGCTTTTCCTGGTCAACGCCGGTCTTACCAGTCTTGATGAAGGTGTCGGCCTGCTTGACGGCAGCTTCAGAGAAGATAGCAACAGGCTGTAGAACAGTGTACTGCAGTTCACCAGCCTTGATCGCAGCAACTGCGTCTGGCGATCCGTCAAAACCACCAACCTTGACCTTATCGAGCTTGCCAGCCTTCTTCAGAGCAGCAATCGCACCGAGAGCCATTTCGTCGTTACCTGAAATAACGCCGATGATGTCTGGGTTTGCCTGAAGAAGAGCCTGCATCTTGTCGTGGCCCTGGGTACGGTTCCAGTTAGCAACGTCCTGACCAGCCTTTACGAGGTCTGGATACTGCGAAAGAACAGTTTCATAGCCGTTCGAACGGGTGGCAGCATTATTGTCCGACGGCGAACCGAACAGCTCAACATACTTGCCTTCTTCACCCACGCTTTCAACCCACTGTGTTGCACCGAGTGCTGCGCCCTGGGCGTTGTTGGAAACGAGCTGTGCCTTCGCGAGGCCTTCCTGGTTGATTTCAGCGTTTACAAGAAACACTGGAATGCCAGCTGCGACAGCGCGCTTGACTGCACCGACCGAACCATCAGCATTTGCCGGGTCGAGAATGATCGCGACCGACTTGTTGGTGATCGCGGTATCGATCAGGTTGCTTTCGGTATTGGTGTCGCCCTTGTGGCCGCCAACAACAGCTGAATAGCCGAGGCCTTCAGCGGTCTTCTTGGCGATTTCACCTTCGGTGTACCAATATGGGTTCGAAGGATCGTTGACCACGATCGAGATCAGACCTTCAGCCCATGCGGTGCTGGCGATAAGCGGCAATGCTGCAGCGGCAGCAAACAGAACGCGCATACCCTTCTTAAACATATCTCACTCCCGTAAAATTATCGTTGAGTTTTGCCGGTTTCCCGGCGTGACCATTTCCAGTGGGCGAGAGTTTCAAGCTAGATCGCCGTCTTGGAAAGTTTTCGCTACCCCCGAAGAACCGGCTCCGCCCGGAACGGTGGACGGAGCCGTAATTATCAACGTCGGGAATATTGAATGCTGTTGAGCAGAACTGCGAGCACGATCACTGCACCCGTAAAGACGGTCTGCCAATAGGACGATACGCCGATGATAACGAGGCCATCGGAAAGGAAACCGATAACAAAGGCGCCGAGAAGCGTGCCGAGAATTGTACCACGTCCCCCCGTAAGCGCTGCGCCGCCGATCACGACAGCAGCGATTGCCGTCAGCTCGTAAGTGGTGCCTGCGGTCGGACCCGCGGACGTCAGCTGCGATGACAGAACCAGACCAGCGATTGCAGCACAGATGCCCGAAATCACATAGACAGAGATCTGCACGCGCTTCACTGGGACGCCCGACAATTCAGCTGCACGTTCATTACCGCCCGAAGCATAGAGCCAGCGGCCAAATGCGGTGCGGTTGAGTACGATTGCAACGATGATGGCGAGAACAGCAAGTACCAGAACGCCAATCGGCACGCCAAAAAGCGTGTTGAAACCGAGCCAGTCAAACCCCGTATTGCCAAGCTCAGGACGACCGCCAAGATTGTTGTAAGTCAGACCATTGGTCATCAGCAATGCTACACCGCGTGCGCAATAAAGCACGCCGAGCGTCGCCACGAAGGCCGGAACGCGCAGATAAGCGATCAGAACACCGTTCACCGCCCCAACAAAGGCGCCCAGAGCACAGGTGATGATGACAACCGCCCAAACCGGGAAATAAAGGATAACACCCAGTTCCGGAATGTTGACGCCCTGCATGAGGAAGCCCGCTACAACGCCCGCAAGACCCAATGTAGAGCCGACCGAAAGATCAATACCGCCGTTGAGGATGACCAGCAGCATACCAATCGCCAGCAAGCCAAAAATGGCCACATGCGAGGACATGATGAGGAAGTTATTGACGGTAAAGTAATAAGGCGAAAGGAACGAAAAGGCTGCGATGATCGCAATCAACGCAAAGAACGCACGGCCTTCGAGCAGCAAATGCACGATGCTGGTTTTGCGCTTTGTCCCGGTGGACGCCGCCTTTTTTTCGTTGGTGCTCGTGACTGACATTCTATCAGTGCTCCATAACTATTTTAGTGACCGACCATGGACTCGCCCGAGGCGGCCATGATCTTTTCCTTGGAGACATCGGAGCCGAATTCGGCCGAGATGCGTCCACGGTGCATAACGATGATACGATGAGCGATGCTGAGGCATTCGCCAACTTCAGATGTCGTATAGACGACTGCAAGCCCGTCCTTTGCCTTTTCGGCCAGCAGCTTGAAGACTTCCGCCTTGGCACCAATATCGATACCGCGGCTTGGCTCATCCAGAAGGATAACCTTTGGCTCTGTCGCCAGCATCTTGCCAATAACGACCTTCTGCTGATTGCCACCAGACAGCGAACCGATTGCGGCTTCGCCACCATCCGTCTTGATGTGAACATTCTTGATCGACTGATCTACGATGTTCTTTTCACGCTTTGTCGAGGTGAAAAGGCCTTTCGTCATTTCGCCAATGCTTGCGAGCGAAAGATTGCGGCCAACTGTCATCGTCTGCACTAGACCATCACGCTGACGGTCTTCCGGCACAAGAACAAGACCCTGATCAATGCGTTGGGCAATTGTGAGGCCTGCGACATCCCTGCCTTCAAGCAGAATGCTGCCCGAATTCGCCTTGAGGCGGCCTGCTACCGTTTCAAGAAGTTCGGTACGTCCCGCACCCATCAGGCCGTAAATACAAACGATCTCACCGGCACGAACATTCAATGACATATTGTCGACAAGTGCGAAGTCACCGGACTTGTCCTGAACCGTCAGACCTTCCACGGAAAGTGCGACATCGCCCCATTCGTAACCGGCCGGAGGCGAACCAAGATCGAAGTTTTCGCCCACCATGTTGCGAACGATCCATTCTAGATCAATATCGGCACGCGGTGCATATGCGGTCATGGTACCATCACGCAAAACCACGGCATGATCGGTGATCTGCAGTGCTTCCTCCAGATGGTGAGAGATATAGACAATCGCCACGCCACGCGCTGTCAGGTCGCGAATGACCTTGAACAGCACCTCAACTTCCGAAGCACTAAGCGCTGACGTCGGTTCATCCATGATCAGAATGCGCGAATTGACCGAAAGCGCACGCGCGATCTCGACAACCTGCTGCTGGCCAAGACGAAGCTCTTCAACAGGGGTTAGCGGATCGATGTCTTCTTCAAGTTCTGCAAGAAGTTCGCGGGTCAGGCGTTCTTCTTCTGCAAAATTGACACCCGTTGCACTGCGAATTTCGCGTCCCATGAAGATATTGTCGCGCACATTCATATTGGGCGCGAGACTCAGCTCCTGATGGATAATCGAAATGCCACGGTCGCGTGCTTCGGTTGAAGAATTGAACACGACCGGTTCGCCATCAAGGATGATCGTGCCCGAAGTTGGCTGAATGACACCCGACAGGACCTTCATCAGCGTCGACTTGCCAGCACCATTTTCGCCAAAAAGCGTTGTGACCTGACCGCGACGGATTTCAAAGTTCACGCCTTTGAGCGCATTGATACGTCCATAGGCCTTAGCGACATCATGTGCGGAAAGAACGACCTCGCCGTGCTTGCCTTCAACTTTGGCTTGAACGGTCATTTTACTTCAAACCCCACTGGCGTAACCAACCAATTTTTCGGGTTGACCAGCTTGAAAACGCCCGTGACTGAAACTGTCTTGCCGACGAGATTATCGACATCGATACTTTCGAGAACCTGCTTCTTCATCTCGTTGTTGAGAGCGGAACCGGCGTTCTGGAACTCAATCTGGTTCTTGAACTGACCAAATTCGATTGTACCGGTTGCATCACGCAGATCGGTGCCATTTACGGCAGGACCCGTCTGAACGCGAATTGCCATGCCTTCAGGGAAACCATCGACCTTGATGACATTATAGTTCGACTTACGTTCTTCGACAGTGCCAGTGAACTTGACCGGGATAACCGGGTTCACGCTGCCGACGCCATATTTCTTACCGGCTGCATCCTTATCGGCAGCAAGTGCGGTGCCAACTTCAACAGCATCCGCGGCACGTTCTTCAACGCTTGCCTTGACCTTTGGAAACTCAGATGCGCCATAGGCATCAGGTGAGAAAACCTGCTGACGCACATCAGCGTCCGAGCCGATCTTCACGACTTTCGTGTCAAATCCAATCGCACCGACAACCACGACCGCAGCGACCACACTCCAGAGGACTGCGCGGTTCAGCTTGGCGGGCTTCTGTGAAACTTGATTAGCTTGTGTACTCATAATCAAACGCCTTCAGCAAATTCTGCCGGATTGTCGTTGTAAAAAACGGATTATGCGGCTGAATTCATACCGCTTGTAGACTGCATTCGCGATAAAGCACCCGACCAGCAGCAGCCAAACGGAAGCCAGAGCAGGTGGATATGGGAGTAACAAATTTATGCATGACGATCCTCCACATAATTCCCTGGCCCCGCCCCTCCGCGCAGCATGGAAACAGATGCGCCGCGACCATATGCTATGGTAGCGACATGTTATCAACTTCAATAATGATGTTATAAACACCTATAACTGTCAATCGGATGTTTTTGTAGCGCCCCGAGTTTCGCACGGCTTCAGGCTAAAAACTGACCATTCTGCCGTTAATTTCACCGCTGCGAATGTTACGCAGAGACTTGGTTTTAAAAGCTATCACCGGCAATACATGGCTTTGCAAAAAATACTATTTCCATTTTTTATCATTGAAAAACAATCATATATACGCAAAAATCACCTCTTTTCTTCCAGCAGAAGAAGCTAATCCATCCACAAAGAAGTTGAGGTTCGACCCGTAATTTTCACCATAATCACCTTTTGGTGAAAAAAAATGCTTACCCACGAAAAATTTACAGACAGGTCGTTATCGTTATGTTATCTCGATCATAAGCGAAGGCCCATTTTCATTAAAAACGTGGGTAGCGAGCGACAAATTTCGTCGCGGGAGGAATCCAAATGTCCGCCAAGGACCTCATCGGGAAAGCATAATCAAGTCATGCGTGGTCAAGGTGATATAATCATCGGCATCGACGCGGGCACATCCGTCGTCAAGGCTGTGGCATTCGACCTTAACGGTCGACAACTCGATTCGGCAGCTGTCCGAAACAAATATGAAACCGGCGAACATGGCGCAGTTACACAGTCGCTTTCCCAAACGTGGGAAGACTGCGCCAGCGCATTGCGTGGCCTTGCCGAGAAAATTCCAAACTTAAGCCAGCGCACCGCGGCTGTTTCTGTCACCGGCCAGGGTGATGGTACATGGCTGGTCGGGCGAGACAACAAGCCTGTTGGTGATGCCTGGATCTGGCTCGACGCCCGCGCGGCCAATACAGTCACTAGACTTGCAGCAGGGCCGATGAACCGCGCGCGCTTTGAAGCGACCGGCACAGGCCTCAATACCTGCCAGCAAGGTACCCAGATGGCGCATATGGACAGTTTTGTGCCGGAACTGCTCGACAATGCGGAAGTCGCCCTTCATTGCAAGGATTGGCTTTACCTCAACCTTACAGGTATCCGCGCCACAGACCCCTCAGAAGCCAGTTTCACCTTCGGTAATTTCCGCAATCGTCAATATGACGATGTGGTTATTGAAGCTCTCGGCCTTAAAAAGCGCCGCAGTTTACTGCCCGAAATCGTGGACGGCACTCAGAACCAGAATCCGCTAACCCCCGAAGCAGCCGCGGCGACAGGTCTTTTGGCCGGAACGCCAGTTAGCCTCGGTTATGTCGACATGGTGATGACCGCACTTGGAGCGGGCGTCTATTGTGGTGCAGCCGATGCGGGCTGTTCGACGATCGGATCGACCGGCGTGCATATGCGCGCAAAACAAGTTTCCGACATTCATCTGAATGCGGAAGGTACGGGTTACGTCATTGCTCTGCCGATTCCGGGCATCGTCACGCAGGTTCAGACCAACATGGGTGCAACGATCAACATCGACTGGATTCTGCAGATTGCTGCCGACCTCATGTCGACGGAAGAGAAAAAAGTCTCGCTGAGCGATCTGATCCCTCGCCTGGATGAGTGGTTTAACGCAAGCCGGCCCGGCGCGCTGCTTTACCATCCTTATATTTCGGAAGCCGGAGAACGCGGGCCTTTTGTCAACGCTTTTGCCCGCGCGGGGTTTATCGGTCTTTCAAGCCGCGATCGTTTCCCAGAATTGGTTCGTTCCGTGGTCGAAGGTCTCGGTATGGCGACACGGGATTGCTATGCGGCCATGGGTGATATGCCCGCCGAATTGCGCCTGACAGGCGGTGCTGCACGCTCTCGCGCACTGCGCAGCACCTTGTCTGCAGCGGTCAACGCACCTGTACGCGTTTCATCTCGTGAAGAAGCAGGAGCAGCAGGGGCAGCCATGATGGCTGCGGTTGCGATCGGCGCTTATAACTCCATGGATGACTGTATAGCTGAATGGGTGACCCCACTGCTTGGCGCCACCGAAGCGCCTGATGAAGTGCACGCAAAACGCTATGACGAACTCTTCACGGCCTACAAGGACGCTAGACTGGCGTTAGAGCCTATCTGGGACAAGCTTGCAGCTGATAGATAATTAGACAATCGGCTGAAATTACTTATTATTTTGCCGGAATGCCGGCATCCGAAGGAGCATGAAATGGCTGAACCGGAAATCTACGATCTGTTTGTGATTGGTGGCGGGATCAACGGCGCGGGCGTGGCTCGTGATGCAGCCGGGCGCGGCCTCAAGGTTGTGCTCGCGGAAAAAGACGACCTCGCCGAAGGCACTTCGTCCCGCTCAGGTAAGCTGGTGCATGGTGGCCTGCGTTATCTCGAATATTACGAATTCCGCCTTGTACGCGAAGCGTTGATCGAGCGCGAAGTTCTGCTTAACGCGGCACCGCATATTATCTGGCCGATGCGCTTTGTTCTGCCACACAGCCCGCAGGATCGTCCGGCTTGGCTCGTCCGCCTTGGGCTGTTTCTTTACGACCATCTTGGCGGCCGCAAGAAACTGCCCGGAACCCGCACACTTGATCTGAAGCGCGACCCGGAAGGCACTCCTATTCTCGATCAATATACCAAGGGCTTCGAGTATTCCGACTGCTGGGTTGATGACGCCCGCCTCGTCGTTCTAAATGCTGTAGGCGCCGCTGAAAAAGGCGCGACCATTCTGACCCGTACGCCAGTTACTTCCGCACGTCGCGAAAAAGGTGGATGGGTCGTTGAAACCAAAAACCGCGATACTGGCGAAGTGCGCAGCTTCCGCGCGCGCTGTATCGTCAATTGCGCAGGTCCGTGGGTTACAGACGTTATCACCAATGTCGCTGGCTCAAATTCTTCGCGCAATGTACGTCTAGTCAAGGGTAGCCACATCATCGTGCCAAAGTTCTGGTCGGGTGCAAATGCCTATCTGGTTCAGAACCACGACAAGCGCGTGATCTTCATCAATCCATATGAAGGCGACAAGGCGCTCATCGGCACCACCGATATCGCTTATGAAGGCCGTGCCGAAGACGTCAGCGCAGACGAAAAAGAAATCGATTACCTGCTCACCGCAGTAAACCGCTATTTCAAGGAAAAGCTGCGCCGCGAAGACGTGCTTCACAGCTTCTCCGGCGTGCGTCCGCTGTTTGATGACGGCAAGGGCAATCCATCAGCCGTCACTCGCGATTATGTATTCGATCTGGATGAGACCAACGACGCGCCACTGCTGAATGTGTTTGGCGGCAAGATCACCACATTCCGCGAGCTCGCAGAGCGCGGTATGCATCGCTTGAAACATATCTTCCCGAATATGGGCGGAGACTGGACTCATGGTGCACCGCTTCCAGGCGGCGAAATCCCGAATGCGGATTACGAAACCTTCGCAAATAGCCTCCGCGACAGTTATCTATGGATGCCGCGCAAGCTCGTCCATCACTACGGACGTCTCTATGGTGCCCGCACCAAGGACGTCGTTGCAGGTGCATCCGATCTTAACGGTCTTGGACAGCATTTCGGCGGTGACCTCTATGAGGCTGAAGTTCGCTATCTCATTTCGAAAGAATGGGCGAAGACGGCGAACGATATTCTATACCGCCGCACCAAGCACTATCTGCACCTGACCGAAGCCGAACGCACTGCTTTCATTGCATGGTTCGAGAACGCCAAACTTGCTGCATAAAGCGCGACATCCGAGGACACCATGGCCCTTACGCTTTCGCTGAACACCAATCCGCTTGTTAACCGCTTTGCAGAGCCGGATGATCTGATCGAAACCGTTGCGCGCGACCTGCGGCTACGCGATCTGCAGCTCACGCACGAGTTCATCAATCCGAGCTGGCAGGCTTCTACCATTCGTCGCCTAACGCGCGACATGGATAAGGCTTTAGAGCGCACCGGTGTTCGCGTAACGTCCGGCATGACTGGCCCCTATGGCCGCCTCAACCACTTTGGTCATCCGGATGCCGAAGTTCGTCGCTATTACATCGACTGGTTCAAGACATTTGCCGATATTATTGGCGATCTCGGCGGCAAGTCGGTCGGCACACAGTTTGCGATTTTCACCTACAAGGATTTTGACAATCCTGAACGCCGCGAAGAGCTGATCAAGATTGCGATCGACTGCTGGGCGCAAGTTGCCGAACATGCCCGAGGTGCCGGTCTCGAATATGTCTTCTGGGAACCAATGAGCATCGGTCGTGAATTTGGAGACACAATCGCTGAAAGCATCAAGCTTCAGGATCGGCTGACGGCCGCCAATATGGCAGTTCCAATGTGGATGATGGCCGACATCGATCACGGCGATGTCACATCCGCCAACCCGGGCGATTTTGACCCCTATGCATGGGCGCGCGCCGTGCCCAAGGTCTCACCGATCATTCACATCAAGCAGAGCCTTATGGATAAGGGCGGTCATCGTCCTTTCACGGCTGCTTTCAATGCCAAGGGCCGCATTCAGCCTGAACCGTTGCTGAAGGCTTTTGCCGAAGGCGGTGCAGTGGATAACGAAATCTGCCTCGAACTCTCGTTCAAGGAACGCGAGCCAAACGACCGTGAAGTTATCCCGCAGATTGCAGAAAGTGTGGCCTTCTGGGCACCCCACATTGACACAGGCGCGAGTGACTTGAGAATATAACTACAAGAAAAGAATAAAGAATCGGGAGCAGGCAGCGCGAAAATGGCAGATTCAGACGATTCCTTGGCCCTTCGTGCAGCCTGGCTCCATTTTATTGCTGGGATGACCCAGTCATCTGTTGCAAAACGCTTGGGTTTGCCTTCCGTGAAGGCCCACCGGCTGATCGCCAAGGCCGTTGCCGACGGAGCGGTTAAGGTAACAATCGACGGCGATATCACCGAATGCATCGACCTCGAAAACCGCCTCGCAGAGCAATATAATCTTGAATACTGCGAAGTCGCTCCTGATCTTGGGGAAGATGATTTGCCTCTTTTGTCGCTCGGAACCGCCGGTGCTGAATTTCTGCGTCGCGAGATCGAGCATGGCGATCATGAGGTTATTGGCCTCGGCCATGGCCGCACGCTTTCAGCAGCGGTCAATCACATGCCGCGCGTGGCGGCCAAGGATCTGCAATTTGTGTCGCTGCTTGGTGGTCTGACGCGAAATTTTGCGGCCAATCCACATGACGTCATGCATCGCATCGCCGAGAAGACCGGCAGACCTGCTTATGTGATGCCGGTGCCTTTCTTTGCAAATACGGCAGAAGATCGCGAAGTCCTACTGGCCCAGAAGGGTGTTACCAGCGTCTTTGAAATGGGCTGTCAGGCCGAACTTAAGATTGTCGGCATCGGTACTGTCGACGCCCATGCGCAGCTCGTCACATCCGGCGTGATCGATCTGTCGGAGATGGAAGAGATCGCAGAGCGTGGCGCTGTCGGCGAAATGCTTGGACATTTCTTCGACATCAACGGAACGCGGCTTGAAACAGGGTTGACGGCACGCACCATTGCCGCTTCGGTCGAAAATGCCGATATGAGCCGTATTATCGGGCTTGCTGGCGGGATCACCAAGGCAGGCGCTATCCGGTCGGTGCTGAGGAGCGGTCGCCTTTATGGCCTGATTACCGACGAGCGCACGGCCAAAGTACTTCTGCAATAGCCACAACGCCGATCAATAAAATATCACAAAATCACATTTTATATGGATTGTTTTGTGATTTTGTGATTTAAGTTTGTGTGATAAACAAACACGCTCTGAGATCGGAAATTCCGTGAAACGCGATGAAAGAAGACAGGCGATCATCAATCTGCTGGTTGAAAATCATGCAGTCGATCTCGATGATCTTTCCGAGCGCTTTGCTGTCTCCAAAATGACCATCCATCGCGATCTGGATTCGCTTGAAGAATCGGGCGTGCTGCGCAAAGTACGCGGCGGAGCGACCATGGATGCTGGCTCTCAGTTTGAAAGCGATTTCCGTTTTCGCGTCCAGCAGGATAATGAAGCCAAGATCGAGATGGGCCGCGCGGCCCTTGACCTGATCGAACCCGGCATGACCGTGATGATTAATGACGGTTCCACCGCTGCGGTTCTCGGAAGCATGTTGATTGAGAAGCGCCCGCTGACGGTGATTACCAACAATGCGGTCATCATCGAAAATCTCAAGGGCGAAGGCGGCATCAACCTGATCGCGCTCGGCGGCGTATTTTCGGCAAAGTTCAATGCGTTCTTTGGCCTGCTGACCGAGGAAGCCCTGTCAAAACTCAGCGCAGATATTGCCTTCATTTCCGCGCCTGCGGTCAATGGGCGTCTCGTCTATCATATGGATGAAAACGTCGTCCGCACCAAGCGCGCCATGACAGCGTCGGCAACTCGCACATGCCTGCTGGTCAATCATCAGCGTTTCCGCCGCACGGCCCTGCATGTAATGGCTGATCTTGGCGATTTCGATGCGATCATCACGGATAAATCGCCGGGCGATGCTCTTGTGGCCGAACTTGAGCCGGCAGGCATCAAACTGACAATTGCAGAATAACACACGAGAAGAAAGACCATTCAAGCATGTCCAAATTCTGGGTAGGTACGAGCTGGAAAATGAACAAGACGCTTGCGGAAGCACGCGTTTTCGCAAACGCACTGAAGGACGCCGATGCTGGCCGTTCGGCAGGCATTCAGCGCTTCGTCATTCCACCGTTTACTTATGTTCGTGAAGTGAAGGAAATTCTGTCGGAAACCTCCGTCAAGGTTGGCGCGCAGAACATGCACTGGGCCGATCACGGTGCATGGACCGGCGAAATTTCGCCGCTGATGCTGAAAGATTGCAACCTCGACATCGTAGAACTCGGCCATTCCGAACGCCGCGCAAACTTTGGCGAAACCAACGAAACCGTTGGCCTCAAGGTTGAAGCAGCGGTTCGTCACGGCCTGATCCCGCTTATCTGCATTGGCGAAACGCTCGAAGACCGCGAGAGCGGACGCGCTGCGGAAGTGCTTGCTGAAGAAGTGCGTGGCGCACTTTCCAAGCTTTCGGACGAACAGAAAAAGGCCGAAATCCTGTTTGCCTATGAGCCTGTCTGGGCGATTGGTGAAAATGGCATTCCAGCCTCGGCAGATTACGCCGATGCCCGCCAGGCCGAAATTATTGCTGTTGCCGAAGGCATCCTTGGCCGTCGCGTGCCTTGCCTCTATGGCGGCTCCGTCAATCCCGGCAACTGCGAAGAACTCATTGCCTGCCCGCATATCGATGGCCTGTTCATTGGCCGTTCGGCATGGAACGTGGAAGGCTATCTCGATATTCTGGCGAAATGCGCCAAAACCATCAAAGCCAATTAAGGAGCAATATCATGAAAGTAGCAGTAGCAGGCGATAGCGCCGGTGAAGGTCTGGCCAAGGTTCTTGCAGATTATCTGAAGGATCGTTTTGAAGTGTCCGAAATCTCCCGCACGGACGCTGGCGCAGACGCATTCTACGCAAACCTCTCGGACCGCGTTGCATCCGCCGTTCTCGACGGCACCTATGACCGCGCAATTCTGGTTTGCGGCACCGGCATCGGGGTTTGCATTGCGGCCAACAAGGTTCCGGGCGTCCGCGCAGCGTTGACCCACGACACCTATTCGGCAGAACGTGCAGCACTCTCCAACAACGCGCAGATCATCACCATGGGCGCACGCGTTATCGGTTCGGAAGTTGCGAAGACCATTGCTGATGCGTTCCTTGCACAGACCTTTGACGAAAATGGCCGTTCGGCTGGTAATGTCGACGCGATCAACGAAGTCGACGCCAAGTACAACAAGTGCTGATCGTCTAAGCAAAGTCCAAAAATGCAAAAAAGCGGCGGGTTTCCCGCCGCTTTTTTACATTGAAGCTAGACTATTTAGCTGAACTTCGGATCCAGCGAACCGTCGCGATAACGCTTTGCCATATCCGACAGCGGGATCGGACGAATTGACTGAGCATGACCAGCAGTGCCGAACTGCTCGAAGCGATCCTTGCAAAGCTTGGTCATCGCAGCCATTGCAGGCTTGAGATATTTACGTGGATCGAACTCGCTCGGATCTTCCTGCAACACGCGACGGATCTGGCCCGTCAGTGCCATGCGGTTATCGGTGTCAATGTTGATCTTGCGCACGCCATGCTTGATGCCGCGCTGAATTTCCTCAACAGGCACACCCCAGGTTGGCTTCATCTTGCCGCCATACCTGTTGATGATCTCCTGCAAATCTTCCGGCACCGAAGACGATCCATGCATAACAAGATGCGTGTTTGGCAGCTTACGATGAATCTCTTCGATCACGTTCATTGCAAGCACGGAACCATCAGGCTTACGGCTGAACTTGTAAGCGCCGTGCGAGGTGCCCATAGCGATTGCCAGTGCATCGACCTTGGTTTCACGCACGAATTTCACGGCTTCATCCGGGTCGGTCAGAAGCTGGTCATGCGAAAGCTGACCTTCCGCGCCGTGACCGTCTTCTGCTTCACCCATACCGGTTTCGAGCGAACCGAGAACACCAAGCTCACCTTCAACCGAAATGCCGCCAAGGTGGGACATTTCACTGACCTGACGCGTAACGGAGACGTTGTAGTCCCAATCGGCAGGCGTCTTGCCGTCAGCCTTGAGCGAGCCGTCCATCATGACAGAGGTAAAGCCTGCCTGAATTGCAGTCATGCAGGTGGCAGCTTCATTGCCATGATCGAGATGCACGCAAACCGGAATATGCGGATAGATTTCTGTGACCGCATCCATCATGTGACGGAGCATAATATCATTTGCATAGGAACGCGCACCGCGCGAAGCCTGCAGGATAACCGGCGCATTGGTCGCATCCGCCGCTTCCATAATGGCGAGCGCCTGTTCCATGTTGTTGATATTGAAAGCCGGAACGCCATAGCTGTGTTCAGCAGCGTGGTCGAGCAATTGACGCAGCGTAATACGTGCCATCTGAGTTTCCTCCTAAACTAAATCAGTTACGCGAACGCGCGTAATATTCGCCGAGCACATCGACTTCTTCCGCAACGCCAAACACCAGCGCACTGCGCTCGTGGTAGGTTTCTGGAACGATATCAAGGATCGGTGTGGAACCGTTGGTCGCTTTGCCACCAGCCTGCTGGCTGAGGAAAGCAATCGGATTGGCTTCATAAACGAGGCGCAGACGGCCTTTTTCATAGCCCCGACGCGCATCGTCTACGTAGAAGAAGATGCCGCCGCGCTGCATGATGCGATGCATGTCACCGACAGCTGCACCCAACCAGCGCATATTGAAATTGCGTCCGCGCGGCCCGTCCTTGCCGTTGTAGCAATCATCGACATAGGCCTTCATGCCAGCCGAAAGATGACGATATACGGATGCATTATAAGCGAGATCGGACGTGCGCTCAGGAAGCGTCACATTCTTGCGGGTGATCTGGAAGATGCCGCTGACCGGATCAAGCGTCGCAAAAAGAACGCCTTCGCCGACCGAGAAGGCGAGATCAATCGAGTTGCCGAACGAGACATAGCCTGCTGCCAGCTGGCGATTACCGGGCTGAAGGAATGGCTCTGCCGTATCCGCAGGGAAGATCGAGAAAATGGTGCCGAGCGGTGCGCCTAAGCCCACATTACCGGAACCATCGAGCGGGTCGATTGCAACCGCAACCAGACCATCCGCTTTACCCTTAATAGGAAGATCCGCTTCTTCGGACAGAACCGATGCAGCACCCGCCGCAATCAGCAATTCAACGAAGAGATTGTGCGAGCCGACATCAATGCTCTTCTGCTGATCAGAATCGCTGTTGACGCCAACCAGCTTGCCGGGATCACCAGGAAGCGAGCCGCGCGCGATCCGACCAGCGAGACGGCCTGATCCTGCGAGAATGGCCTTGATGACGCTGCTTGTTGCAAGACGCAAGCTATCCTGACCCGCCCAAGTGTCCAGATACTCTCCAGCAGCCTGCACATCTACACGGTCATTATCGCCTTCGAGAACCAGTGGTGCGAAATTACCTACCATCGTCATTCGCCCTGCTCCTGGAAAAGAGGCAGTTGCAGCACGTTGGAAGCGGGGGAAACGGAATTCATTTACTGGCAATCTCCATGCGGATGTCTTCAAGACACGCCCGATAGTGGGCCGAGACACGGAGGACGTAACACCGTTCTGATATCATCACAATCATGTGGATAACATTATAACGATTTAAATGTGATAATATGTTTTAAAATGATGTTACTCGCGCACAAACTCCGTCATTTTCCCACATAAAACACATGCAAACAGCTTGAGCACGCGTCGATGACTCGCGCCCTTCACAATTATTTAAGAGAAATTTGATATTTCAGCGAGGTGCCCGTTAGCAGCGTGAAACTAAAATGCCCTGCTTAATCCTGCTTTTTCTTGTCCGGGTTAAATGTGACAAAGAAACGGTAAGCCGACCAGAGGCCAAGCGCGCCAAACAACATGGCCCAACCGACGGCCCCCATCGAAATCTCGAATGCAGCCCAAGCCAAACAGCTTCCTGAGATCAATACCCGAGTCCACAGAGGCCGAAATCGGGGGTCATCAAACTCAAACATTGGTCAGCCTTGTAACGGTTTCACGTCTCTGAAGCAGAGTTCCTTAGAATTTGCGCCATGTGTAACCAGTTTCCTGGCTTCTCGTAAGTGCTGCTTGTTCATTTCGACTGACATTTTTTGATTTTAATTGGGTTGCCGTTTTTTGCTTAAAAAACCAACCAGGCAGACACACCCGCAGACCGAATATACCCAATCAAGCAGCTTCAGCGCGCGGTGCCATTGCTCCTGTCATTAATGCCACGGCATCCGACATCGAGTATTCCTTAGGGTCAACCACCGTCAGACGACGGCCAAGACGATGAATATGAATACGATCAGCCACTTCAAAAACATGCGGCATGTTGTGCGAGATCAGCACAATCGGCATTCCTCGCGCTTTCACATCCTGAATAAGCTCCAGAACGCGGCGAGATTCCTTTACGCCAAGTGCCGCCGTCGGCTCATCCATGATGACAACCTTGGAACCAAAAGCTGCGGCACGCGCGACCGCAACACCCTGTCGTTGACCGCCTGACAGGGTTTCCACCGCCTGACCAATATTCTGGATGGTCATCAGGCCGAGTTCAGAAAGCTTTTCACGCGCGATCTTTTCCATCGCTCCACGATCAAGCATCCTGAGTATTGAACCAAGAGGTCCCTTGCGGCGGATTTCGCGTCCAAGAAACAAATTGTCCGCAATGGAAAGTGCAGGAGAAAGAGCTAGGTTCTGATAAACCGTCTCAATACCTGCATGGCGCGCTTCCATTGGCGAATGGAAACTAACTGGCTTGCCATCAAGCATTATCTCGCCTTCATCGGGACGGATAGCCCCTGACAACGCTTTGATAAGCGACGATTTGCCAGCGCCATTGTCGCCAATAACAGCAAGGATTTCTCCCGGATAGAGGTCAAAGTCGGCATGGTCGAGTGCCGTAACGCGTCCATAACGCTTGACGAGACCGCGTGCGGAAAGAACCGGGGTTGGAGAGGTTTTCATGCGGCAGCCTTTCTGATCCATTGGTCAATGGCGACGGCGGCAATAATAAGAACGCCAATCAGGAGATAGGTCCATTGCGGATCTGTGCCCCATAAGCGCAAACCCAGCGAGAAAACGCCAACAATCAGTGCGCCAAACATTGTGCCGAGGATGGACCCACGCCCGCCGAAAAGGGAAATCCCACCGATCACGACAGCCGTAATGGATTCAATGTTGGCAAACTGTCCAGCAGTCGGTGACACAGAACCCAAGCGCCCGATCATAGCCCAGCCAGCAAGTGCGCAAATAACACCTGCCAGAACATAAACCGACATGAGTATCGGCTTAACCGAAACGCCTGATAGTTTTGCAGCCTCCGGATCATCGCCGATGGCGTAGACATGGCGCCCCCAGGCCGTGTGGTTTAGCACGAACCAGAGTAACAAAACCAAAAGTACCATCGCGATAACGCCATAGGTGAAGACTGCCCCACCTACGCGAATGCTTTCTCCAAAAAACTGCAGGATAGGCGCCTCTGCTGTAATCTCCTGTGCACGAATGGTTTCGTTCGAGGAATAAAGAAAGTTCGTCGCCAGGATCACCTGCCACATTCCGAGCGTGACAATAAATGGTGGCAGTCGCACATAGGCGATCAAGAACCCGTTGATGAAACCGCAAAGCGCACCGGTAGCAAAGCCGAACAGAATGGAAAGCTCTGCAGGCAAGCCATAGCGGAATGTGAACTGCCCCATGACCACGGAAGATAAGACCATGATTGCGCCGACGGAGAGATCGATGCCGGCAGTAAGGATCACCAAAGTCTGCGCCGCAGCCACGATGCCTGTAATCGCGACTTGCTGTAGAATAAGTGTCAGCGCGAAAGCGGAGAAAAACTTTCCACCAAGCGTTATGCCGAAGACCAGCAACGACATGACCAGCACAATCAACGGTACGGCCGCGGGATTGTGATGCAGAAAATGCCGAAGGCGATAGAGCAAAGACTGATCGCCCGCATCAAAAGATGCGACATCGCTTGCGCTTTGGGAGAGCGATTTTTCATATTCCTGCATTGATGCTTTTACAGGGGTGGTCGTCGCCTGTGGCTCACTCATTTCTATCTCCTGCTTAAGGCGCAAGAGCATCCGGCAAAAGCTGCCGGATGCGAGTTATCACTAGAGCGCATCTCGAAACTAGCGAAGCGGTCTTTGGAACAAGAAGCGCGAAAAAACAAACGGATAGAGCATTTCCAATGACTCAATCATAATCGGAAATGCTCTAAGCTATTAGCCCCAGCACTTGCCGAGCGCAGTTTTGGTGTCGATTGATTCCACACCCTCCACCGGCTTGTCAGTGACCAGCGCCACTCCCGTATCGACGAAGGTCTTGCCTTCTGTCGGCTTTGGCTTTTCGCCACTATCAGCGAATTTTTTGATAGCTTCGATGCCAAGAGCTGCCATCTGCAGCGGATATTGCTGCGACGTTGCACCAATAACGCCGGCTTCGACGTTTTTAACGCCTGGGCAACCGCCATCAATCGAAACAATAAGCACGTCTTTTTCACGGCCTACGGCCTTGAGCGCTTCGTAAGCACCAGCTGCAGCAGGTTCGTTGATCGTATGAACGACATTGATGGTCGGATCTTTCTGGAGAAGGTTTTCCATCGCGCGACGGCCACCTTCTTCATTACCATCAGTCAAATCACGACCCACAATGCGTGGATCATCTTCATCGCCGAGCTTGGTCTTGTCTTTCGGGTCGATGCCAAAGCCAACGGCAAAACCCTGATCGCGCAGAACGTCAACGCTTGGCTGCGACGCGGTGAGGTTAAGGAAAGCCACGCGCGCATCCTTCACTTTATCGCCAAGCGTTGCCGCGGCCCATTTGCCGACCAGTTCGCCAGCAAGGAAGTTATCTGTCGCGAAAGTGGCATCTGCTGCATCCGCTGGTTCTAGCGGCGTATCAAGCGCAATGATCAACGCACCCGCGTCACGAGCTTTTTGCAGCGACGGTACGATGCCCTTTGTGTCAGAAGCGGTAATCAGAATGCCCTTTGCACCATCTGCAATACAGGTTTCGATTGCTGCGACCTGACTTTCGGAATCGCCGTCGATCTTGCCTGCATAAGTCTTGAGATTGACGCCTAGCTCCTTGGCTTTTGCAATCGCGCCTTCCTTCATCTTAACGAAGAAGGGGTTGGTGTCGGTCTTGGTAATCAGGCAAGCACCAACATCCGCCGCATTGGCTGGGCCTGCAACCGAAGCGGCCACACTAAGCGAAAAGGCAGCAACCGCTGCCGAGAGAACTGTCTTCTTCATGAACTCCTCCCAGAGTGAAACCGGTTCCTCTTCCCCCGGCGTGATGAAAGCAAAACACGGCTTCGCACGAGAGTCAATTAATAAATCCACTTGATTTATTAATTTGCTGTGCCACTCTCTGGCTAAGAGATTGAGGCTGGTTTGTTTCCTGAAAGTACGATTCCGGCGCTTAAGTTGATGTTTTTATTTAACATGTTCGCCAAATGAGGGCTTTTTCTGCTTCATCGAATGGAGTAGGCCAATCGACGATGAAGCGGGTTTGGATCTGATTGAACCAGATCTACACGCTAAGCTTATGTTTAATCGCGCATCTTGTTCCGAAGATCGTTTCACACATTTCCGGGCGCGACTTCAACATGCGGGACCTTGGGAGAGGATATGGTCAGGCACACTTCAGAACGTGATTCTGAGCAGCGCGGCGAACCCGCAGCAGCTGAATCTACTTTGCCACAATTTGCCGAAACCGGGGCGAGTATTAATCGTGGGTCCAATCAGATTGGCGTTCGCGCCTATAATGAACGCCTTGTACTAGCGTTGGTGCGCCGACATGGTGCAATGGCGCGTGCTGATATTGCGAGGAAGACTGGGCTTTCGGCACAAACCATTTCTGTGATCATTCGCGAACTCGAAAAAGATGGCCTCATTACACAAGGCGAACGCGTGCGCGGGCGTGTGGGGCAACCATCCATGCCCATGCGGCTTGCTGCCGACGGCGTATTCTCATTTGGCCTCAAGATTGGACGGCGCAGTGCAGAGATCATCCTGATGGATTTTCTCGGTCACATTCGGCAGCGCCGCCACGTCACATATTCCTGGCCCGTTCCCGATAAAATTCGCCAATTTGCTTTCGACAGCATCAATGAGTTTACGGCAGCCCTTGACGCAGATAAACGCACCCGTATTGCAGGCCTCGGCATTGCGCTTCCGTTCGAGCTATGGAACTGGGTCGAGGAAGTCGGCGCACCTGCCGCCGATATGAATGCTTGGCTTGATGCTGATCTTATCCATGATTTCGGGTCAGCTTTGCCATTTCCTGTCTTTCTGCAAAATGACGGAACGGCCGCCTGCGGCGCGGAACTGACATTCGGACGCGGGCCTGAATTTGCCGATTTCGTCTATTTCTCAATCGGGTCATTTATCGGTGGCGGTGTGGTTTTAAACAACACACTCTATCCGGGTCGCACCGGCAACGCTGGGGCTCTCGGTTCCATGCCTATGCGTATGCGCGGAACAGACGATGCTCGCGAAACAATTCAGTTGATCGATACTGCTTCGCTCTTCGTGCTTGAACGCATGTTGCGTGAGCACGGTATCTCGTCGGAACAACTGTGGCTTTCCCCGGAACGCTGGCCGGATTTCGGTCAATTACTAGACGATTGGGTTGCATTGGCCGCACGCGGCCTGGCCCATGCAGCAGTTGCAGCTGCGTCTGTCATTGATTTCCCTGCAGCGATTATTGACGGCTGGTTGCCAGAAAGTGTCCGCCACAGCATCGTCGAAGCAACCAAGCTTGAGCTAACGCGCATCGACCTGCAAGGTCTTTCGGCACCCGAAATCATTGAAGGGAAAGTCGGTGTTCATGGGAAAGCGATGGGCGCTGCAAGCCTACCGCTCTCCCATCGCTATCTTTTCGACCAGAGCGTCCTTTTCAAAGACAGCGCCTGATGGCTAGTCGCTGGCGCTACCTGCATACAGACAGCGCCAGTTCTCTTTGACCGCTTAGAACGAACGCTGAAAGCGGACTTTCAAACCGAATGCGTCTTCACCATCAAGCGCAATGCGCTTGTTATTCCACTGAACATAGGTGAGTACCGGGGTGATGTTGAAGCCCGGCACCAGTGCATAGCTCACATTGCCGGTCGCCATCAGCGTTTCACTGGCATCATAGCCAACCTACAGGTTGAGCTTTGCCTTTTCAGTTTTCTGATAGGCAAGACCGCCCCACAAAGCCCAATCGCCACCCCATGTTCCGTAGAAGCTATCTACCATACGATAGACTTCGCCATTGGCATTGGCTTTGTAATGGTCATCATTGGACTTATAGGCGAACTGCGACCAGACCGAGAAGTTGTTGCTCACTTTGAGGTCGACCTTGACCTTACCTGCCCATTCTTCGTTGCGCGCGTCATAGGCCGCTACACCTGCAATACTGCCCCATGACGGAGCATATTTCAGACCACCCACCACATGCGGCATGTAATCGTCGATGGTAACATCCACGTCTGCATCTGTGTTTCCGCCCTGTTCAAGCGACAAGGTAGCCGAAAAGCCTTCCTTGTTCTTGTAGGTATAGCTGATGAGGTTCGTGCGGTAGCCACCGGCGAGAATGACGTCATCATTGAGCAAATTGCCCAAATGGTCCGTGAAGGTCACAAAAGTCGACTGATCGAGACCGACACGCAGACCACCAAGTTCAATAAAGCCCGAACGCAGGGAGCCGGATGACGAAGAATCTGCACCATTGTACCACTGATAACGAACTTCAGTGGCTGTCTTGAGTGTACCGAGTTCCAGTTTCGGTTCCGGCAAATGAGCGGAAGGTGAAACGGGTCAGCTGCGCATAAGCATCCATATTCCGGGTGCTCGGTACGCGCGCATAAGCATTATCGCCACCACTGACATCCTGACATCATAACGCACATAACCAGCAAAACGCAGGCAGGTTTCGGTTCCGGGAATATAGAAATAGCCCTTGCCATAGGCACGCAAACGCGCAGGTATTCAACAGCTTCGGGCTCGGGTGCAACAATAGTATCGGCAGCTTATGCAACTTGCGACATTGCCAGAAGAGCAACCGATGCAGCTAGAATTTTCTTCATTTGAGTAGGTTTCCCCTTTGATTTTATTCAATAGGAGTTTTTCGGCGGAAAGAGACTTTCCGTCGTTCTGAGAACAAGCTGCCAGAACTCGCTCCCCCGTGCGTCAGGCGATCAATCTTCTTGTGCAGCAGGGTATTGTCAGTCAGACACCCAATCGCGGATACGCGCTGCACCGCATTGCAGAGCCGGACGAACTCAACGACAATCTGCTGCCGCCATCGGAGGCGGAAGAGCTCTACCGGCGTCTGATGAGCGGCCGCGGTCAATGAAAGCTACGGTTTCCGTCTGGTGATCGAATGCGGTGCGCTTTCGCAACCCGACTACGCGCCTGATCTCAGCCAGCTCGCAGCTCTGCAACGCGAGCAGAATGAAATATCGGTCCTGCCGATCCAGAATCTCACACGGGATCTCTGATTCAACGCCAATGCAAACTTTCACGAAACCATTGTTTCGTGGGCGAATAATCGGTTTTCACGCAATCAGTCCGGTGACAGAACCATCTTCGCCGCATGACGGAATATTCCGACTTCGACCGTTTGGGCGAATAGCGTATCCACAAGGCTTGCAAAGATCACTTAGGCATTCTCGAAGCCATCGAGAACAGAGCCTT
Organism: Ochrobactrum sp. BTU1; assembly: GCA_018798825.1. Lineage (NCBI taxonomy): Bacteria > Pseudomonadati > Pseudomonadota > Alphaproteobacteria > Hyphomicrobiales > Brucellaceae > Ochrobactrum > Ochrobactrum sp. BTU1. Next base: position 349,403 of record CP076355.1, on the reverse strand, counting down.
TGAATTTGCTGCAGCCTTGCTCAAACGCCATATCAGCCGCTCGGGTGCCGAGGATGTATGATAGTTAAGGCTAACGCAGCGCGCCTACTCAAACCTTTTCCAGAGCGATTGCAATCCCTTGACCCATACCGATACACATTGTCGCCGGCGCATAGCGACCGCCGCTCAAAGAAAGTTCGAGCGCTGCTGATCCTGTGATCCGTGCGCCCGACATGCCATGCGGATGACCCAGCGCAATCGCACCGCCGTTCGGGTTAACGCGATGATCGTCGTCAGAAATGCCGAGTTCGCGCAAGACAGCAACCTCTGAGAGGCGAAAGCCTCATTGAATTCGATGACATCCATTGAATCGATGGCAAGCCCGTGCCTTACCAGAGGTTTCTTTGTTGCGGGGGCGTGGCTAATGCCGATTGGGAGCGCCTGACCTCAACCATACGAGGGTATCCGAGGCCTTGCCTGCTTCGCTACCAGGGTAGCGTTTTAAACTGTTCAACTTTCAGAGCAGTCAACAACGTATTCCCTTAGAAGCCGGAAATCATATAAATTTCATCCAAGAGTTAATTCAGGATGAAGCATTCAGCCTTAAACAGCCACATGCACCAGTATCTAATTGCAATATTTTTATAATTTCAGGTTCAGATTGAACTTTCTTAGCTCGAACAAGCGTTCAAGCCTTATCGAGCGGCTCAATTTTCGCCACTCGATTTCACTGTTATCAAAGCTGAATGCGGGATTGTCGACTATTGCTGAGCGAGCTGCTGCTTCAACATATCGGCGACGACCTTATCAAAAGAAACGTCACCATTTTTCGCGTTCTTCTCCATTTCGCTTTCAACATACTCATCCCGCTTCTGGACAAGATCCGTCATCTGGCGCTCAAGCTCGGTTCTCACATTCAGGGTTTCATCGATAATTTTCTTCTGCTCCGCATGGGATTTGTCTTTCAACGACGCTGGCAGCTCGCTTTCTTTGATTTCGTCCCATTTCAGATCCTTGTTGCGAATATCGTCAAGAAGATCGCCGCCACCCGTAACAACCTCCTTCATCGATGATCGCTTGGAATAAAACTTGGAGTTCTCGACCTGCGCCTCCATTGGCGCTGCGGCTTTCGCGGCTAGTTTACTGTTGAGCTCTTGTCTGATCGCGGCATTACCGTATGGCATGATTGTGTTATCGATGTTCTGCTGAACCGTAATGATCTCCTGATCATAGGGTGTTTTGACTTCATCAATACGTCCACCATCCTGCGCAATCTGGATATAGCGACCCGACCCGCGCTCCGCGATATCCTTCCAGAAGTTACGGGTTTCTTCAGAGTTACCGGCTTGGACGGCATTCACGCGAATATTTCGGCTTTTTGCTTCGGCCAAAATCTCGGGATATTTGCGCTCACCCTTATAATCCATGTGAGGTGGGGCATCACCGACCAGGAACACAATTCTCTGGGTTGTGGAACCTTCGCTCCATGTCAGTCGCCCAATCGCATTATCAAGCGCTTCATTGACGGATTCAGGATCATCTCCGCCCCCATCAGCCTCAAAGCGCCTCAGATTTGCGTAAAGTGACTGCAAATCTTTGCTCATTTCGAAGGATTTGACCACATAATCGTCACCACGATCACGATATCCGATCAATGCCATTCTTATATCTGCATCAGGCTGTACATCGACTATCGTATTCGCAATCGACCAGATTTTACGCTTCGCTCCCTCAAGCAAATCTACCATTGATCCTGTGGTGTCGAGTACGAAGGCCACTTCAACTCGCCTGGGTTGGGACGATACCTGCTGGGGGGCTGCCTCGGCAAAGGATGCCGTGGCAAACAAGAGCGATGCAGATACCGCTAATGCCGATGCTGTAGAAGCGCTTTTCATGAGTTCTCCGCCAATCGTTAGGGAGAATATAATGAGCCGCGATATTATGTCTTAAGTAAGCCTGCGAAGCCGCAATTAATAGGCAGACCTCAACTGATGAGTGGGCAAAACCAAGCGAAGTAATATTACTCGATAGCATCCACGTTACAGGTAAGCGTTACACCCTGAGATGTAACGAATATCTGTTCCATAGTGGTAAACGATATCTCGTAGCCCTCACCCGCGAAGGTCTTCCGCGGAGCATCCGTTGTTTTATCAAGCGAACGTTCACGTCCAAAAGCATTCAGAATGATCTGTTCGGGTTTGTCTTGCGAAGTGATAATCTCAATCGCATTTTCATGATCGCATATATACGAGATATGATCCTGATCGGCTTCAGCCAAAGCAATACTCGGCGACAATGCAAGGGCAACGATCAGGCAGAAGCGCATTCTAAACACACCTTCAATATTGGTATAATCCTCTTCATAGTCAAAAACTCGAGACTGCCCAAGAGGGGACTGAGCGATTTTGAACAGGAAAAACCATTTGCGCTGCGAACTTCACTGGCGGTCGTGACGCCAACGCCCTTTTACGAGCTTACTCCTTGACCCAGACTAGAGCTTCACACCCAACTTATCAAATGCCAACACTTGTATTTTTAGCACCGTTGGGTTTGCCTTGTTATGTGAGGTTAGGCGCTGTGTGGTCCTGCAGGCAAATACACTTATGTTGGCCTGCCCTTTGCCCTTTCCCGGCTTTGGTCATCTATCAGAAACGGCAAAAGCCCGGCTGCTTATGCACCGGGCTTTTTGATTTTATTGATGTTTTGGGGTCTTTGGTTGCGTGTGATGCTTTTTCCCGTTCGTCGGGTAATCGATAGTGGATCGATTACTATGCTCCTCACGGTTCAGGTTATGATGCTTATGAGGTGAGAGCGTTCAAAGATCGATTGATTATCGATTTCAGCTTGAACGGGCTGCTCCATGGAGCTTTCACAAGCCGTACAGCTACGAGCATGACGTATGTATCGCAGGTTTTAGTATTTTCAGGGAAGGATTTGGTTGCGGGGGCAGGATTTGAACCTGCGGCCTTCACGTTATGAGCCTGACGGCCGATTCCTACGCCACAGTATCCGGCAGCATCCGAACATTCGCTGCGATACTACGCTCACGAATGGCTTTTACGGATAGTGTCGCCGTTTCTACGCAGCACCACGCGGCGATTTCCGCAAAATGATTCCGGAAGGGGTCGTAAGCTGCACGATCGGCTGGCTCTCATATCCAAGGCGCAGAGGCGCAGTCAAGCGGCCCGTGGAATTGCAGCAACCTCATCTGTGGGAAATTCGCGCCGCATGCCGCAATCCCGTTGCGTCCTCACCAGCGATCTGCCCCCTCCTCGCCCGCGCGAATTTCCGCGCGATACCAAGGAGAAAGACATGTCACAATCCGGCGCAACGCTCGTTCAATTGCTCAAAACACGCGAGGCAGCAGAGTTGCTGGGGCTGTCCAGCAGGACCGCTCGAAAAGCACTGGACCTACGGTACAGGTCCCGTCTACAGGAAGCTCGGCGGCAGGGTGGTCTACAATGTCGTGGATCTGAGAGCCTGGGTCGACAAAGGGCGACGCGCTTCTACGTCCGATTTCGGTACGGACACAGTCTATCCGGCCAAAGCCATGACAGAAAAGCGATAACACTTGGCATAAAATAACAACCCGTGGTTCGGCAGGCATAACTCTGAACCACGGAACAGTCCCCTGCCCTTAACCGCCTACACAAATGGATTGGGGAATACCTGAAACGTTGCCAGGTTGATCCGGTCGCTATCAGCCACGAAGTCACGTAGCCGAACGGATATCCGTCTCGGTGAAATCGTTGCCCTTGAACAGCAGTGGTTCACCGAAATCCTTGGCAAGAGCGTAGGCAAAGCAGTCGCCGAAATTCAGCCCGGCTTTGTGCCGGCCCTTCCCGAAATCGAGGAATGCCTGGCGCGCCAGATGACCTTGTTCAACTGTTACAGGTTCGATATCGATCGCGGCACGGCGGAAGAAGGCATCGGCCTGCCTCATGCCTTCCGGCCCAAGTTGCTTCTCGATCACCATGGACAGTTCCAGATAGTTCGCCACGCTGATCCGGCTGGCTGCGGAATCGTGGATCAGTCGCGTGAAGGCAGCCGCCTCCGGTTCGCCGTAGAGGATCGCCACCATGGCGGATGTGTCGATAATCATTTCGGCAGGCCATCCTCGTCATAGAGAAGCTCGGCGTGGTCGGCGTAAGGCCGTTTCAGGTGAACGGCGGCCCTATCAGCAATCGCCAGAAGCTCTTCGACGGAAGCCCTACCCCTCTGTTTTTCGATTTGCGCATACCGCTCGCGCAGCGCGTCGGTCACGACACGGCTCATGCTCTGCCCGGTCGCATGGGCAATTGCCAGGGCAAGGCGATGCGCTTCGGGATCTTTCACGTTGAGGCTCATGTGGAGGCGCTCCGCTTCTACCTAATCAACCAATCTTCTACCATTCTACCCTGTCGTGGCGCAACGATCAAGTCAGGAAGCCAATCAAGAGCAGCGCCTTCTGGACAGATTTTTTGTCCGGAAAGGGGCCGGAAGGAGAATGTCCGCTCATCTCGCAAGAGTCATGGAAGCGGATATCATGCTTTAGTGGAATTGAACTACTGCTGGCGAGACGGTCATTGCGAAACGGCAACAACAACCTTGCTCTTGGCCCGCCCGGTCTCGACATAACCCAAGGCTTCTGGCGTCTGCGCAAAGGGATACACCTTGTACACGATCGGACGAATGGGGCCAGCGTCGCTCAGCTAGGAGATCTCCCTCAGTTGCTGCCCTTCGGCGCGCATCTCTGCGCCTGCGTGTAGATCCCGGCGTGTCCTGATAGCCCTGCCACTGCTGAGAAATTTGGGTCGCTTCGGTAACGATCAGGCCAGCCGTGGCGCGCTGGGCATAATACTCGGGGGTCAGGGTACCGGACACGAAGCCCGCGCCTGCACGATTGCGTGTGAGCGGCGCAATTACGACCCGGTTTGAAAGGGGATGTTGCCGAGGGCGGCGGGTTCGAAAAGAGGGCTGCGGGTCATGATGTACCTTTGATGTTTCTTCTGCAGTGGGGGCTTGCTGACTGGAGATGCTCAGGCGGGAGTGCGATAGCGTTCGGCGGGAAGCGCGTTGACAAGGTTTCCGAGCATCGCTTTGCGGGCTCCATCGAAAGCGTCCCACTGTCCGCCGTCGTGCAGCGGCGGGATGGTGACCGGCTCGCGACTGTCGAAGCCGACCAGGGCGGCATCCACCAGATCGCCCACTTCCATGACATTGCTCATGGCGTTCACGTCTGCGCCGACATGATCCCAGATCTCGGTGCGGGTCGTGGCGGGAAGTACGGCCTGGATGTACACGCCCTTAGGCCCGAGTTCATGTGCCAGCCCCTGCGACAGGAAGAGCACGAAAGCCTTCGTCGCACCGTAGACGGTCATGCCGAACTCTGGCGCTAGACCGACGACCGAACCGATATTGATGATCGCGCCCTCGCCTGCCTTGGCAAGACGGGGAGCAATAGCGCTGGAAAGTCGGACGAGTGCGGTCGCATTGAGCGCAACGAGCTTGGTCATGTCATCGACATTCTGGTCGACGAAGCTTCCGCCGATCGCCGTTCCGGCATTGTTGACTAGGACGCCGATGCGCGCATCGTCGCGCAGCCTCGTCTCGACCTTGGCAAGATCAGTCGCCTGGGTGAGATCGGCTTGGAGGATATCTACCGTGACTCCCGTTTCCTGGCGCAGGCGGCCCGCAAGCGCTTCCATGCGCACCGCGTCTCGGGCGACCAGTACGAGATCATGGCCGCGGCGCGCGAACCGTTCGGCATAGGTGGCGCCGATGCCCGTGGAGGCGCCGGTAATGAGGACTGCGGAATCTTGGCTCATCGGATTGCTCTTTTCTGTCATTGATCTTATATACATGACGCTCATCATGAATATATTTAAATATGATGGTCATCATGTAAATGTCAACGGGTGTTGCGGAGAATTTTGAAAATGAAGGTCAGCCGAGAACAGATGGCAGAGAACCGTCGCCGGATCCTGGACGTCGCCAGCCGGTTGTTTAAGGACAAGGGGTTCGATGCGGTGAGCGTTGCAGAGGTCATGAAGGCAGCGGGCCTGACCCATGGCGGCTTCTATGGACACTTCACATCGAAGGACGACCTGGTTGCGCAGAGTCTGGCGCACGCGCTTGCAGCAGACAGCGTCGGCAATGGCGAGTTCAGCGATTTCATCCGGTCTTATCTAGCGCCTCGCCATCGGGATAATCCCGGCAATGGATGCCCGACGGCGGGCTTGGCCGCTGCCATTCGTCACCAGACGCCCGCAGCGAAAGGCGCCATGACCGAAGGTCTGCGGACACAGATTGCTCGTATCGAGCAAGCACTTCCGGACGACGGCGCGGTCGACAAGCGCCGGGCAGCGATCGGAAGCTGGGCGGCAATGATCGGAGCCGTCATCCTCGCGAGAGCGGTCGATGACCCCGAATTGTCTAATGAGGTTCTTGAGCAGACCCGCGATTGGATCGACACTCAGGTCGAATAAGAGCAGGAGAGGCGAATTTCGAGTGCCTAATCTACGTCTGCTTGGTGGATACGCACGAACTTCACTTGACGGCAGAAATAAAGCGCGAAGCAGTCGTGTTTTTCTTCATCGCCGCGTCTGATATGTTGATGACTGATCAGCAGAGACCTGGAATGGCTTTCTCCCATATCTTGTCTCATCGATATCGACGATCAACGTGGATTAACCTTTCCGGATACGTGGAACGCGGTATTCATTGATCCGGCGGACGCCTTCGGGCAAGGTACGCGCCCGCGGTGCATTCAACGCCCCAGTCGAGTAGATTTCATGATAGGATGCCAGCAACTTAATATGATGGGTAGTGAGCGAGCGATAGTTTGTAAGGACTTGTTCTTCTGTTGCGCCCGCGGCCAAGGCAGCCAATACATCATGAGCTGGGATTCGCGTGCCGGCAATCACCGGCGTACCGCCAAGAATATCATCAGAGGTGACGACGACGTCATGAGCTTCATCCCGGATTTCAGCCATCTCATCCCCTCCGGCCCTGGTTCGTTTATACCCTTACCACGTCTCCGCCATTGGTACTTTTTCAGCGCAATCCGCAGTAAATTTCCGTCGCATTTATCCGGCTTTACTGCGCGACAGCTTTCCTTCTGATGCTTCCGATATGATTCCGGGTGGATTTGGCGGGAACGCGAACAGCCTCCCGAAGGAGGCGTAACAATTTGTATTTGTTATGGATATTGGTTGCGGGGGCAGGATTTGAACCTGCGGCCTTCAGGTTATGAGCCTGACGAGCTACCGGGCTGCTCCACCCCGCGCCAGGGTGTTTATTATGAACCGGTTGGGTATTTTTTTCGCGGTTGCCGCGTTGAATGGTCTGTTTTGTATGGATTTGAGAAGATGGAATTATTTGTGTGCTTAGCAGACCTGGCAGCGACCTACTCTCCCGTGTCTTAAGACAAAGTACCATTGGCGCTGGAGCGTTTCACGGCCGAGTTCGGAATGGGATCGGGTGCAGCCGCTCCGCCATAACCACCAGGTCGGCGAAGAACACAAATATGAGAAGCTGTTGTCTTTCGTGCTTTTATCATCATCAAGCTTTGCTTGATGGATATTGTAAATGGGAGTGATCAAGTCGATCGAGCTATTAGTACCGGTAAGCTACATGCGTTGCCGCACTTCCACACCCGGCCTATCAACGTGGTAGTCTTCCACGGCTCTGATAGGGAATACTCGTTTTTAGGTGGGTTTCCCGCTTAGATGCCTTCAGCGGTTATCCCGTCCGTATATAGCTACCCTGCTATGCCGTTGGCACGACAACAGGTCCACCAGAGATACGTCCATCCCGGTCCTCTCGTACTAGGGACAGATCCTATCAATATTCCTACACCCACGGCAGATAGGGACCGAACTGTCTCACGACGTTCTGAACCCAACTCACGTACCGCTTTAAATGGCGAACAGCCATACCCTTGGGACCTGCTCCAGCCCCAGGATGCGATGAGTCGACATCGAGGTGCCAAACAACCCCGTCGATATGGACTCTTGGGGGTCATCAGCCTGTTATCCCCGGCGTACCTTTTATCCGTTGAGCGATGGCCCTTCCACGCGGGACCACCGGATCACTATGACCGACTTTCGTCTCTGCTCGACTTGTCAGTCTTGCAGTCAGGCAGGCTTATGCCATTGCACTCGACGAACGATTTCCGACCGTTCTGAGCCTACCATCGCGCGCCTCCGTTACTCTTTAGGAGGCGACCGCCCCAGTCAAACTACCCACCATACACGGTCCTGGACCCGGATAACGGGCCGCAGTTAGACATCCATATAGATAAGGGTGGTATTTCAAGGATGACTCCACAATGGCTGGCGCCACTGCTTCAAAGTCTACCACCTATCCTACACATGTCGACACGAATGCCAGTGTAAAGCTATAGTAAAGGTGCACGGGGTCTTTCCGTCTAACCGCAGGAACCCCGCATCTTCACGGGGAATTCAATTTCACTGAGTCTGCGTTGGAGACAGCGGGGAAGTCGTTACGCCATTCGTGCAGGTCGGAACTTACCCGACAAGGAATTTCGCTACCTTAGGACCGTTATAGTTACGGCCGCCGTTTACTGGGGCTTCAATTCAATGCTTGCACATCTCCTCTTAACCTTCCAGCACCGGGCAGGCGTCAGACCCTATACGTCGTCTTGCGACTTCGCAGAGCCCTGTGTTTTTGGTAAACAGTCGCTACCCCCTGGTCTGTGCCACCCTCATCTAGTTGCCTAAACAAGGGTCACGCTTCTTCCGAAGTTACGCGTGCATTTTGCCGAGTTCCTTCAACGCAGTTCTCTCAAGCGCCTTGGTATTCTCTACCAGTCCACCAGTGTCGGTTTAGGGTACGGTCTATATGCAGGAGCTATTTCCTGGAACCGCTTCGCTGCACATTCAATCCAATAAGAATGTACAACACACGCAATCCGTCACTACCTGCAGGCCCACGAATATTAACGTGGTTCCCATCGACTACGCCTTTCGGCCTCGCCTTAGGGGCCGGCTAACCCTGCTCAGATTAACTTTAAGCAGGAACCCTTGGACTTTCGGCGAGGGAGTCTCTCACTCCCTTTATCGTTACTCATGTCAGCATTCTCACTTCCGATACCTCCAGGATGTCTCACGACTGTCCCTTCACAGGCTTACGGAACGCTCCGCTACCACGCACATACGTGCATCCACAGCTTCGGTGTATGGCTTTAGCCCGGTACATTTTCGGCGCAAAGACCCTTATTTAGACCAGTGAGCTGTTACGCTTTCTTTAAATGATGGCTGCTTCTAAGCCAACATCCTGGTTGTTTTGGGATCCTCACATCCTTTCCCACTTAGCCATAACTTAGGGACCTTAGATGGTGGTCAGGGTTGTTGCCCTCTTCACGACGGACGTTAGCACCCGCCGTGTGTCTGCCCAGTAGTACTCCCCGGTATTCGGAGTT